>NZ_ATUO01000041.1 GCF_000420245.1 Psychromonas hadalis ATCC BAA-638 | reverse complement strand
TACTGGTTTAAATGACTAATATCTGCGTTGCATTCAATCGCAATAGCCGGCTATTACTCAATCATGCGCCTTGACCTTAGTCATTTACCCTGCGTAAAACCTGATCATTATATTAAGCGGAATGGTATAAGTTACTATTTGTTAAGTTTAGTAAGACAAGGCAGTATTCTACTGACCTTGTCAAAACACTCTTGATATTCCGCATCTACTTGCGAATCTGCGACTAAACCGCCTCCTGCCCAGCAATATATTTCACCTTCAAAACAGACTAAAGTACGAATGGCTATATTCATGTCCATCTCACCATTGGCACTAATATAGCCGATGCTACCACAATAACTTTGACGGCGATCAGGCTCTAACTCTGCAATAATTTCCATTGAACGGATCTTAGGTGCACCAGTAATTGATCCGCCAGGAAAGCAAACGCGCAGTAGATCTTCAACGCCATAGCAGGTGTCTAATTTACCAATAACAGTACTGACTAAATGATGCACAGCAGGAAAACTTTCTATCTCAAACAGCGTGGGTACTTTAACGCTACCTGCTTGGCAAACTCGGCCAATATCATTACGCAGTAGATCCACAATCATTAAATTTTCACTGCGATCCTTTTCTGATTGCTGCAGCGCTTTCTGGCTTTGTTTGTCTAACGTCAAATCATCAAAGCGTGGTCGTGTGCCTTTAATGGGTTTAGTTTCAACAATACGGTCCGTTAATTTTAAAAAACGCTCAGGAGACAGTGACAAAATAACTTGTTCAGGTAAACGTAAAAAGGCAGCAAAAGGGGGACGGTTTTCAGCTAATAAAGCTTGGTAAGCTTGGTATTCATCACCTTGGTAACTCGCTTTAAAACGCTGTGCAAGGTTTACTTGATAACAGTCACCACTGAGAATGTACTGCTGAATTTTATTAAATTTCTCACTGTATTGTTGTTTATCCATATTCGCAGACCAATTATTTGTTAACTGAAATGGTTGCGCTGTTTTGTGAGGTTTAACGTGTGACATTAACCAGTTGAAACGACTTTTCCACTGCTCTTTTGATGTTTTTAGTTGCTTAATGGTCGGGTGGGTAACCAGAAAAAACAGTGATTTTTTATGATCAAAAATCAGTGCCCAATCATAAAAACCAACACTTAATTCAGGTAGTGATAACCCATTAGGTTGTTGATCATTTTTGATCTCTTCAAATTGATAACCTAATTCATAATTGAGTGTGCCTAATATTCCGCCTAAAAACGGTAATTTGCTTTCTTTGTTGTGTTGCATATCGTGTAAAGGGAAGAGGGCTTCTCGTTTCTCTTTCAAGATAATAAAGGGGTCAATCTTTGTTCGTTCACAACGTGCACCCATTTTAAAACAGTTTTTCCCCGCAAACGATTGCAGTGTTGCAATCGGCTCGGCACTGATAATTGAGTAGTGACTATCAATATGGGTATCATCAGCAGACTCAAGAAAAATAGCCCACTCATATTGGCTGAGATTATATTTAATTTGCTCAAATTGAGTTTGTGTTAATGATATTGGTTTAATTTGTATGTTTATATTGGTGTTATTAGGGCAGTTAGTCATATTTATTCGAATTTAGGCAACAGTTTTGTAACAAATGGGTTGTGGTTTTTGTGAGGCAGATTACCATTCTATTGAATAGATATCAGCTACTTTTTGGAGTTTTACATGACCGTTATTAAACAGCAAGATTTTGTTAATAGTGTTGCAAATGCACTGCAATTTATCTCGTACTATCATCCTATCGATTTTATTGACGCGATGGATAAAGCGTATCAAATTGAGGAAAATCCAGCCGCCAAAGATGCGATTGCACAAATTTTGATTAATTCGCGCATGTCGGCAGAGGGTAAACGTCCTATCTGTCAGGATACGGGTATTGTCACCGTGTTTGTTAAAATAGGCATGGAAGTACGTTTTGAAACAGAGTTAACCGTACAAGAGCTTGTTGATGCGGGAGTGCGTAAGGCCTATTTAGACCCTAGTAATCCATTGCGTGCATCGATTGTTAGTGATCCTGCTGGTGCACGTAAAAATACCCAAGATAATACCCCCTCTGTTGTTCATATTGAGATGGTACGTGGTAATACCGTTGAAGTGATGGTGGCAGCAAAAGGCGGTGGCTCTGAAAATAAAGCAAAAATGGTGATGTTAAACCCTTCTGATTCGATTGCTGATTGGGTTGAATCCGTTGTACCCAGCATGGGTGCAGGTTGGTGTCCACCGGGAATGTTAGGCATTGGCATTGGTGGCACGGTTGAAAAAGCGGCAGTAATGGCAAAAGAGTCATTAATGGAGCCCGTTGATATTGTAGAGTTGCAAGAAAAAGCACAAAAAAATAAAGATGTATTAACAACTGACGAAAAGTTACGCTTAGAGATCATGGACAGAGTTAACGCTTTAGGCATCGGTGCACAAGGGTTAGGTGGCTTAACCACGGTATTAGATGTTAAAATTAAAAGTTGTCCAACCCATGCCGCTTCAAAACCCGTGGTGATGATCCCTAACTGTGCAGCGACACGTCATACCCATTTTACCCTTGATGGCAGTGGAGAAGCTACGTTACAGACACCAAAATTGAGTGATTGGCCTGAAATTACTCGTGAAGTGGGTGAGAATACGCAGCGAGTGAATGTTGATGGTCTCAGTAAAGCGGATATGTCGAGCTGGAAAAGTGGCGATACCTTACTCTTGTCGGGTAAAATTCTAACCGGCCGTGATGCCGCTCATAAACGTATTCATGAACTTATTACCTCAGGTAAAGGTTTGCCAGAAGGCCTTGATTTTAAAGGACGTTTTATCTATTACGTCGGGCCTGTTGATGCGGTAGGTGATGAAGTGGTAGGACCTGCGGGACCAACGACCGCCACACGTATGGATAAATTTACTGATTTTATGTTAGAGGAAATAGGTTTATTAGGCATGATAGGGAAATCAGAGCGTGGTCAAGCCACGGTGGATTCTATCGCAAAAAATAAATCTGTTTACTTAATGGCGGTGGGTGGTGCCGCTTATCTTGTTTCTAAAGCGATTAAAAAAGCACGTGTAGTGGCCTTTGCCGATTTAGGCATGGAAGCTATTTATGAGTTTGAAGTTGAAGATATGCCGGTAACCGTTGCGGTTGATAGCGATGGAAATAATGTTCATGCCCAAGGGCCTGCTATTTGGAAAGCTAAAATTGCTGATTTAGACAAGAAATTGTCGGAATGAATTGATAAACAAAGTGTTGCAATGGTATAACTGCACTTCAATTATTAAAGTGAATTACTTACTTATATTAATAAAGGAAAGATTATGTTTGAACAAGTAAGCACAGCACCCGCAGATCCGATTCTTGGTTTAACCGATGCGTTTAAAAAAGATACACGTAGTGAAAAAATCAACCTTGGTGTCGGCATCTATAAAGATGAAAGTGGTCAAACACCTATTTTAGCCACGGTGAAAGAAGCTGAAAAACGTCTACTTGCCACGGAAAAAACTAAAAGTTATTTGAGCATTGAAGGTATTGCAGCCTACGGCGTTGCAGTGCAAAAATTACTCTTTGGTAGCGGTGCTGAAATTATTAGCTCAAATCGTGCGCGCACAGCACAAGTTCCGGGTGGTACGGGTGCATTACGTATTGGCGCTGATTTTGCGATTAAAAAATTAGGTATTAGAACAATTTGGGTAAGTAATCCAACGTGGGCAAACCACGGTAACGTTTTTACCACTGCGGGTCTTAAAGTTGTCAGCTATGATTATTATAATGCACAAACAAAAGATTTAGACTTTGATGCGATGGTCGCTTCTTTGCAAAATGTCGGCGCGGGTGATCTGGTTCTTTTTCATGGTTGTTGTCATAACCCAACGGGTATTGATCCAACATTGGAGCAGTGGGAAATTTTAGCTAAATTGATGGCTGACTTAGGCGCGGTGCCTTTCTTTGATTTCGCATACCAAGGTTTTTCAAAAGGTATTGAGGAAGATGCACAGGGTTTACGCATTTTTGCTAAATACAATAAAGAGTTATTAGTGGCTAACTCATTTTCTAAAAACTTCGGTTTATATAATGAGCGTGTAGGTGGTATCACCTTAGTTGCAGAAGACAGTGAAATTGCAGATTCAGCATTTAGTCAAATTAAAGCGGGTATCCGTTCAAATTACTCAAATCCCCCTGCACACGGTGCCGCGATTGTGACCACTATCTTAGAAGATAAAGCATTGTATGCTCAGTGGGATAAAGAGGTTGCTGATATGCGCGATCGTATTCAAGAGATGCGTGACCTGTTTGTAGCAACCTTGAAAGAGAAAGGCGTGAAAGGTGATTACAGCTTTATTAGCCGTCAAAACGGCATGTTCTCATTTTCAGGTCTGTCAGTTGAGCAGGTAAAGCGCCTTAAAGATGAGTTTGCTGTTTATATTGTTGGGTCGGGCCGTATTTCAGTTGCGGGTATGACCAAAGACAATATGCAACCATTATGTGATGCTATCGCAAAAGTAATTTAATCCATATCGATAATAAAAACAGGGTTACCTTTCATCAGGTAGCCCTTTTGTATAAAAAGAGTGCCATGAGTAGTCGAATAAACCAAAGCTTAGCTTTCTTAAATAATCTGCGTAAAATCCCCCTTGATGAGCAATCGGTTGATTGTTTGTTCTCATCAAAATCTTTTAAGGCTGAATTATTAGCGCAGATCAAAAAAGCCAAATATCGGATCTACCTTACTGCATTATATCTAGAAGCAGATGAGGCGGGCGCTGATATTTTAATGGCACTATACGATGCCAAAAGAACCAATCCTGCATTAAATGTGGTTGTTTGTATCGATTATCACCGTGCGCAACGTGGATTGATCGGCGAGAAAGAAGTGACAGAAACCAATGCATCTTGGTATCAAAAGGTTGAAAAAGCACAAGGACTAGGTGTCAAAATTATTGGTATTCCAGTTAAGCGCAAAGAGATTTTTGGCGTACAACACTTAAAAGGTTTTATCTTTGATGGCCAGGTTTTATACAGTGGTGCAAGCTTCAACAATATCTACCTGCATCAACAAGAGCGCTATCGCTATGATCGATATTGGTTAATTAATAATGTGCTACTAGCAGATTCAATGGTCTCTTTTTTAAATAAAGAGATCATCAGCAGTGGGGCTGTTGCACATTTAAATAGCGAAATAATTACCCCGATGAGTGAATTGAAAGTCGCGCATAAGAAACTCTCACGTAATTTAAAACAAGCTTCATTTAATTATGAAGGCGAGCGATCTGCTGATTGCTTAGCGGTAACGCCACTTTGTGGTCTGGGTGCTCGGCATAATAAGCTTAATAAAACCATTCGTAAGTTATTACAAAGTGCGCAAAATGAGATATTACTCTTCACTCCCTATTTTAATTTACCCTCTGCCATTGCGCGTGATATTAGCGCGCTATTAAAGCGTGGCGTACAGTTAACTATCGTGGTGGGGGATAAAACTGCGAATGACTTTTATATTCCTGAGGAAAAAAAGTTTACCACCATTGGTGCGCTCCCTTATCTTTATGAGAGTAACTTGAAAAGCTTTGCTAAGAAGCATCAAGCTTTGCTACAAAGCGGTCAGTTAAAATTAAATTTATGGCAACATGAAAATAATAGTTTTCACCTGAAAGGCTTATATGTCGATAAGCGTTTTATTATGCTGACTGGGCATAATTTAAATCCGCGTGCATGGCGGTTAGATGTTGAGAATGGTTTGTTAATTGATGATCCCAAACAGCAATTAACGTCGCTACTAGCGAAAGAGTCAGAGCAGATATTTTTAAATACTCAGCTTATTAGCCACTCTGATCAAATTCAAGAACTCAGTGATTATCCTGTGCATGTTCAAAAAATATTGATACGTTTACGCCGCAGTAAAGCGGATAAAATTGTCAAAGGTATTATTTAATGCTGATCATACTCGGTTATATTCTACTCGGTGCACTAGCAGGATTAATCGCGGGTATATTTGGATTAGGTGGCGGTATTATTATTGTGCCGACGCTTATTTTTACTTTTAGTTACCTTGATTTTCCCGAGGAAGTATTGACCCATCTTGCTGTTGGTACTTCTCTTTCTACTATTTTATTTACCTCTCTCAGTGCTATTTATGTACATCATCAAAAATCGGCAATTAATTGGCCACTTGCTTTAAAATTAAGCATCGGTATGTTGATTGGTGGTTTGCTTGGCGCTTACGTGGCAGAGTTTTTTTCTGGTGAGTTATTGCAAATTTTATTTGCCTCTTATAGTTTAACCGTTGCGCTACAAATGTGGTTTTCGTGGCAACCTAAAGGACACTTTCTGTTACCTAAAAGAGTTGGACTTGGATTACTTGGCGGTGCAATTGGTATTGTATCTGGTTTATTTGGCATTGCTGGAGGCTCACTGGTCGTGCCGATATTAACTTTGTACCGTGTCAAAATAACGCAGGCGATAGCGACGTCTGCGGTGACAGGTTTTCCTATCGCAATCTCAGGCTCGATAGGTTATCTTTTGATGGGCTGGAATAATGAGGCGTTACCAGAACACAGTGTGGGTTATATTTATCTGCCCGCCACGTTAGGTATTATTATTAGTAGCACGGTATTTGCTAAATTTGGTGCAAAATTAACCCACTCATTACCTGCGCCACAATTAAAAAAAGCATTTTCGATCCTCCTCTTGTTGGTGGCCATTAAGCTGTTTCTCTAACTTGTGCTGTTTAATTAAGCATTCAAACGATAAAGTGAAAATAGCAGTTGATCTCAACATTAAGATACGTATAATCCACCGCATCAAGTTAGTTACCCAACTGCTTGATAACAGTGACAATGGTAGGCTTCTTGGTTCCTCGCATTGATAACTTATTAACCTGGTCAGAGCCGGAAGGCAGCAGCCATAGTAGGTGATTCAAGTGCCGAGGGTTTGCTGGGGAGTCTGCCACCCACATCTTATCTTCATTTTTAGCTTTTTAAAGGCCTAATAATGACTCAGTACAATTCCAATTTTGATACCTCTTTAAAAGCATCCTATTTTTTACCTAAATATTGGTTAACTTGGTGTCTACTTTTTTTACTTTTCTTATTTAGTTATTTTCCTGTGCGACTTCGCGATCGATTTGCGGCTTTTATGGCTCACTTAATTTACAACAGAAAATTTTTAGATAAACGTAAAAAAGTGGCTTTCACCAATCTCAGTTTATGCTTCCCAGCAATGAGTGCACAACAAAAAGATAAGTTGATGCGTAAAAACATCAAAGCGGTCGCACAAATCAGTTTGTCATTAGGAGAGCTTTTTTTTCGTAGTCGCCAACATATTTTAAACAGAGCAAACATCAGTGGTGAGCAACATATTATTGATGCTGAAAATGCAGGCAAAGCGATCATTTTTTTAGGCCCTCATTGTTACGGTCTAGACTTTGGGGGAATTGCGGGCATCAACGCACGTGGTTATCCACTTTCAAGTATGTTTAAAGATTATAATAACCCTATTTTTGATTGGTTTGTTACCCGCTATCGTACTCGTTTCACCCATTTAACGGGCAAAGGAGCCCTTTATCACCGTAGCGAAGGGTTAAAGCCTGTTATCAAAAGTTTGCGTGACAAAACCCATTTTTATTATCTACCCGATGAAGATCATGGTCGCGATAAAAGTTTGTTTATTCATTTCTATGCCACCCAAAAAGCAACACTACCGATAGTCGGACGGTTAGCAAAACTGGGCAAAGCAGTCGTGATCCCTTTTTATACCTCTTATAATGAAAAAACCGCTAAATATGATGTGTTTTTTCATGCACCATTGGCTCAGATCCCAACGGGAGATGAGCTTAAAGATACGCAAATGATGAACGCAGCGATTGAAAAGTTGATTGATGAAGATCCCAGTCAATATATGTGGGCACTGAAATTATTAAAAACACGCCCCGATGAGAGTGAAAAAATATATTAAATTATATATTTATGCGTTTAACGTAAGCAAAACGAATAAAGACAGCCGTAACAGTTGCGTTAGTCTTTTCTTCGTGTGTGAACGCCTCTGTGTGCTCTGTGGTCGTGCCTTGACATTATTGCGCGTTAATACGTTGCCCCGTGACGTTAATACTGTCATCACTTAACAGGTAAAGGTAAGCGGGCATAATATCAGCCGGCATTTTTAATAAAGCGGTATTTTCAGCGGGGAATGCGTTGGCACGCATTCCTGTACGTGTCGCACCTGGATTGATAGCATTAAAACGTAATGTACTGTTTTCAAACTCATCCGCAAGTGTCTGCATCATGCCTTCTGTAGCAAATTTAGAGATGCTATAAGCCCCCCAATAGGCGCGCCCTTGATTGCCTACACTTGAGGTGGTAAAAAGAGTTGAGGCGTGCTTTGCAAGGCTTAGAACAGGGATTAACGCTTTAGTTAGCATAAACTGTGCTGTAAGGTTGGTTTGAATAACGTCGTCCCACGTTGATTTCTCTATTTGTGCAAAAGGGCCTAAGACACCGAGTTGACTGGCATTATGCACTAAGGCATCTAGTTTACCATATTCGCGTTTAATGGTATCAGCGAGATCATCGTAATGACTCTCTGTCGCGCCATTAAGATCCAGCGGTAATATGGATGCTTGCTGTTTGCCTATTTCTTCAATCTGATCATAAACCGCTTCTAGTTTTTTAACTGTTTTTCCCAATAAAATAACCGTTGCCCCAAACTGTGCACATTGCAGTGCTAATGTTTTGCCAATACCATCACCTGCACCGGTGATTAAAATGGTTTTATCGGCCAAACAGTCTGTTTTTGCTTGATACTCTTTCATCATATTTCTCATTAAACTTAAATTAATTAGGGGAATAGTAACTTTTTTTACCTAAAAGTCTCAAACTCTTTTGTACCTGAGCGCTGTTTTTGTCATGATATGCCACATATTTATTACTTTAGGGATCAAACTGTGGAATTTTTATTTGAATATGGGCTGTTTCTAGCCAAAGCGATCACTTTTTTGGTGACGGTTACTGCTTTGTTCGTCATTGTGATTGCGCTCACCAGTAAACAAAAAAACAAAAAAGGGGAAATTGAGTTAACGGATATTTCTGAGCAATTAAAAGAGACTAAAAAATCAATTGAGGAGCAATTATTAACCCCTTTTCAGCTTAAAATACGTCAGAAAGAAGATAAAAAATCGCAAAAAGAGAAAGATAAATTAGCGAAAAAATTGGCTAAAAAGGGTGACCAACCAGAATCTCTTGCACAGCTCTATGTCGTTGACTTTAAAGGCAGTATTGATGCCAAAGAAGTAACTTCTTTACGTGAAGAGATCACCGCCATTCTTGGTGTTGCTAGTGAAAAAGATGAAGTGTTTGTGCGCCTTGAAAGTGGCGGTGGCATGGTACACGGTTATGGCTTGGCCGCTTCTCAATTACAACGTTTAAAAGATAACAACATCCCTCTCACCATTGCTGTTGATAAGGTAGCCGCCAGTGGTGGTTATATGATGGCTTGTATTGCCGATAAAATTATTGCAGCCCCTTTTGCTATTTTGGGCTCTATTGGTGTGATTGCACAAATTCCCAATTTTAATAAACTATTAAAGAAACATGATATTGAGTTTGAGCAGTTAACGGCGGGCGATTATAAACGCACATTAACCATGTTTGGTGAAAATGATGATAAAGGTCGTGCTAAATTCAAACAAGAATTACAAGAAACACATGATTTGTTTAAGCATTTTGTTAGTGAACACCGTCCATCAATTGATATTGAGAAAGTTGCAACAGGCGAACATTGGTACGGCTTACAAGCGATCAAACTTAATCTCATCGATAAAATTACAACCAGTGATGATTACCTACTATCACAATTGGATAACCGTCATATCGTGCAGATAAAATATTCATTGCGTAAAAAGTTGGCGGACAAATTAGGCCATGGTGCATCACTTGCGCTAGAAAATAGTTTATTGAAATTGATGCAACTGAATGTGAGTCGTCTATTTAAATAATGGCTTAGAAAGCAGCCCAAGACGGTGTAAAAACTTGCCTGTTTATTGCACAGATAGATGAGCCAACATCATTTAGTTGGCTTTTTTACCTCATTTTATCACCTTTTTAAAAATATAAGTTGCTATTTTCCCTGACTTTGGATTATATAAAAAGGAAATTCAATGGATGAATAATAAATTAATATCACCCTCACCATCATGACTACTTTAGGGCTAGAAGAATTATGAGCAAATCTCTTGTTATTGTGGAATCACCTGCAAAAGCAAAAACCATCAATAAATATCTTGGTAAAGACTACATTGTAAAATCAAGTGTGGGACATATTCGCGATCTCCCTACCAGTGGTAGTGCTAAGCAGAAAATTGATGCGAATAAGAAAAAATCATTAGCGGGCATGACCCCAGCTCAAAAAGAGAAAGAAAAAGCCAAACGTGCGCAAGAAGCATTGGTTACGCGTATGGGTATCGATCCAAACAATAACTGGAAAGCACACTACGAAATTTTGCCCGGCAAAGAGAAAGTGGTTGCTGAGCTACAAAAATTAGCCAAAGATGCACCCACCATCTACCTTGCTTCGGATTTGGATAGAGAGGGTGAGGCGATCGCTTGGCACCTTAAAGAAATTTTAGGGGGTGACGATAGTAAATTCCAACGTGTTGTTTTTAATGAGATAACAGAAAGTGCCATACAAGAAGCGTTTAAAAATCCAACTGAACTTGATCTTAACAGTGTTAACGCGCAGCAAACACGTCGTTTTTTAGATCGTGTGGTTGGTTTTATGATTTCACCTCTTTTATGGAAAAAAGTCGCACGTGGTTTGTCCGCTGGACGCGTACAATCCGTAGCAGTGCGTTTATTAGTTGAGCGTGAACGTCTGATTAAAGCATTTAATCCTGATGAGTATTGGGATTTACATGCCGACACGAAAAGTAATAACGACACAGAACTGCGTTTAGAAGTATTTAAAGAGGATGGTAATAGTTTCAAGCCGACCACCGAAGCACAAACAACGAAAGCGCTTGAGGTATTAAAAACGGCACAATTCAAACTACTTTCGCGTGAAGATAAGCCCACTAAAAGTAAAGCCAGTGCGCCTTTTATTACCTCTACACTGCAACAAGCGGCGAGTACGCGTTTAAGTTTTGGTGTAAAGAAAACCATGATGTTAGCACAACGTTTGTACGAAGCGGGTTACATCACCTATATGCGTACTGACTCAACGAACTTGAGTAAAGATGCTGTAGCATCTGCACGCGATTATATTAGTGACGAGTTCGGTAAAAATTACCTTCCTGAAGAAGCAGTTGTGTATCGAAGTAAATCAGGCGCACAAGAGGCGCATGAAGCGATTCGTCCCTCCGATGTAACTCAACTTGCTGCATTGTTAAATGGCGTTGATCGTGATGCTATGCGCCTTTATGAACTTATTTGGCGCCAATTCTTAGCGTGTCAGATGCTACCTGCACTTTATGATGCATCTACACTTGTTGTCGAAGCAGAAAATTATTTGCTACGTGCTAAAGGTCGTACCCTGCGTTTTGCGGGTTGGACAAAAGCGCAACCTGTTGCAAAAAGCAAAGTCGATGATGTGCATCTGCCGGATCTTGCTATTGGTGAAATACTGAATTTAGTCGCACTTGATCCTAAGCAGCACTTTACTAAACCGCCAGCACGTTTTACTGAAGCTTCATTGGTTAAAGAGCTTGAGAAAAAAGGCATTGGTCGTCCATCAACTTACGCAAGTATTATCTCTACTATTCAAGATAGAGGTTATGTAAAAGTGGATAAACGCCGCTTTTATGCGGTAAAAATGGGCGAAATAGTTAGCGATCGTCTAACTGAAAACTTTGTTGAACTGATGAGTTATGACTTTACTGCAGAGATGGAAGCTAACCTTGATGCCATTGCAGAGGGTAAAGCTAATTGGACGGATGAGTTAGACCGTTTCTATGCAGGGTTAACTAAGCTGCTTGCAAAAGCGGAACTACCTGAAGATGAAGGGGGTATGCGCCTCAATGAGCCTGTTGAAATTAAAGAGGTACGTTGTCCGACTTGTGATCGTGCAATGGGAATTCGCACCGCATCAACAGGGGTTTTCCTTGGCTGTTCTGGTTATGCACTGCTGCCTAAAGAGCGTTGTAAAACGACGATTAATTTGGTTGAT
The DNA here is from genome assembly GCF_000420245.1 of Psychromonas hadalis ATCC BAA-638. Taxonomy (GTDB): domain Bacteria; phylum Pseudomonadota; class Gammaproteobacteria; order Enterobacterales; family Psychromonadaceae; genus Psychromonas; species Psychromonas hadalis. The sequence continues at coordinate 15,058 of NZ_ATUO01000041.1, read as the reverse complement.
GGTGAAGAGGTTGAAGATATTCTCAGCAATGAAGATTTGGAAACCGCTGCATTAATGGCAAAAAAACGTTGTCCTAAATGTGACATGGCGATGGATAGCTACCTTATTGATGAAAACCGTAAATTACACGTTTGTGGTAATAACCCTATCTGTGATGGTCATGAAGTTGAACATGGCGAGTTTAAGATCAAGGGTTATGATGGTCCATTGGTTGAGTGCGATAAATGTGGCAATGACATGCAACTTAAAGATGGCCGTTTTGGAAAATATATGGGCTGTACTAACGAAGCGTGTAAAAATACCCGTAAGATTCTACGTAATGGTGACGTTGCACCGCCAAAGGAAGATCCTGTTCACCTTGAAGAGTTAGGTTGTGAGCAGAGTGATGCATACTTTATTTTGCGTGATGGTGCATCTGGTATCTTCATGGCTGCCAGTACTTTTCCTCGTTCCCGTGAAACCCGTGCGCCGAAAGTGCAAGAGTTGGTGCGTTTTAAAGATCGCATTTCTGCCAAATTTTATTACTTAGCGGATGCACCACAAACCGATCCTGCTGGGAATCTTGCCGTTGTTCGTTATAGTCGCAAGAATAAAGAGCAGTATGTAATGACCGAAATCGATAAAAAAGCCACAGGCTGGACAGCAAAGTATATTGGTGGCGTGCTTAAAGACAAAGTGCTCTCTGGAGGTAAGTGGGTCGAGGAACAAACAAAAAAACGTGTTGTAAAGACAAAGAAAACCTAATACGTCTTAAAAAATGAAATAAAAAAGGTAGCTAACGCTACCTTTTTTGATCTTACTGAATAAAAAAATCAAAGAAACCTGTGACCCATCGCATAGAAAAAAAACTCAATCTGTTGGTTATTTGACCGCAATCAAAGTTTTTCCTTTATCATCTCCACTTTTTTAATTATTTGATCTAATTTTATATTTATTATATCTCACTGGAAAGTGTATGCCTTTATATTCCTTACTGAGTGAATTAGATCGTAAAGTTATTTTATTCACCTATGAAAAACATGATCAACATAAAATTTCATTACCATCAGGTGTGATGAATGAGGAATATCGCGCATTCATTATTACTGAAGGTGAGTATATTTTATGGGAATTGGAAAAACGTAAATTAACTGAGGTTGAAGTGGTTGCACATGCATGGTTAGTCACGTCAATTACTAACCTGTCTCTGGTTTTTAATTTTAAAGAAAATAATCAGTTACATATTGATAATCTCTTTGATGATGATCAGTGTGATGGTCATTGGCAGCTAGAGCATGGCATCTTAAAAGTACGTTTTGTTTACCACAACCACGGTTACGACATTAACATTATTGCCAATAATAACCGCTCAATTCATTCAGCATTACAAATTGTGGATAATAAAAATGTTGAGTTCCTTAAAGTCGCCCCCATTAGTGATGCCAAATATGGCAAAGCCCTCGAGCACAAAACATAAAGTAGATGAAGAGGTTGTAAATGTCTCAACATATTGGTTTATTAACACGTGATACCATTGCATTGATACTCGCAGGTGGAAAAGGCAGTCGTTTAAAGCAACTTACCGAAGAGCGCGCTAAACCTGGCTTACCGTTTGGCGGGAAATATAAAATTATTGATTTTACACTGTCTAACTGCATGAACTCAGGTATTCGCCGTATTGATGTGTTAACCCAATATAAATCATCAGAGCTACTCGGTCATATACAAAAAGCGTGGAGCCGTATGCCTTGGGAGTTGGGGGAATATGTTAATATTGTGCCCGCACAGCAACAGATTGGTGAACTTTGGTATCGAGGTACTGCCGATGCCGTTTATCAAAACCTCAAACAGCTCCGCAAGCAACATTGTAAATATATATTGATACTCGGTGGCGATCATATCTATAAGATGGATTACAGTCGCATGTTGCGCCAACATGCAAAAAATAAGGCTGATATTTCTATCGCCTCTATTCCTGTGAAGAGTAAAAGTGCGTCAGCCTTTGGGGTGTTAAATGTTGATGAAGATATGCGTATCATTGATTTTATTGAAAAACCTGAGCATCCTGCTGAAATACCCACACTGCCCGGAAAATCATTGGTTTCGATGGGTGTTTATATTTTTAACTTTGATGTATTGGAAAAACTACTCTTAGAAGATGCCACTATTGATGCATCAAAGCATGATTTTGGTTATAGCATCATCCCTAAAGCCATTAACGAGCAAGCTGTTTATGCTTATATTTTTGATGCGGATGGTTGTGCTGATGTACAAGCTTATTGGAAAGATGTCGGGACCATTGACCAGTATTTTTACGCTAATCTCGATTTAGTGCAGATAGAGCCTGAGCTTAACCTTTATGACAAACATTGGCCTATCTACTCATTTCAAGAGCAACTCCCAGGCGCCAAGTTTATTTTTGATCAAGAGGATTGTCGTGGTCAGGCGATAGACAGTGTGATCACTTCGGGTTGCATCATCTCTGGGGCAACGATTAAAAAGTCACTGCTTTCAACACGGGTGACCGTAGAGCGTCATAGTGTGCTTGATCATTGTGTTATTCTGCCTAGTGTAAGCATCGGTAAAAATTGCAAGCTGTATAACGTGTTAGTGGTGGAAGATTGTATTATTCCAGATGATTTCATGATTGGTTTTGATTATGAAAGTGATAAAAACTTTTATGAAATATCAGAAAGTGGGGTGATATTAGTGACTCAAGAGATGATTGATAATTTTTTGAAAATTGAGCATGGAGGTTAAGAACAAAAGCGGTATACTGCCTTTTTTGAAAGGTTAGGGTGGTCGCAATGCGCATTGCATTAGGAATTGAATATGATGGTGCTAACTATTATGGTTGGCAACGCCAAAAAGAGGTGATTTCGGTACAACAAAAATTGGAAGAAGCACTTTCACTTATTGCTAACCATCCTGTTATTGTTAATTGTGCGGGTCGTACTGACTCGGGAGTGCACGGCACTGGGCAAGTGGTACATTTTGACACCGATGCAAAGCGCAAAGAAGTCGCATGGACACTTGGTGTTAATGCGAATCTTCCCAATGATATTGCCGTACGCTGGGTTAAACAGGTTGATGATTCATTTCACGCGCGTTTTAGTGCCACTGCACGTCGTTACCGTTACATTATCTACAATGCCCCATTTCGTCCGGGCATCTTAACCTCAGGCCTCAGCCATTATCACCATCCGTTAGATGAGCAGTTGATGCACATAGCGGGGCAACATATTGTTGGTGAACAAGACTTTACCTCTTTTCGCGCCTTACATTGCCAAGCAAATAGCCCCATTCGCACCATTGAATATCTTAATATTACCCGTCGCGCTAACTTTATTATTATCGACATTAAAGCCAATGCTTTTTTACATCATATGGTGCGTAATATTGCTGGCAGTTTAATTGAAGTCGGGCGAGGTAAACAACCTGTTGATTGGCTTGCAACATTGCTTACATTAAAAGATCGTGCGCAAGCTGCCGCCACTGCAAAACCGGGTGGATTATATCTGGTCGAAGTGGATTACCCTGAGCAATTTTCACTGCCACGGCCCGCGATTGGCCCCCTTTTCTTAGAAATCTAGTGTTAACAGAAAAATATGAATAAAAACAACTTAAACGAATGGCTAAGCTACCTTGAACAGTTACACCCAACCGAGATTGAGCTGGGTTTAACACGTATTGGCAAAGTGGCAAAAGATCTAAAGGTGATTAATTTTGATGCAAAAGTGATCACCGTTGCTGGTACTAATGGCAAAGGTACAACCTGTGCTTTTTTAGAAGAGATTTTAATTGAGGCAGGCTATAAAGTCGGCGTTTACAGCTCTCCGCATATTCAACGCTACACCGAGCGCTTGCGCATTAATCAACAAGAGATGCCCGCGTTACTGCATTGCCAAGCATTTGAGAGGATAGAATCACTGCGCGGTGAAACGTCACTGAGCTATTTTGAGTACGTTACCCTTGGCTGTTTAGTCATTTTAAACGCGCAACAGTGTGATTTTATTTTACTTGAAGTAGGATTAGGCGGACGGTTAGATGCAACTAATGTGGTTGAGTCTGACATTAGTGTGGTGACCACCATTGGCATCGATCATATTGACTGGTTGGGTGATGACAGAGAAAAAATAGGTTTTGAAAAAGCAGGTGTATTTCGTGCGTTAAAACCGGTTATTTGCGGCGAGCTTGACCCTCCTCAATCATTACAACATCATGCTTTAAGTATCAAAGCGGATATCCGTTATGCGGGTAAAAACTTTCAGGCTATTGTCAATGAGCATAGCTGGTCTTGGTCAGGTAAAAAAACAATTAATGCGTTACCTCTTACCCTCATGCCACTGCAAAATGCAAGTACCGCATTAGCGGTGATTGAAGCACTTGATCTTAACCTCTCTGATACCTTGTTAAAAAAAGCGATTGGCCAAGCACAGTTAGCGGGGCGTTTACAAAAGGTAAGTAGAGAGGGAGAGGTTGATACCTACCTTGATGTCGCGCACAATCCTCAATCTGCACACTATTTGGCAAGTCAACTTGCGCATCTTCGTAAACCCGAAGGCAAAGTGTTTGCTATTGTGGGTATGTTAGAAGACAAAGACTTAACGGGTACTTTATCAGAGACCAATGAGCAGGTTGACCAATATAACCTGATCACGCTTCACTGTTATCGAGGTGCATCACAGCAAACGCTACTCAGCCATTATCAAGCTAGTAATGATCCACTTGCTGATGTACATTGTTTTGAAAATATAGCGGATGCGTATAAAAATGTACTCAAACAAGCAAACGAATCAGACATTATTATCGTGTTTGGTTCATTTTATACTGTTTCAGATTTCTTAACACTATCACAAGGGTAAGTTGTGGCTTCTCAGTTTCAAAATAGATTAGTAGGTATCACCATTTTAGTTGCCTCTGTGGTTATCTTTTTACCCTCCATTATCGATGGTAAAAAAGAGGCATATGAAGATGAATTTGTGGCGACACCGATTCATCCTGCGCGTAAACCGCATACTCAACAATTAAGGGTAACAGACGAGCGGGTTAATGAGTCGTTTGATGTTACAGAGCAAGCAGATATTGAAGAGGAACAGTGGCAAGTTGAGGAGATTATAAAAACAGTGGTCCTTGAACAAGAGAGTAAAACAGAGAAACCTGAGCCCCAAGTGACCAACGTTGAAAAATCAATACCTGTTGTTGTAAATAAAAAGGCAGCCAAGAAAAAAGTACCTGAACGTGCATGGACCATTCAACTGGGCGCATTTCAAAATGCAGCCAATATTAACGCGTTATTAAAAACGTTACATAAAGCAGGATTTCAGGCACATACCGTCCCCACTGAAGTCATTGATGGTGAATTAACACGTCTCTTTGTTGGCCCAGATATCTCCAAAGTAAAGCTTGAAAAACAGTTACCTCGTTTAAAGCGATTAACAAAACTACAAGGAAAATTACTCCCTTTTGATGCGGTTAACCCTTAAATTATTACAGCATTTAAACAAATTTTCTGCTAGAATGCGCCACGTTTAACGCGTTCAAATATTAAGGGTAGCCATGAGTTGGTTTGATTTAGCTATATTAGGCATTATCGCATTTTCAGCATTGATTAGTTTAATCCGTGGTTTTACAAAAGAGGCGATCTCTCTGGTGACTTGGTTCACCGCCTTTTTTGTGGCCAGTAATTTTTATCCTGAAGTGACCTCTTATCTTACCCAACTTGAAGACCCCCTGATCCGCAACTCTATTGCCATCGCTATTTTATTTATCTCTGTATTATTACTTGGCGCCCTGATCAATTATATTGTTAATCGTTTAGTCGCAGTAACAGGACTATCTGGTACAGATCGCCTCTTAGGTGTACTGTTTGGTGCAATTCGTGGTGTGTTAGTGGTGAGCGCCGTACTGTTTTTTATCGATTCCTTCACTGGCTTTAATGACGCTGTTTGGTGGAAAGAATCAACCTTAATTCCAGAGTTTGGCATTATTATTGAATGGTTTTTTAGTCACTTAGAGAACTCCTCGAGTTTCTTAAACAACCTTTCAGCTTAACTCTAGCTTAATATAAGCACCAGCAACCACTCACTATTTACCATCGTGGTGAGTGAAAAATATTAATTATTACTTATTAAAACAAGGCGTGAATTTATGTGTGGAATCGTTGGCATCGTTGGGGCAACTCCTGTTAATCAAAGTATCTATGATGCATTAACAGTATTACAACACCGTGGACAAGATGCGGCTGGTATTATCACTATCGAGAATGATAACTTTAAACAACGCAAAGCAAATGGTTTAGTAAAAGATGTTTTTGCATCTAAACATATGCAACGTTTAAAAGGTGATATTGGTATTGGTCATGTGCGTTATCCCACTGCAGGTAGCTCAAGCGCTGCAGAAGCACAGCCTTTTTATGTTAACTCACCATGGGGCATGGCACTTGCTCATAATGGCAATTTAACCAATGCAACAGCGCTACGTGAAACGGTGGCTAAATCTCGTCGTCATATCAATACCACTTCAGATTCTGAAGTGTTGTTAAATATTTTTGCGGCCGCACTTGATAAAGTAACCTCTGAAAAATTATCGCCTGAAGATATCTTCACCGCAGTGGGTGAAGTACATGAAAAAGTAAACGGTGCTTACGGTGTTGTTTCACTGATTATCGGTCACGGTATGGTGGCATTTCGAGATCCTGACGGTATTCGTCCATTAGTACTTGGATCACGCAAAACAGAATCTGGCGATATGGAATATATCGTTGCCTCTGAAAGTGTTGGCCTTGATACGATCGGTTTTGAAGTAATGCGTGATGTTGAGCCAGGCGAAGCAGTTTATATCACCGAAGATCGCCAACTGTTTACTCAGCAGTGTGCCAAGAAAACCAGTTTACACCCGTGTATTTTTGAGTACGTTTACCTTGCACGTCCAGACTCTACCTTAAGTGGTATCTCTGTTTATGAAGCGCGTCTTGAGATGGGTCGTAAACTCGGTGCAAAAATTAAACGTGAATGGGCTGATATACAAATTGATGCAGTTATTCCAATCCCTGAAACATCAAATGATATTGCACTTGAGATCGCCGTTGAACTTGGCATTCCATACCGTCAAGGTTTTGTAAAAAATCGCTATATTGGTCGTACCTTTATTATGCCCGGGCAAACACAGCGCCGTAAAGCCGTCCGCCGTAAACTCAACACAATCACGGCTGAGTTTAAAGGTAAATCAGTGCTACTTGTTGATGATTCAATTGTACGTGGTACTACCTCTGAGCAAATTGTTGAGATGGTACGCGATGCAGGTGCGAAGAATGTTTACTTTGCATCGGCTGCACCGCAAGTTTGTCATCCCAATGTGTATGGCATTGATATGCCTACCGTAGAAGAGTTAATTGCTTATAACCGCACCGTTGAACAGATCAGTGATTGCATTGGCAGTGATAAACTTATCTATCAAGATCTTGAAGATCTAAAAGATGCAGTGAAAAAACAGAATCCAGATGTTGATGGTTTTGAGTGTTCAGTGTTTGATGGTATTTATGTTACCGGTGATATTGATCAAAGCTATTTTGATTACTTAGCAAGCCTACGCAGTGAAGATGCTAAAAATATTCAAGAACAAAAAGAAGAACTTGCAAGTCTTGAAATGTATAACGAGTCTTAACTCAAATAACATTTAGGAATCGTTACACAATAACTTGCGCTAAATTTTTTCAAAAAGCCTGAAATGACGGGTTATTTTGAAAATAAAAGCGCAAGTAATTTTGAAGCCGATCCTTAGGTGATTCAAACCGTCATTACCACCTTCTTAAGACAGGTGGTTTTTTTGGATTAAATTTTAGACACAAAAAAGCCAACAAAAATGTTGGCTTTCCTATTTACTGTCATTTAGTATTTATGCCATTAATAAATAGCGATTAAAAATCTGCACTGCCAGGTGCGCGTGGGAAGGCAATGACATCACGGATATTTTGTACACCCGTTACATAAGAGACTAAACGCTCAAAACCTAAACCAAAACCTGCATGTGGCACGGTGCCGTATTTACGCAAATCACGGTACCAGCTGTAATCACCAATATCTAAGTTCATCTCTTTAAGACGTTTATCTAACGCTTCAAGATTTTCTTCACGTTGGCTACCGCCGATGATCTCACCAATACCGGGTGCGATGACATCCATTGCAGCCACTGTTTTACCATCATCATTAAGCTTCATGTAGAACGCTTTAATATCTTTCGGATAGTTTTGCAAAATAATGGGTGCGCCAACATGTACTTCAGCAAGGTAGCGCTCATGCTCAGATTGCAGATCAACACCCCATTCTACTTTGTACTCAAATTTCTTACCACAGTTTTGCAATATTTCAATCGCTTCTGTGTATTCCATGCGTACAAAGTCCGAATTAACTATTTTCTCTAAACGGGTGATTGCTTCTTTATCAACACGTTGAGCAAAGAAAGCCATATCATCAGCACGCTCTGTCAAAACGGCATTAAACACATATTTAAGCATATCTTCCGCAAGTTGTGCCACATCTGCCAAATCAGCAAAAGCGATTTCAGGCTCAACCATCCAAAACTCAGCAAGGTGACGTGTGGTATTTGAATTTTCCGCGCGGAAAGTAGGGCCAAAAGTATAAACATTACTTAAAGCACAAGCGTAAGTTTCAGCATTTAATTGACCTGATACGGTCATGAAGGTCTCTTTACCAAAAAAATCTTTGCTGTAATCGACTTTACCCTCTGCTGTTTTTGGCAGATTTTCTAAATCAAGTGTACTTACACGGAACATCTCACCTGCACCCTCACAATCAGAGCCAGTGATAATAGGTGTGCTGATCCAGTTAAAGCCTTTTTCATAAAAGAAGTTATGAATAGCGTGTGATAAACAGTTACGTACGCGTGTTACTGCGCCAATAATGTTAGTGCGTGGGCGAAGGTGTGCATGCTCACGCAAATATTCAATACTGTGACGTTTTGCTGACATGGGGTAAGTATCGGGATCTTGTACAAAACCCAGTACTTTTACTTCTGTCGCTTGAATTTCAAAGCTTTGTCCTTTTCCTGGACTTTCAACTAATTTACCGGTGACGGTGACCGAACAACCTGCGGTTAAATTGAGTACATCAGATGTGTAATTCTCAAGATCAGAGGGTACAACGGCTTGAATAGGATCAAAACATGAACCATCATAAATAGCTAAAAAAGAGATCCCCGCTTTTGAATCACGGCGGGTACGGATCCAACCGTTTACGGTTACTTTTTCACCCACTGGGAATTTGTTGTTGAATATTTCAACAATTGCTGTTTTTGACATCTGAATTAGTGCTCCATACTCACAGTTTTCACTGTTTTTTTGTAAAAAATTTAATAGAGGCATATCTTACCTTGGCGGTAGCGAGATACAAGTCTATGATTTGATAATCAGCCATTTTTAATGAAGGTTTATTATGCAACAGCAGTTTGAACGAAAACGTTTCCATAATGCACACGAGTGGCGTCGATTTTTTATGCTTTGGTTAACGGTTTTTCTGTGGGGCGCATTCTTAGTTTATATGTTGCTTTTCCATTATCAGCGTGAGATTTTTGAGCCCATCATCATGGGGCATTTTGGTATTACTTCTGTTGCAAACTATCAATTTGTCGAGATAAGACTGTTTATGTATTTGATCTGGTCATGCAGTATTGTTTCAGTGTTGGCTATTTTAAACACATGGGGAAAGAAACGTCGCCCAGGAGACGGCACACCAGACAAATTTCTGATTGTCATCATGTCTAGCGCGGTAGTTTTTGCCATATTTTACGCAAAGACGGATCTTAACTACCTTAATGGCCAATTATCAGTCTTAGCGAGCTTATTTGGAGATTAAAAACTCGGTGATTAACTGCTTGATGCTACTTGATAAATCGCATCACAGAGTTTTTTAAGTTCAGCCTCCTTAATAATATAAGGAGGCATTATATAAATAAGTTTACCAAAAGGGCGGATCCAGACACCTAATTCTACAAACTGCTTTTGCACTTTCGCGACATCGACCGCCTGTTTCAATTCAACCACCCCAATCGCGCCTAAAACACGCACCGCTTTAACACGCTCTAATGTTTTGCAAGGTGCTAAAAATGTGCTCAGATTTGTGGATATTTGCTCAACACATTGTTGCCAGTTAAAACTGAGCAGTTTATCGATATTAGCATTTGCTACCGCACACGCCAGTGGGTTACCCATAAAGGTAGGCCCATGCATAAATACACCCGCTTTGCCGTGACTAATCGTATTGGCAATGTGCGTTGTGGTTAATGTAGCGGCAAGGCTCATGTAACCACCGGTGATCGCTTTACCAATACAAAGTATATCCGGGCTAATATCAGCATATTCACAGGCAAATAGTTTCCCTGTACGGCCAAAACCCGTGGCAATTTCATCGGCAATCAGCAATAGGCCATATTTATCACACAGCATACGCACCCCTTTGAGGTACTGCGGATGATAAAAGTACATACCGCCTGCACCTTGTACAATGGGCTCTAAAATAATGGCGGCTATATTATGTTGGTTATTTTCAACCAGTGAGGTTATTGCGTTAAGATCGTGCGCTTCCCACTGCTCATCAAATGCAATGGTGGGTTGAGGAGCAAACAGTTGCTGTGGTAAAAAATCATGATAAAGCTCATGCATGGAGCCTTCAGGATCGGTCACGCTCATCGCACCAAAAGTATCCCCATGATAACCGTTACGAATGGTTAAAAACTGACTTTGGGGTGATCCTTTTGCATGCCAATATTGCAATGCCATCTTTAAAGCGACTTCAACGGCCACACTGCCAGAATCACTCAAAAATACTTTTTCTAAATTAGCGGGGGTGATCTCAACCAGTTTTTTACCCAACGCAATAGCGGGTTGATGAGTCAGTCCACCAAACATCACATGTGCCATCTTATCTATCTGGTTTTTGGCTGCTTTATTTAGTTCTGGTACATTGTAACCAAACAAACAAGCCCACCAAGAAGACATGCCGTCAATCAGTTGTTCACCACTATCAAGCGTTAATAAACATTGATCGGCAGATTCAACACCATAACAGGGCAGAGGATTTGTCATGGATGTATAAGGATGCCAAAGGTGGTCTTTATCAAATTGATGGTCTAACCGTGTAGTTATAGACATAATTGCTCGCTATTTATACAGATGTAAAGAAAAAGACGTAGAAAAGTTGACAGTGTATCTGTGAACCTTAAAATATGGCAACTATTTTATATCGGGAAAGAGAAATGAATAATACAGCGGTGCGTCAAGATTGGTCAGTTGATGAAGTCGAGGCGATGTTTGCATTGCCTTTTATGGACTTACTTTTTGAAGCACAAACCGTGCATCGTGCTAATTTCCCCAAAAACCAAATACAAGTCAGTACCTTACTTTCGATTAAAACAGGTGCTTGTCCTGAAGATTGTAAATATTGTCCACAAAGCGCACGTTACGATACCGGTCTTGAAAAAGAGACACTACTGGAAGTAAGCAAAGTCATTAAAGCCGCGCAAGATGCAAAAGCCACAGGCTCAACCCGTTTTTGTATGGGTGCTGCTTGGAAAAATCCCAAACAACGTGATATGCCTTATTTGGTCGATATGATCAAAGAGGTTAAAGCGTTGGGGTTAGAGTCGTGCATGACGCTAGGTATGTTAGATCAAAAGCAAGCAGGGCAACTCGCCGATGCAGGGCTTGATTATTACAACCATAATTTGGATACCTCGCCAGAGTATTACGGTAAAATAATCACCACACGTAGTTATCAAGACCGATTAGATACATTGGAAAATGTCCGTGGTGCGGGTATGAAAGTATGTAGTGGTGGTATTGTTGGTTTAGGTGAGCAGAGCAAAGACAGAGCGGGTTTATTAGTGCAACTGGCGAATATGCCAAGGCAGCCAGAGAGTGTACCGATCAACAAACTGGTTAAAGTAGAGGGAACTCCCCTTGAGAACGTTGATGATCTCGATGAATTCACTTTTATTAAAACCATTGCCATTGCACGTATTATGATGCCAAAATCACATGTGCGTTTATCCGCAGGGCGCGATGCAATGTCAGAGCAAACCCAAGCGCTCTGTTTTATGGCGGGTGCAAACTCCATCTTTTATGGCTGTAAGCTACTGACCACCGATAATCCAGATGAAAATTCAGATATACAACTGTTCAAAAAACTGGGTATTAACAAAGAAGCGGTTAACTTCTCTCCCTTTGAAAAAGAAAAAAATGTAGATGCTGCGATCATTCGTCATGCTGAAAAAGGTGAACTGTTTTATGATGCAACCGCGAAGTTATAACCGTGTCTTTTAATTTTATAAGCGCACAACTACAGCAGCGAAAAGATGATGGTTTATATCGTCATCAACAAATTACCGAAAATAAACAGGGGCGTTACATCAAAGTAGCAGGAAAACGTCACCTTAACTTTTCAAGTAATGACTACCTGGGGCTCGCATCAGATCCTGCATTGATATCGGCATGGCAAAAAGGCGCTGAGCTTTACGGCGTAGGCAGTGGAGGCTCATATCTTGTAACAGGCTATAACCAAGCACATGAAGATTGCAGTGAACAGTTAAAATCATGGTTAGGTGTTGAAGCCGTTGCCCTCTTTAGTTCTGGTTACTCTGCAAATCAAGCGGTTATTAAACTCTTGCTGGATAAAAACGCACTGTTACTACAAGACAAACTAAACCATGCCTCGTTAATGGAAGCGGGCAGTTTAGCGCCCTGCAAAATGCACCGTTTTAAGCATAATGACATGGTGCATCTTGAAACACTCTTAACTAAGCAACTCTTAACCAAGCAACAAGCCCATGATCGTTTAATAATCAGCGAAGGGGTGTTTAGCATGGACGGCGATAAAGCACCGATTGCACAGTTAGTTAAGCAAGCTAAAAAATATAATAGTTGGTTAATGATTGATGACGCACACGGCTTGGGCATACTGGGTGAAAATGGTCAAGGTAGCGTGCTAGATGCCGGGCTTAAAAATAGTGACTTACAAATATACATGGCAACCTTTGGTAAAGCATTGGGGGTTGGCGGGGCATTTGTAGCGGGCTCAAAATCGTTCATTGATTATTTAACCAATTTCAGTAAACCCTATATCTACACAACAGGTCTACCCCCTGCAATGGCTTATACTATTGCTTGTGCCGCCAAAATGGCAGAAAAAGAGCAGTGGCGACGTGATAAATTATTTGAATTAATTGCCTATTTCAGAGAGCTTGCAGAAAAAAAAGAGATCCAATTAGGGGATTCACAAACTGCGATCCAACCACTTATTATCGGTGAAAGTAAAAAAGCGTTACAAATAGCACAACAATTAAAAGTGCTTGGTTTTTGGGTAACCGCAATTCGCCCGCCCACTGTGCCTGTTAATACTGCAAGACTGCGTATTACCTTAACCACGCATCATGAAAAACAAGATATTGAGCAGTTGATCAGTGCTATCTCATGCTGTTTGAGTGAGCTGTAATGTCACAAAATATAGATAAACAAGCGGTAGCAGATTCATTTTCAAAAGCAGCTCACCATTACGATCAATTCGCACAACTACAACGTGATATTGGGGAACAACTATTAACGAGTGTGCCTAATAAAAATTACTCAATGATTGTTGATCTTGGCTGTGGTACTGGTTATTTTAGTGAAAAACTTGCTCATCAATTCCCAAGGGGAGTCTTAACCTGTTTTGATCTCTCGGAAGCGATGCTCAAACAAGTTAAAAAACGTAATATTAACAAAGTAACGTTCCAACAAGGGGATATTGACCAGTTACCCTTTACAGAAAATAGTATCGACCTTATCTATTCAAACTTGGTTGTGCAGTGGAGTGATGATTTAGCAGAATGTTTACAACAAATAAAAAACAGTTTAAAAAAGGGTGGGAGAGGTTACCTTTCTACACTGCTCGGAGGCACACTGCATGAACTTACTCAAGCATGGAAAACAGTTGATAAAAATCCACATACTAACCAATTTTTAAGTCTAGAAAAGATTCAAGCTATTTTAAAACAGCTAAGCGTTGACTCCGTCATTTTAAAAACAGAAACTCGCACCCTGCATTATAAAAATGTAATCGAAGTGATGCGCGCCCTGAAAGGGATCGGTGCAAACCATGTCCATGAGCATCAAACACAAGCTATTTCTGGGCGAAAATTATTGAAACAATTAGAAGTAGGCTACTTACCCTTTACAAATAAACAGGGTTTATTAACGCTAACTTATCAAGTTTGTTATATCGAGATAATAAAATGAAACAAACCTATTTTGTCACCGGCACCGATACCGATGTAGGAAAAACCGTCTGTTGTAAGGCGTTATTACAAGCGGCTAATCAACAGGGAAAAATGACACTCGCTTACAAACCCATTGCGGCAGGTTGTGAATTAACCGCTGATGGTTTACGTAATGAAGATGCACTTATTTTACAAAAAAATAGCAGTTTAAACGTTGCTTATGAGTTGATAAATCCAATCGCCTTCAAAGAGCCTATTGCTCCGCATATTGCAGCAGAGATAGAGAACAAACCAATTCAAGTAGAGATGATCACATGCGGTTTGCTAACCCTGCAAGCTAAAGGTCCTGATTTACTGATTGTTGAAGGAGCTGGTGGCTGGTCATTGCCATTAAATCATCAACAACTACTTTCAGAGTGGGTTGTTGCGCAGCAGTTACCCGTTATTATGGTCGTTGGTATGAAATTAGGCTGTTTAAATCATGCTCTATTAACCTATCAATCCATTCTTCATTCCGGCTTAAAAGTAGCAGGCTGGATAGCAAACCAACTACAAGCAGAGATGCCTTTTTACCAACAAAATCTTGCATTGTTAACTGCAAAAATAGATGCACCGATGATTGCTGAAATTCCTTATTTGAGTCATGTTGAAAAAGTAAATCTTGCACAATATGTAAATTTGGCTCTGTTGTAGCTAATTGTTGTCTATACTTATAAATAAGACTTAACTGATTGAAGGTACTCGCAATGAAGACTAAATTATTTGTAAGTAAGCTTAATCTAATCACAAAAGCACTTTTCTCTATGACACC
>NZ_ATUO01000040.1 GCF_000420245.1 Psychromonas hadalis ATCC BAA-638 | reverse complement strand
ATTAATGACAACTTTCAAACCTTCAATTTTGCAGTTTGAAGTGCGATGAGCTAGATGCGAAATATTATCAAGTCGTTTGGGTATATAAAACACCTCCAATTTTAGGCGATGCAGAGTAGTTACCTTTTATTAACCTTTAAATTATCACCTTTATTCTCGTTTCACTTGATGGACAATAAAAGCCTGACGGTAAATTTGTTGCAGTTTTTCAAGCAGTATTTGAGCCTCTTTTTCACTGTTTAATGGGCCTAAGCGTAAGCGGTAATTTTTTTTATCTTTAATTGTCTGCGCTTCAACTTGGTACTCTTTTGAGAGCGATTTCCCGAGTGTTTTTGCTTTATCTGCCTGTGAAGTCACCAGATACTGAATGTAAAAATAACCCTTTAAAAAATCATTTTTATGGTCATTTTGCGCTTCTGTAAAATGCAGTAGTTTTATTTCTACTTTGGCAGTGCCCGATTTTATAATATCAAGCTTATTGGCTGCTGCGTAGGAAAGGTCAATAATACGCCCCTCATGGAAAGGGCCTCTGTCATTAACACGTACAATCACCTGTTTATTATTTTCAAGGTTAGTGACTTGTACATAACTTGGCAGTGGTAAATTTTTGTGGGCTGCGCTCATGGCAAACATATCGTAACGTTCACCATTTGAGGTGAGGTGACCATGAAACTTATTACCATACCAAGAAGCGTAACCAGACTCTGAAAACTCGGTGATATCGGTAAACACTTTGTAATCGATGCCCCGCACACGGTAATTTTTGTTACCGCCACGTGAGTAAGGCTCATAACGTGGGGTTACCTCTTCAATATGGGCAAGCGGGGGAATGTCATCGGGGTGATGATCGTCAGCATATTGATAGCGACCTGTGCTGCAACTACTGAGTAAAATGAGCATTATCAATGAGGTAAAAATATTCAAATTTTTTTCCATGCTATTTTCTATTAAAACGTTTATGGGTATTAAAGGACATTAAAACACCAAAGCCAGCAAGCAGGGTCACGATAGAGGTACCACCATAACTTATGAGGGCCAGCGGCACACCTACGACAGGTAATAAACCACTAACCATGCCAATATTGACAAAGATATAAACAAAAAAGGTGAGGATGATGCCACCGGCCACTAACTTGGTAAAGGCATCTTGTGCTTGATTGGCTATCCATAAACCACGACCAATAATAAACAGATAAATGGTTAATAATAGTAAAATACCCATAAAACCAAATTCTTCAGAGAAAACGGAAAAGATAAAATCAGTATGGCGTTCGGGTAAAAATTCTAACTGTGATTGTGTGCCTTGTTGCCAACCTTTACCCCAAACCCCACCAGAGCCAATGGCAATTTTAGATTGAATAATATGGTAACCCGCACCAAGCGGATCTGCTTCTGGATTAAACAGGGTCATCACGCGAGTTCGCTGGTAGTCGTGCATCAGGTAAAACCATAATACCGGTGCGAATGCGAGTACGGCAGTGACCGCAATAGCGATGTAAAACCATGAAATACCGGAGAGGAACAGAACAAACAGTCCCGATGACGCGACTAAAATAGACGTCCCTAAATCAGGTTGTTTAGCGATTAAGAGAGTAGGGATAATAACAATCAGCAGAGCAATAACTGCTTTTTTAAAGGTAATAGGCAGCGTATATCGGCTAATATAATAAGCAACACCAAAGGGCATGATCAGTTTCATTATCTCAGAGGGTTGAAACTTAGTGAAACCTAAGTCTAACCAACGTTGAGCTCCCTTACCAGTGTGTCCAAAAACAAGTACTGCAATCAATAACAGTACGCTGATGATAAAAATGGCGGGGGTCCAGCGCTGATAAACCTCAGGGGGGATTTGTGCCATTGCTAGCATGACGCTTAGCGCTATCACAAGGCGAATTAGCTGTGGTATTACCCAGTCAGGTGAAACAGAGTAGAGAGTAATAAGGCTTAATGTCATTAGACAAAAAATACCGATTAATAGCCAAGGATCAATATGTAAACGGTAAAAAATACTTTTTTGTGCTTGGGTACTGACCATTTTAAAAATCCTCTAATCGTTGCACTTTTATTTTATCAAAATACTCATCAAATAGAGCACGTATAATAGGTGCCGCATGGCTACTGCCACCGCCAGCGTTTTCGAGTATGACCGTGGCCACTATTTCAGGTGATTCATAGGGTGCAAACGCGACAAACATGGCGTTATCCCGATGACGTTCAGCAATTTTACTGGCATCGTACTCCTCATCCTCTTTCATATTAATGACTTGTGCGGTACCTGATTTACCGGCAATGGTATAAGAGGTATTTGCAAAAGCACGGTGTGCAGTGCCTGTTCTTTTACTGGTTACGCCATACATCGCTTTAAGGGCAATTTCCCAGTAGTGCTCATCTTGCAATTTAATGGGCATTTTAGATTCTTGTACTGCGTTAAAAGCGCCACTTTTAGAGACTATGGAGTGCAAAATATGTGGAGTAATAACTTCTCCTTTTCGCGCTAAAATTGCAGTGGCTTGGGTAAGCTGAATGGGGGTAACCGTCCAATATCCCTGCCCGATACCCACCGAGATAGTATCACCATCATACCAAGGTGCATTAAAGCGGGCACGTTTCCACTCTCTTGAAGGCATAATCGCTTTTGTCTCTTCATAAATATCAAGGCCACTATAATCCCCAAAACCAAACTGTTGCATAAAAGGATTAATTCTATCAATGCCTATTTTGTAGGCTGCATCATAAAAGAAGGTATCACAGCTTTGCTCGATAGCATGATTAACATCAACCATCCCATGACCCCAGCGTTTCCAATCTCGGAAACGGCGTTTACTGCCCGGCACAATCCACCAACCTGGATCTTTGATTTTAGTGTGCTCAGTGATCACCTTGGTATTTAACGCCAGCAGTGCCATTTGCGGTTTAATAGTAGAAGCAGGTGGGTAGCGTCCCTGTGTTGCGCGGTTAATAAGTGGTCTGTCTTTAGAGCTTAATAACGCATTATATTTTTTATTGCTGATCCCCTGCACAAAAAGGTTAGGGTCATAACTCGGATTGGAAACAAGGGTTAATACGCCCCCAGTACGTGCATCCAGTACAATGACACTGCCTCGGGTATCTCCGAGTAATTGTTGTGCTTTAAGTTGCAACTGAATATCAATATTAAGTTTAATGTCACGGCCTGGTACAGGCGGTTTAAAATTAAGTACACGAATCACTTTACCCCAACTATCGACTTCTACCTGGCGTTGTCCTGGCTGCCCATGTAATAATTGTTCGTAATATTTCTCAATGCCCAATTTACCGATGTAATAGGTGCCTCGATAACGTGCTGTGTCACCGCGTTGTTCAATGCGCTGTAAATCTTTGCTATTAATTTTAGCGATATAACCTAAAACATGAGTAAATGCATCACCAAAAGGGTAATAACGTTTCAGGTTTGCTTTGATGGAAAAACCTTTAAACAGGTGTTGATTGACCGTAAAAATGGCAACCTCTTCTGTGCTTAATTGATCACGTAATAAGATCGGTCTAAATGAGCGTGCGTAGCGATTACGTTTATAAAACTGCTCAACCTCTTCATTACTAAGGTCAAACATATTGCGTAATTTATTTATTTTTCGTTTTAAGTTTTTTGTTTTCTTTACAATAACTTGTAGGCTATAAACGGGTCTGTTTTCTGCAAGAATAATGCCGTTTCTATCATAGATAAGGCCACGATTGGGTGGCACTGTTTGCACACTAATACGGTTATCATTGGAGCGGGTCTGAAAGCTTTCAAAGGAGCTGATTTGCAGGTAATAAAGGTTAGTGATCAATACCCCTATCGCAAAAACAATGGCAATAAAAACCACCAAGGTACGGCGCATAAAGAGGGCTGACTCAGCAGAATGATTGCGGATACTGACATGTTTTTTTACCACAAACTACTCGCGGTGATAGGGATGATTAATGGTTAAAGTATAAGCGCGATATAACCCTTCAGCAACAATAATACGCACTAAGGGATGAGGCAGTGTTAGCGCTGAAAGCGACCAGCGTTGTTCTGATTTAGCGATACACTCAGGTGCAAGTCCTTCAGGGCCACCGATTAACAGGCTAATATTCCGCCCATCAAGTTGCCATTTTTTCATTTCGCCAGAGAGTTGCGGGGTTGTCCATGGTTTACCAGTGACTTCAAGTGTCACTATTTTATTGCCTTTAGGGATCGCCGCTAAAGTGAGCTCTCCCTCTTTTTTCAAAATACGTTTTATGTCTGCGTTTTTCCCTCGTTTTCCTGCATTGATTTCAAGCAACTCAAGTTGCATCTCTTTAGGAAAACGTCGGGCATATTCTTGATATCCTTTTTCAACCCAGTCGGGCATTTTAGTGCCCACTGCGATCAACTGAATTTTCATTAAACAGTGTGTCCCCAAAGCTTCTCAAGGTCATAGAATTGGCGCGTTTCTTCTTGCATTACGTGCAAGACAACATTGCCTAAATCAACTAATACCCATTCGCTACCTTCTAAGCCTTCAACACCTAGCGGTGTTTCGTCTGCACGTTTTGCAGCCAGTGCTGTTTGTTCTGCAATTGAGCGTACATGGCGTTTTGAGTTGCCTGTACAGATGATCATGGTATCGGTTACGTCTGAAGTGCCTGCAACATCAATGATAGTGATATCTTTGGCTTTCATGTCTTCAATTTGTGTTACTACAAATGCTTTTAATTCTTGGTCTAACAAAGGAGTGTCCTTCTTAATAATTTATAATCATTGATGCTTTCAATAAAAGTTAATGACGGAGTATATCACGCTCCTGCAAAACGTGACTAACTTTGATAATAATTTCACTTTTTAAATAATTTCTCACTATCTAACTTAATATTCAGCATTTTTGAACAGTTAGATCAGGTTTATGTGATAAGCATCATTAAAAAAAAAGATCCTTTGCTTGCAAAAATGGTGCACTTTATTAAACTTCCCGATCTATTGTGGTAAAAAGTGTCTAAAAGTGGATCTTTTACCCTAGAAAAGTAAAAAATAGTATAAAAATGCAATATTCTTATTAAATAAGTCAGGGACTTAATGATCATGTTACGTAGTGCAAACGCCATCAATATTGATACCAAAGGAAGAATCGCCATGCCAACACGTTATCGTGATGGTTTAATGGCGTCTTGTCAGGGTCAATTTGTGTGCACTATTGATCTGCAATCACCCTGTTTATTGATCTATCCATTAAATGAATGGTTAGTGATAGAGAAAAAATTAAGCATATTATCAAGCACTGATCCTGTTGAACGTCGGGTACAGCGTTTAATTTTAGGTCACGCAACTGAGACTGAACTTGATAAAGGGGGGCGCTTATTGATTGCCCCTGCGCTAAGAGCACACGCAAAACTACAAAAAAAAGTGATGCTAGTAGGGCAATTTAATAAGTTTGAGTTGTGGGATGAAGCGCTGTGGCAGAAACAGGTAGAAGCAGATCTACTGTTAGGCTTGCCATCAGCAGATCAATTAACAGAAAGTTTAAAGGGGTTCTCACTGTAATGGCAGAGCATATCACGGTTTTATTAGATGAAGCGGTTAATGGATTAGCGCTTAAAGAGGATGGTATTTATGTGGATGGTACCTTTGGTCGCGGTGGTCACTCGCGTTATATTTTAGAAAGGTTAGGGCCTAATGGGCGTTTAATTGCCATTGATAGAGACCCACGTGCGATTGCAGTAGGTGAAGCGTTAATGCTGGATGATCCACGTTTTACCATTATTCACGGACCCTTTTCTGGACTTGCTGATTACATAAAAGCGTTAGATCTTGCAGGCAAGATAGATGGTGTATTACTTGACCTTGGGGTTTCATCTCCTCAATTAGACGATGCTGAGCGTGGTTTTAGTTTTATGCGTGATGGTCCACTGGATATGCGTATGGATCCCACATCAGGCATTAGTGCCGCTGACTGGTTAGCAAAAGCGGATGTGGATGATATCGGTTGGGTATTAAAAACCTTTGGTGAAGAGAAATTTGCTTATCGTATTGCGCGCGCGATTGTCGCTGATCGTGAAGAAAAGCCATTTTTACGCACATTAGATCTTGCACATTTGATCGAGCGCCTGTGTCCTAAGCGTGAAAAGAAAAAACACCCGGCAACACGTAGTTTTCAAGCAATTCGTATTTATGTAAATAGTGAGTTGGAAGAGATCCATAAAGTATTAGACGGTGCGTTAGATATTTTAGCCATTGATGGACAACTTTCAGTGATCAGTTTTCATTCGTTAGAGGACAGAATTGTAAAACGCTTTATTCGTAAACAGGAAAAGGGGCGCGAATACCCACCGGGTTTACCTCTGACTGATGCGCAGATGCAATCAGATAAAAACATGAAAGCACTTGGAAAAGCATTAAAACCTAGCGCACAAGAGGTAGATAAAAACCCACGCGCACGTAGTTCTGTTCTGCGTGTTGCTAAAAAAATCGCGCATCCTGAGCATGGTTAGTTGAGTGTTTCGCGTGATAATTTATTGCTGTTGATCCTTGCTGATCTACGTCGATATGTTGTTTTTGTTGTACTGGCGATTGTTATTTTGCTGAGCGCCTTTTATAACATTTATATCACCCATGAGACACGTAAATTAGTAACAGAAAAAGATCAACTATCACAGCAAAAAGACAATTTGAACATTGAGTGGCAAAACTTGCTGATTGAAGAACATACCTTAGATGAGCATAGCCGTATAAGGCGTATTGCAACAAAGCGATTATCAATGGCACAGCCAACTAAAAATAACAGTGTATTAGTGGAAATTCCCTAACAATGAAACGCAATTCAAATAGAAAAAAAAGAGCGCAGCAAGCACAGCCACGGAAGGTATATCACTCTTTTTCACCGTGGCGTTTTTGGTTTGTCTCAATTACCGTCGCTGTTATTGCAATGTTACTGATCACTCGTCTTGCTTATATCCAAATTATTGAGCCTGATTATCTTACCAATGAGGCGGATAAACGCAGTTTACGAGTGACTAAATCGGTTACCCACCGTGGTAATATCTCTGATCGTAATGGTGAAGAGTTAGCCATTAGTGTGCCTGCTTATGCAATATGGGTTGACCCTAAAGCGGTTAAAAAAGCCTATGCGTTTACCGATGAAGAGTGGCAAGCGAGTGGCGTAGAAAGTAAACGCACAGGGAAAATAAGGTACAGTAAGAAAAAGTTTTTTGAATCGAAAAAATGGCCTGCATTAGCAGAAGTACTTGATATTAAATTTGAAAAGCTGGTGCAAATAGTTAAAAAACCCAAGGCTCGATTTGTGTACCTTAAACGCCAAGTGAATGTGCCGATTGTTGATTATATTAAGCAGTTAAAATTAGCGGGTATCGCCAACCAATTAGAGTCACACCGTTATTATCCAACGGGTGAAATTAATGCCAATATTATTGGCCTGACAGATCTGGACGCACAAGGTATTGAGGGAATAGAAAAAAGTTATAACCGTTTTTTACAAGGGCAAACAGGAAAAAAACGGGTACGTAAAGATAGGTTAGGTAATGTCATTGATGATATTGAAGTGTTAACCAAGAAAAAAGCGGCGGGTAATCTTCAGCTTAGTATTGATCAACGTATTCAAGCGGTTGCTTATAGTCAGCTAAAACGTGCTATTAAAATTCACAAAGCAACTTCTGGCTCGGTGGTGGTATTAGATGTGCATACGGGGGAAATCTATGCGATGGCAAACTATCCCTCTTTTAATCCTAATGATCGTAGCCAATATCAACCCTATAAGTTAAGAAACAGGGCGATTACTGATACTTTTGAGCCGGGATCAACGGTTAAACCTTTTGTCATTGCCAGTGCGCTTATTTATAAAAAAACCGATATTGATGAAGTGATCGACACTTCACCTGGTTGGATGTATTTAGGCGGACGGCGTGTTCGTGATGGCAGAAATCTCGGTAAAATTAATTTGGCAATGATCTTAAAAAAATCCAGCAATATTGGCGTCAGTAAACTTGCACTGCGTCTAAAACCTGGGCAGTTACAACAAACATTTGCAGATTTTGGTTTAGGTAATGATACCGGTATTGGCCTGATTGGTGAAAGTGTTGGACGTTTACCTCTGCGCCATCGTTGGTCAGATTTTGAATTGGCCACCATGTCATTTGGTTATGGTATTACCGCGACCACACTGCAAATTGCCAAAGCGTATGCTATTTTAGGCAGTGGTGGTAAGTCATATCCTATCACTATTTTAAAAACACCCAACCCTATTGAAGGCGAACAAGTTATTCCAAGAAATATCGCCTTACAAGTGGTGCATATGATGGAAGGCGTTAGTCAACAAGGGGGCACTGCGCGTAAAGCAAAAGTGCAAGGTTATCGCATTGCAGGCAAAACAGGTACCTCACGTAAAGCTGAAGCGGGTGGTTATGGTGATGATTATATTGCTATTTTTGCAGGACTTGCGCCTGCCAGCGATCCACGTTTCTCTATTGTGGTCATGATTAATGAGCCCCAAGGAGATAGGTATTATGCGGGTGATGTTGCAGCACCTGTATTTTCTGCTGTGATGCAAAGTGCGCTGTTATTAAGCCATGTTCGTCCTGATGATGAGCAAACACGTTATACTTTATTGGATCAACTCAACGATGCCCAATAAAATAACTCACCCACTAAAGGCATTGCTCTCACCCTGGTTAACATCGACTGAGTTTTCCTCTGCGCTTATCTCTGGTATGACGCTGGATAGCCGTCATGTGAAAAAAGGTGATCTGTTTGTTGCGCTACAGGGGGCTCTGTTAGACGGCCGTCTATTTATTGAAAAGGCGATCACTGCAGGGGCTTGCGTGGTTTTATCGGAAACGAAGCAAGCAGATAAACATGCTTTAATCAGCCATCAAAATGATGTGATGATTATTCATTTTTATCAGTTAAGTAAAATACTCAGTGAGCTAGCTTATCGTTTCTATTTTCCAGAGCAAGATTGCCATAAGGTTATTGCGATCACTGGCACTAATGGTAAAACAACTATTGCTAGTTTATTAGCCAATAGCTTAACGTTATTAAATCAAAAAAGTGCACAGATGGGCACCATTGGCAATGGCCTGTTTGGTGAGCTAAGTAGCAGTTTAAATACCACCCTTGATGCGCTTTCTATTTTTGCATGCCTCAATGATTATCAATGGCAGGGGGCAAAATATACGCTGATGGAGGTTTCTTCTCATGGGCTGATACAGGGACGAGTGAGTGCCTTACCTTTTCATAGCGCCATTTTTACTAATCTAAGTCGTGACCACCTCGATTATCATGGCACCATGCAAGCGTATGCTGATGCAAAAAAAATTCTGTTTGATGAGTTTCCTATTGAGCAACGTATTATTAATCTTGATGATAAAATAGGCGCTACTTGGCTTGCTGAGTATAGCGATGCGATCAGTTATAGCGCTAAGGGTAACAAAACCCCTTCGCACCGTTATCTTGCTGTGAGTGATGTGCATTATCAGGCAAAAGGGTTAACCTTTGAATTTAACTCTTCTTGGGGTGATGGAAAAATATCTGCCCCCTTTTATGGTGATTTTAATGTTGCTAATTTAGCTGCTGTTATTACCCAATTGCTTGTAGATGGTTTTTATATTACCGAGATTGAAAAAATCATTCCATTATTAGATCCCGTGGCAGGGCGCATGGAGCAATATAACTTTAGCGCTAAAAAGACTACCTTTGTGGTGGATTATGCACATACGCCCGATGCATTAGAAAAAGCACTTGTCGCACTTAAAAAACACACTAAAAGCGGTCGTTTAACCTGCGTTTTTGGTTGTGGCGGTGACAGAGATAAAGGAAAACGCCCTGAAATGGCAAAAGTAGCTGAAGCTTTTGCAGATAGGGTTATTTTAGTTGATGATAACCCTCGCACCGAGTCTGCTTCACAGATAATGAACGATATTTTGTTAGGCTTTAAACAACCTGAATTAGTTGATTGTATTCATGATAGAAAAGAAGCCATTGTTAAGCTGTTAAAACAGAGCCAAGATAATGATCTGATTTTAGTGGCGGGCAAAGGGCATGAAGATTACCAAATTATGGGTAATTTACGTATCGATTATAGTGATAGAGTCTTATTAGTCTCGTTACAACTGTTAGAAAACCAAAAGGCTAATTTATGATCCCATTGACCCTTGCTGAAATAGCACTGGCAATAGATGGCAAGTTGCTCAATAGTAATGCGTTAGAAAATACCATAGACCGTGTTTGTACTGATACCCGTCATATTCAACAAGGTTGTCTATTTTTGGCTTTGCAGGGCGAGCGCTTTGATGCGCATCAATTTATTGAAGAGGCGAGGCAATCAGGTGCAAAGGCACTTATTGTTCATCAACAACATCGTTCAATATTACCTTCCATTTTAGTAAAAGATACCCGTATCGCACTGGGTTTATTAGCCGCTTATGTTAAATCTAAAATAGCTCACCTAAAATGCGTCGCTATTACGGGTAGTAATGGTAAAACAACCACCAAAGAGATGCTAAGTGCTATTTTAAATTGTTTTAGTCGCGCTGAAAATTCAGTATTATCAACCGCGGGTAATTTTAATAATGATATTGGTGTACCACTGACCCTCTTGCGCTTAACAGAGCAGAGTCGTTTTGCGGTGCTGGAGTTGGGGGCAAATCATCAAGGTGAAATTGCTTATACGGCCAATTTGGTAAAAGCTAATGTTGCGCTTATCAACAATGTTATGCCTGCACACCTTGAGGGTTTCGGCTCGATTGAGGGGGTGGCTAAAACCAAAGGTGAAATTTGGTCAAGCCTAACAACCGAGGGCACGGGCATTGTTAATCTTGATGCAAAATTTGCAGACGATTATATTCAGCAGCTTCATAAACAGCAAAGCCACCTATTTACTTTCTCGCAAAGTGAGGTCACTGCCAACCTATTTGCGTCAAATATTCAATATGATGAATTAGGACGTGCAACCTTTAGTTTGAACTATCTACAACAAACCGAGTCTGTATCACTTAACCTTGCGGGCAAACATAATGTCAGTAATGCGCTGGCTGCCAGCGCAATGGCAATTGTGTTAGGTTGTGAATTAAGTATCATTAGCCAAGGTTTGAAAATACTTAAAGAAGTCGCTGGTCGGGTTAATAGTTGCCAAGTGAGTGACAAAATAACCGTGATTGATGATACCTATAATGCCAACTCTGCATCACTCAAGGCGGCGATTGATCTGCTCACACACTGTCGTGGTGAAAAAACCTTAATTTTTGCTGATATGGGCGAACTTGGAAAGTATGCAGAAGATGAACATCGTGGTGTTGGGCTTTATGCCGCAGAAAAAGGGATTGATAATCTCTTCACTGTGGGTCAACTGACGAAATTTACTCAGCAAACCTTCATGGGAAAAATAGAGAAGAAAACAGATAAACAAACAATGATGCATTTCAATGAAAAAGAGGGGCTAAAAGCCCATTTGAAAGTGTATTTACAACAGAATAAAAAAATGACCCTCTTAGTTAAAGGCTCTCGTGGCACTAAGATGGAAGAGATTGTTGCTTATATTAAGCAACCTATACAGTAATAGAATAGGATCACCCCATGATAGTTTGGTTAGCAGAGTTATTTTCAAGTCAGTTTACATTTCTTAATGTACTCACTTATCTGTCTGTGCGAATGGTGATGGCAGTATTAACTGCGTTAGCCTTCTCATTGTGGATAGGACCTAAACTGATTCGGTTTTTACAAAAAATGCAGATTGGTCAAGTGGTACGTGGTGATGGCCCCGAATCACATTTTAGTAAAGCGGGAACGCCAACAATGGGTGGGGTGATGATTCTTGCTGCTATCACGCTATCAACCCTGTTATGGGCGCGTTTAGATAATCACTATGTTTGGATTGTGCTTACGACGATGCTGGTATTTGGCGCAATTGGATTTATGGATGACTACCTAAAAGTCGTGCGTAAACACCCTGATGGTTTGATTGCCCGTTGGAAATATTTATGGCAATCAGTGGCCGCATTAGTATTGGCGATTGTGTTAATGTTAACTGCGTCAAGACCTGATGAGTTAACTTTTGTTGTGCCTTTCTTTAAAGAGTATATGCCCTATCTTGGTTGGTTATTTATCCCGTTAGTTTATTTTACCGTGGTCGGTAGCAGTAATGCGGTTAACTTAACTGATGGCTTAGATGGCCTCGCTATTATGCCAACGGTGATGGTGGCAGCCGCTTTTGCATTAATTGCATACCTGACCAGCCATGTTAATTATGCACAGTATTTGTATATTCCCTATATTCCACTTGCCAGTGAACTGGTGATTATTTGTGGCACCATTGTTGGTGCGGGTCTTGGTTTCTTATGGTTTAATACCTATCCTGCACAAATTTTCATGGGCGATGTTGGCTCACTGGCATTAGGTGCATTATTAGGCGTGATTGCTGTATTAGTACGTCAAGAGATCTTACTGGTTATTATGGGCGGGATTTTTGTGATTGAAACGCTCTCAGTTATTTTACAAGTCGGCTCTTATAAAATGCGTAAACAGCGTATTTTCCGCATGGCACCAATTCATCATCATTATGAGAAAAAAGGCTGGCCTGAGCCTCGTGTAATTGTACGTTTTTGGATCATTACTATTGTGATGGTGCTCATCGGTCTTGTTACTTTGAAAGTACGTTAATATGCAACAAGAAAAAGTCGCGGTATTAGGATTAGGGTTAACAGGGTTATCCACGGTTAATTTTCTGCTTGCAGAAGGGTATCTGGTGAGTGTCTTTGATACGCGTGAAGCACCGCCGGGAGAAGATAAACTCGCCTCGGGTGTCTGCTTAATAAAAGGCGCGTTTTGTGGAAAACGGCTCTGTGAATTTTCACTGATTATTTCAAGTCCGGGTATTGCACTGGCAACCGATGCTGTGCAGTTTGCTATCGAGTCTGGCAGTGAAGTCATTGGTGATATTGAGCTGTTTGCACGTAAATTGAAAACACCTGCTTACCAACATGCAAAATGTGTCACTATTACTGGCTCTAATGGTAAAAGTACCGTCACCAGTTTACTGGGGGAGATGGCGGTAGAGGCGGGTTGTAAAGTGGCAGTGGGCGGTAATATTGGTGTCCCTGCGTTAGACTTGCTCTGTCCTGACATTAAACTCTATATTTTAGAGCTTTCTAGCTTTCAACTTGAAACAACACGCTCGTTAAATGCTGATATCGCCACTATTTTAAATATCAGTGAAGATCACCTCGATAGATACCACTCTTATCAGCACTACATCGAGACCAAACAAACTATCTATCAGCAAGCGAAACTAGCGCTGTTTAATAGTGAAGACTCGCTTACTTTTGTTGCTGATAAAAACATGCCGACGCAAAGTTTTGGTTTTACAGATGCGCGCTATCATATTCAAAAAACGGCTAACAACGTATATTACCTGAGCAAAGGAAAGCAACACTTATTAGCGGTTACGCAGCTAAAACTCAGTGGTAAACATAACTGGTTAAACGCATTAGCGGCTCTTGCACTCGGTGAGGCGGTGGGGTTGAAAATGGCGTCGATGTTAAATACCCTGACGACTTACAGTGGCCTTGAGCATCGCTGTGAATTTGTTGCAGAATCAGCAGGTATACGTTGGATAAACGACTCGAAAGCAACCAATATTGGTGCGACACAAGCCGCGTTACGGGGATTATCCGCAATAATTAGTGGTGATGTACACCTTATATTAGGCGGGGAAGGCAAAGGCGCTGATTTTAATGAGCTACTTCCGGTGTTAACAGAGATTAAAGGTGGAATTTACTGCTTTGGTGCTGATGCAGCTAACATTAAAGCAGTTGTTGTTAATGCAAAAGTGGTTGATGATCTACCGATGGCGATAGCAGAGATTATCGAACAGGTTAATGAGGGCGATTTAGTTATCTTAAGCCCTGCTTGTGCGAGCCTTGATATGTACCCCAACTTTATGGCACGTGGCGATCATTTTAAACGTTTAATAAATCGTCTTGTTTTGGGTAATGATTAATGAGTATCTTGAGCAAGCTGTATGCGGTTATCTCTTTTGATGATAAAAACGCACCCTACGATAAACCCCTTTTTGTGACTGTCCTTGTTCTGATGGGGATCGGTTTGGTGATTGTTGCTTCTGCGTCGATTCCTGAGGGCATTGCACTTTCAGATGATCCTTTTCGATTTCTAAAACGGCAACTGCTGTATGTTTTTCTCTGTTTAGGTTTGATTGCGGGGTTGGTGAATATCCCCCTCTCTTTTTGGTATAAACGGCAACTTGTGATTTTAATATTGTCATTGGTGGCGCTACTTTCTCTGTTTGTGATTGGTACAGAAGTTAATGGATCTGTACGGTGGTTACGTTTTGGGGCGATTAATGTACAACCATCAGAATTTGCAAAAGTGGCTATTATACTCTTCTTAGCGAGTTATTTAGAGCGCCATCAAAAGGAGGTAATAGAGTCCTCTAAAGGGTTTATTAAACCTCTTTTTGTGTTATTTCTTTTTTCTTTTTTTCTGTTATTACAACCTGATCTCGGATCAACCGTGGTTATTGTGGTGATCATGATGGGCATGCTGTTTATTGCTAATGCCAAATTAATGAATTTCATTACTATTCTCATTACACTGCTTGCTGCGGTGGTTGCATTGACCGTGTATTCCCCGTATCGCATGGCACGTGTTACTGGTTTTTTAGATCCGTGGTCAGATCCTTTTGGGCGTAGCTACCAGTTAACACAATCATTAATGGCTTTTGGTCGAGGGGGGTGGTTTGGCCAAGGGTTAGGTAATTCAGTACAAAAATTGGAATATTTGCCTGAGGCACATACCGATTTTATTATGGCGATTCTTGCTGAGGAGCTTGGTTTCATCGGGGTAAGCATTGTTATTATTCTAGAGTTTGTACTGATTTATCGTGCATTCTCTATTGGTAAAAAGGCATTATCACTAAAAACACCTTTGGTTTTCTCCGGTTATATTGCCATTGGTATCGCTATCTGGTTTTTTTTTCAAACAGCGGTAAATATAGGGGCGGCTTCCGGCATTGCACCAACTAAAGGATTAACACTGCCTTTGGTGAGTTACGGTGGTTCGAGTCTTATCTCTATTGCGATTGCTGTCGCGTTGTTATTACGTATCGATTTTGAAACACGCATTGCAGCTTCTCCACTGCGTTTAAAAAAAAGTGCCTCTAAAAAACAAAAGAGTGAGAAAATAGAAAATGAGCGCTAAAAAAACATTAACCAATAAAACATTATTAGTGATGGCGGGTGGCACTGGTGGACATGTTTTTCCGGGGCTTGCTGTTGCTGACAATTTAAAAAAACAGGGCTGGCAGGTCAGTTGGCTAGGTACGGCTGATCGTATGGAAGCACAATTGGTACCTGAGCATGGTTATGAGATCGATTTTATCGACATCGCAGGGGTGCGTGGTAATGGTTTAAAGCGCTTGTTGATGGCACCGTTACGTATTATCAAATCGATACTACAAGCACGTCGTGTACTGAAAAAAAGAAAAGTGGATTTAGTGTTAGGCATGGGCGGTTTCGCAAGTGGGCCTGGTGGCATCGCCGCCTGGACATTAGGCATTCCTATTATTTTACATGAGCAAAATGCAGCTGCTGGGCTGACCAATCGACTCTTATCTCACTTTGCGAAAAAGGTGTTAATGGGGTTTTCGGGTGCTTTTGAGTGTGAAAAGGCTATTTTAGTGGGTAATCCTGTTCGGATCAGTGTGTTAACACTGCCTGAAAAAATTATCTCAGAGGCTCAATCACCCTTAAAAGTACTAGTGATTGGGGGGAGTTTAGGAGCTAAAGTATTAAATGATCTGTTGCCAGAGGTGGTCGCACAATTTCCAGTAAACAAGTTAACCGTTATCCATCAAACAGGAAAAGGACACTATCAGCAAGTTAAAAAAGCTTATCAACAATATGATTTACAGATAGGTGTGCAAGTTGATTTGCAAGCGTTTATTAGTGATATGGATAAAAGTTATGCATGGGCAGATGTGGTTATCTGTCGTGCGGGGGCGTTAACCGTTTCAGAGGTAGCTGTGGTTGGTTTACCTGCCATTTTTATCCCGTTGCCACATGCGGTAGACGATCACCAAACTAAAAATGCACAGGATTTAGTGAACAAAGAAGCTGCACTGTTAATCCCTCAAAAACAGTTAAACGTTAAAAAATTGAGTGATTATTTACACGCATTCAGCCAAAATAGGCAGTTACTTGTCGAGATGTCTAAAAACAGTAAAAAAGCAGCCATGATTGGCGCAACCGAGTCAGTTGCAACTATCTGTATAGAAACCGTTAACCCATAAAATATAAGTAATCAATTATTATGAAAAATATTAACCTAACACACATTCGTACCATGATCCCTGAGATGCGCCGTGTTAAACAGATCCACTTTGTGGGTATCGGTGGCGCAGGTATGGGCGGGATTGCAGAAGTGCTTGCTTATGAGGGGTATAAAATAACAGGCTCTGATATTGCAGAGAACCCTGTGGTAGAACGATTACGCTCATTAGGCGCTGAAATTTTTATCGGTCATCAACAAGAAAATATATATGGTGCGTCAGTGGTGGTCGTTTCCACTGCGATCAACCCTGAAAACCCTGAACTGTTAGCCGCTGAGCAAGCACGTATTCCCGTTGTTCGTCGTGCTGAGATGCTTGCTGAGTTGATGCGTTATCGCCACGGTGTTGCGGTTGCTGGCACACATGGGAAAACCACGACCACAAGTTTAATTGCCAGTATTTATGGGCAAGCAGGTTTAGATCCAACGTTTGTGATTGGCGGCTTATTAAATAGTGCAGGTACCAATGCAAAATTAGGTCAAAGCCGTTATTTAATCGCAGAAGCTGATGAGAGTGATGCCTCATTTTTACATCTGCAACCGATGATCTCTGTGGTGACCAATATTGAAGCAGATCATATGGAGACTTATCAAGGTAGCTTCGAGATATTAAAAGATACATTTGTGCAGTTTATTCAAAACTTACCTTTTTATGGGACTGCTGTTGTTTGCTTAGATGATGCCGTTATTGAAGAACTCATTCCTCGTTTTGCAAGGCAGTGTGTGACTTATGGTTTTCACGAAAAAGCGGATATTCGCATCTCACAATTTAAACAATCGAAGAGCCGTTGTGAATTTCTTGTCCATCGTGTCAACAAAGCGGATATGAAAATTAAGCTAAATCTGCCCGGTAAACATAATGCATTAAATGCAGCAGCCGCTATTGCCGTGGCAATGGAAGATGAAGTCAGTGATGAAGCGATTATTGAGGCACTTTCTGAATTTGAGGGTATTGGTCGCCGTTTTGAGCAATATGGTGAATTTGAAACAGGTAACGGTAAAGTGATGTTGGTTGATGATTACGGTCATCACCCAACAGAGGTACAAGCAACCATTGATGCTGTGCGTGCAGGTTGGCCTGAAAAACGTTTAGTGATGGCGTATCAGCCCCATCGTTATACACGTACACGTGATCTTTATGAAGATTTTGCGCATGTTTTAGCACAGGTTGACCAATTGTTACTGTTAGATGTTTATTCAGCAGGTGAAACGCCTATTGCTGGTGCCGATAGTCGCTCTTTATGTCGCACTATCCGTCAGCATAGTGGCAAAGAGCCTATTTTTGTTGCGTCTCCTGAGGCACTCCCTGCGATGCTTGCACAGGTCATTGGTGAAGGTGATCTGGTGTTAACACAAGGCGCGGGTAATATTGGCGCAGTGGTAAAAACCTTAGCAGAGTTAAAGCTTGATATCGAAAAAATGAAACAGGTAGGTCAATCATAATGCAAGTTGATTTTGGTAAAGTGGCGGTTTTGTTGGGTGGATTTAGTGCTGAGCGTGAGGTGTCTTTGGCATCGGGTAACGCGGTATTAAAGGCACTCGTCTCACAGGGTATTAATGCAATTGCAGTCGATCCTAAAATTGATGATATTAGTCAGCTTAAAAAGCAGGGATTTGATCGAGCTTTTATTGCTTTACACGGTCGTGGTGGTGAAGATGGCGTGATCCAAGGTTTCCTTACGACACTGGGTATACCTTTTACAGGTTGTGATGTTTTAAGCTCTGCTATCGCGATGGATAAATCAAAAACCAAGCAAATCTGGCAGAGTTATCAGCTTCCCACTGCAAATTATCAAATCATCCTCAAAGAAAGCTTTGATGAAACGCAGTGTGCCACTATACTAGCGCGCTTATCTGGTACTGTGATGGTAAAGCCTGTTAATGAAGGATCAAGCATTGGTATGGCAAAAGTCAGCAATGTCGTACAGTTAATCGATGCATTGCACGAAGCGTTTAAATTTGATAATAAAGTTATGTTAGAGTCATGGATAACAGGGCAAGATTTTACCGTTGCCATGCTTAATGGTGAAACGTTACCTGCTATTCGTATGCAGACCAGCAATGAGTTTTATGATTATCAAGCAAAATATCAATCCACTGACACGTTATATTTTTGTCCTTGTGGATTAGAAGAGAAAAAATTAGCAGAATTAAATAAGATTGCCACTGAAGCCTTTAGCGCTATCGGTTGTAGTGGTTGGGGAAGAGTTGATTTCATGTTGGATGAACAGGGTAATTGGAAACTGCTTGAGGTAAATACCGTACCGGGTATGACACCCACTAGTTTAGTGCCCAAAGCCGCCAAACAAGCGGGTTATAGTTTTGAGCAACTGGTCTTTGCCATTCTCAAGCAAACTCTATAAGTTAATCGTAATGTGGAAAAAACTTAAACAGATAACGTTAGCAAAATGGATAAGTATATTTTTCTTTATTGCACTACTTTATCTGTTGCAATGGAGTTACTTTAATTTAAAAAATTGGTTAACAGACCAAAAGTCGGTGCCGCTAAATGCGCTGATTTTAACCGGTAATGATACCCATATTACTTTTGAAAAAGTACGTGCGGTGTTAATCAGACAGGAAGATAGGCTTAACTTCTTCACTGTTGAAATTGCTCAAATACAAAAAGAGCTAGAGGAAATGCCTTGGGTTTATTCTGTTTCAATTCGTAAACGTTGGCCAGAAACCCTAAAAATTCATGTGGTTGAGCAATCAATTGTCGCAATTTGGAATGATAATGCGTTGTTAAATCGTTTTGGTGAAATCGTGAATGCGCCACCTGATTCGACAATGCAACAGTATGTAGCATTGTATGGTAATGACGAGCAAGCAAATGACGTATTAACCACTTATATGAAGTTACATCAATTGTTAAAAGTGGGTAAATTTGGCATCACGTCATTAAGCAGTGATCAACGTCAATCCACCTCATTAACCTTAGATAATGGTATTTTATTACGTTTAGGTAAAGAGCAGAAGTTGGATAGGATCCAGCAGTTCTTAACTGTCTATCCCTTAATAGATAAAAAATATGATATGAATAAGATCGACTATATCGATTTACGCTATGATACAGGCTTTGCGATAGGTTGGAAAAACGATAATTAGTCAATTAATTAATATGGTTTAAGGTATAACAAGCGTATGGAAAGTAATTACACCGTTGGTTTAGATATTGGTAGCCATAAAATTGTTGTTTTAATTGGTGAGCAGTTAGCTGATGAGCAGATTAATATTGTTGGTATAGGTGAAGCCTCTTCAAAAGGGGTTGATAAAGGTGCGGTTACTGATTTAGACACAGTGGTTATTGCGATTAAAAAAGCATTAAAACGCGCAGAAGAGATGGCAGATTGCCAAGTATCTTCTGTGAGTTTATCTATTTCAGGCTCACATATCGAATCGTTAAATGAATCGGGTACATGGGCGATACATGCTGATGAAGTAAGTGCATTTGATATCGAAAGTGTGATTCATAATGCCTGTTCTATTAAATTGCGTGATGACCAACGTTTATTGCATGTGATACCACAGCAGTATTCGATTGACTCTCAAAGTGGCATCAACAACCCACTCGGTCTATCTGGCGTTAAGTTAAAAGCAGATGTGCATTTGATAACCTGCCACAACGATCTAGTGAAAAATTTAGAAAAAGCGGTTGAACGCTGTAATTTAAATGTTGATCAACTGACCTTCTCTGGCGTGGCATCAAGTACCGCCATATTAAGTGACGATGAGAAAGAGCTCGGTGTTTGCATGGTTGATATAGGGGGAGGTACAATGGATATCTCTGTCTATTTAGCAGGCGCATTACGTCATAGCAGTGTATTAGATTATGCGGGAAACTCAGTCACTAATGATATTGCGATTGCATTTAGTGCGCCACCTGCCTCTGCTGAAGAGGTTAAAATTAAGTATGGCAGTTTATCGCGCGACAATATTCGCTCAGATGAGATGATTGAACTACCCAGCGTTGGTGGTCGAGCAAGTCGCTCATTAGAGCGCCATACCCTAGTGGACGTGATTGAGCCTCGTTACAGTGAGTTATTGGGACTCGTTAAAAAAGAGTTATATAAGCTAGGTTGTGCTTTTGATGCGGATGGATTGAAGCAACAGCTGGCAGCAGGTATAGTGATAACGGGCGGAGGCGCACAAATTAGTGGATTGGTTGAAGTCGCAGAGCAAGTTTTTGATAATATACAAGTACGTATTGGTATACCACGAAATGTACAAGGGTTGGCGAATGATATTGCCTCCCCTGCTTATTCAACAGCATTAGGGCTGTTGCGCTATAAAAATGATGAATATAGCGAAGGCCAGGAAGAGCCAGAAGAAAATCGTTTTAGCCAATTTTTAAGTAAAGTTAAAAGTTGGATAAAAAAAGAATATTAGTGGGTATGGCGTTATCTTAGATACCGATGGAGGCATTTTATGTCTGAAGATTTAAACAAAGTGGAAAAACAGCAAATGTTTGAAATAGTTGATGAAGAGCATGTACAACAAGCCGTAATTAAAGTCGTTGGTGTGGGTGGTGGTGGCGGTAATGCTGTCAACCATATGATCGACCAAGGGTTGCAAGGCGCCGAATTTATTGTGATGAATACCGATGCGCAAGCATTGCGTAAGTCAAAAGCAAGTATTCGTCTGCAGCTTGGCGTGTCAATTACTAATGGTCTGGGTGCTGGGGCGAACCCGGAGGTGGGTTATAAATCCGCACTTGAAGATAAAGAAACCATTCGTGAATTGCTTGAAGGAGCTGATGTTGTGTTTATCGCCGCGGGCATGGGCGGTGGTACGGGTACGGGTGCTTCACCCGTTGTGGCTGAAGTGGCTAAAGAACTTGGCGCATTAACTATTGGTGTGGTTTCAAAACCTTCATTTTTTGAGGGCAAAAAGCGTATCAATTATGCAAACCAAGGTATTTTACGCTTATCAGAGCATATTGACTCTCTGCTTATTATACCTAATGACAAATTGCAAAAATCACTGCCTAAAGGGGTTACTTTCCTTGGCGCATTAGAGGCCGCTAATGGCGTGTTATACGATGCTGTTTCTGGGTTCTCTGCCATTATTAATAATGAAGAGAGTACCATTAACATCGATTTCGCAGATGTACGCACGGTCATGACTGAAGCGGGTACAACGGCTGTAATGGGGATTGGCATCGCATCAGGTGAAGAGCGTGCAGAGGATGCTGTAGAGCAAGCTATTTCATGCCCACTACTTGAAGATGTTGATCTTTCTAATGCACGTGGTGTATTAGTACATATTGTTGCAGGCATGGATTTTGCGTGGGATGAATATGAAACAGTGGGTGATGCGTTGCGTGAATTTGCATCTGAAGACTCACAGATCATTATTGGTGTCACGGTTGATCCAACCATTGACAGTGGCGAGTTACATGTCACTGTCATTGTGACCGGTCTGGGTGAACGCCTATCAGATTTAACGGTCGTAAAGAATCCAACACTTAAAACAGAAGCTGAAATGAGTTCTGATATTGTTGCAGAAGCGAACACAGAAACAGTGCTTGCAGAGACTGCTGTTGAAGATAAAAAACCAGCGGTGGCTAAAGCGGAAGGCAGTTATTTAGATATCCCTGCTTTCTTACGTAAACAAGCAGATTAGTAACAATTTGTAACATCGATGCTCATTGCAATGACTTGTTTGTGATGTGCATCACAAACTGTTATTGTGTTACAATGATAGATATAGCAAGTACGAAGGGGCTACGATGATAAAACAAAGAACATTAAAACAAAGTGTTAAGTCAACTGGTATTGGTTTGCATTCAGGAAATAAAGTAACTATTGAGTTGCATCCTGCACCTGCAAATGCAGGCATTGTTTACCGTCGTATTGATCTTGACCCAGTGGTGAGCTTTAAAGCGCATGCTCAAGCGGTACAAGAGACCCTATTGTGTACTTGTCTTGTTAATGATGAAGGTCAAAAAATATCGACCGTTGAACATCTTTCAGCTGCACTTGCAGGTCTTGGTATTGATAATATTATTATTGATGTTGATGCGCCTGAAATTCCAATTATGGATGGCAGTGCAAGTCCATTTATCTTCCTATTACAGTCTGCTGGTATTGAAGAACTTAATGCGCCAAAAAAGTTTATTCGCGTTAAAAAGACTGTTCGTGTTGAAGATAAAAAAGAGGGCAAGTTTGCTGAGTTACAACCATCAAATAACGGTTTTAGTTTAGATTTTAAAATTGATTTCGACCACCCTGTTTTTGAAGGGCAAAATCAACACATTGAGATGCAATTCTCAGGCGATCTGTTTGTAAAAGAGATTAGCCGTGCGAGAACCTTTGGTTTCATGAGTGATGTCGAGCAGTTACAAGCGAATAACCTTGCGTTAGGCGCTAGCCTAGATAACGCCATTGGTTTAGATGAGTTTCGGGTATTAAACCCAGATGGCTTACGCTATGAAGATGAATTTGTAAAACATAAAGTATTAGATGCAATTGGTGACTTATATCTTTCCGGTTACACCATTTTAGGACATCTAAAAGCGTTTAAAACAGGTCATGCACTGAATAATAAATTATTGTGCGCGTTACTTGCGGATGAAGATGCGTGGGAAATGGTCACATTTGAAGAGCCTGTCAGTGAATCTCCTGTACAATATATTGAGCCTGTATTCGCATTCTAAATGAGAGCGGAATTTATTTCGTTATGAAACCTAAAAAGGCAATTTTAAAAAATCCTGTTATATAACAGGATTTTTTTTAGCCTTTTTTTGAGTATTCTGCTAAAGATTGTAATGCTTTTTTAAGTTCAGGATCTGCCTCTTCTGCCAGTGCTAAAAATGACTCAGCAACATCCGTTGGCATTTTACTCGCGCGAATTTTCTTACGGGTTTTTGTGGTTCTAATGTTTTTTTTATTGACGGATAAATGCGGATTTACCTTAATATTGATTTTTAGTAAACCAGGGGAAGCTTGTCGTAAATGACTAAGTAGATCATTGCGCATAAATTGCAAGCGCATCATCCAATTAGCGTTAGGGATTTCTATAAGCAAGCTCCCATTTTTTAAATTTCCTACCCTACAACCCTTGATATTATGTTGTTTCAAAAAACTTTGTAGTAAACTATCAAGCTTCGTGAATAGAGGAAGATCATAGAGCGAACTGCTTTTTTTAAGCAGTTGACTGATTGGTTTAGGCTGTCGGCTTCTATTCATTTATATTTTCAATAGTGAATTCATATTATGAGTATAACGGTAATCTATTCAAGAGAGGAAACAGATCATACTTTTTCCTTCACAAAAAACAGGTTTCTGCTTATTCCTCTGCTGTTTATCATCCTGTTTGCTGCTAGCACTTGGTTTATTCAATCACATTACAAAAATCAACTGGCATTATTTAAAATAACAGCGCTTAATGAGCACGATATTAGTAAAGATAAATACCTACAACTGATCAAAACCCAGAGTGATGAAAAACTCATTATTTTAAGTGAAAAAGTGGGGAAGTTAGAAGCAACCATTGGTCGTTTAAATATGTTGGGTGAACGTTTAATTGAAAAATCAAAATTGCCAAAAGAGGAGTTTGATTTTGATATACCTCTGATCGACGGAAAAATAGAAAAGGGTGCAGAAAGTGATCGTTTTCAATCTTTACTGCTATTAAATCGCATTGAAAACATGGATCTAACGCTAATAAAAAAAGAAAAACAACTCAAGCGCCTTGAAATTGCCCTTAACAATCGCCATCTGTCTGATGAGTTATTTATATCCGGTCGACCAGTAAGAGGTAAAGGATCTTGGATCTCCTCACTGTATGGAACCCGCAAAGACCCATTTTCAGGAAAGATGAGACGTCATAAGGGGGTTGATATTGCAGGCCCTACGGG
Organism: Psychromonas hadalis ATCC BAA-638; assembly: GCF_000420245.1. Lineage (GTDB taxonomy): Bacteria > Pseudomonadota > Gammaproteobacteria > Enterobacterales > Psychromonadaceae > Psychromonas > Psychromonas hadalis. Next base: position 3,066 of record NZ_ATUO01000040.1, on the reverse strand, counting down.
AATGCCTCTTATTGCTACTGCTGCTGGTGTGGTCACTGAATCAGGAAAAAGAGGTGGTTACGGTTTAATGGTGGAGTTACACCATGGTAATGGTTTAGTGACACGTTATGCACATGCGCTGGAGCTAACCGTTCGTGTCGGAGACGTTGTCAGTAAAGGGCAACAGGTTGCCGTAATGGGGAGCACAGGGCGCTCGACTGGGCCACATATTCACTATGAAGTATTAAAAAATGGTCGTCAGGTCGATCCTGATTATTATATTCACCGCATCGCGGGATAAAACTGAACAATCAACAAAAAATGTAACGACTTAGCACCTGTTAATATTTTAGGTGTTTTATATAAAATAGCCTTAAATGGCAACGATGAATAGTTGCAAAAGAATTTAATTTTAAAACAATGAGAAAAATAAAATGATCACACAGCTAATAACAAAAATAATAGGCAGTCGCAATGACCGTTACTTAAAAAAACTGCGTAAAATTGTTGATGAAATCAACAAGTTAGAGCCACAGATGGAGGCACTATCAGATGTGGAGTTAAAAGCGAAAACGGCTGAATTTAAGCAGCGTGTAGAGTCTGGCGAAAGTTTAGATACACTTTTAGTTGAAGCATTTGCGGTGGTGCGTAGTGCCTCGATACGTGTTTTTGGTATGCGTCATTTTGATGTGCAGCTGATTGGTGGCATTATCTTAAATGAAAATAAAATTGCAGAGATGCGTACTGGTGAAGGTAAAACATTAACCGCAACACTGCCCGCTTATCTTAATGCATTAACGGGTAAAGGTGTGCATGTCATTACCGTCAATGATTACCTTGCAAAACGTGATGCGCAGTGGAATGCAAAACTGTTTGAATTTTTAGGATTAACGGTGGGTATCAATCTTTCTGGAATGCAGGGCGAAGAAAAACGTGAAGCGTATGCCGCTGATATTACCTACGGTACCAATAACGAGTTTGGTTTTGATTATCTACGTGACAATATGGCGTTTGAAGCTTCGCAACGAGTAATGAAACCATTACATTATGCAATCATTGATGAAGTTGATTCAATCTTGATTGATGAAGCACGTACACCACTGATTATTTCTGGCCCTACCGACGGTGATGCTACCCTTTACAATGAGTTAAACACGGTTATTCCGATGTTAACCTTGCAAGATAAAGAAGATACGGAAGAATATATCGGTGATGGTGATTACACGATTGATGAAAAGAGCAAACAGGTGCTATTAACAGAGCGTGGTCAAGAGAAAGTAGAGAAAATTTTACAAGATCGTGGTCTGTTAGCAGAAGATCAATCGCTCTATTCTGCATCAAGCATTAGTTTACTACACCACGCCAATGCGGCGCTACGTGCACATACCCTGTTTGAAAAAGATGTTGAATACATTGTCACCGATCAAGGTGAAGTGGTTATCGTTGATGAGCACACGGGTCGTACTATGCCTGGTCGTCGTTGGTCGGAAGGTTTGCATCAAGCGGTTGAAGCGAAAGAGGGTGTTGAGATTCAAAATGAAAATCAAACGCTTGCATCAATCACCTTTCAAAATTTCTTCCGTTTATATGATAAATTAGCGGGTATGACCGGTACGGCAGATACGGAAGCCTTTGAGTTTCAATCTATCTATGGCTTAGAAACCATTGTTATCCCAACCAACAAACCGATGGTGCGTTTAGATGGGGGTGACTTAGTTTACCTGACTGAAGTTGAAAAGTATCAAGCGATTGTCGTTGATATCAAAGCACGTTTAGCGCGTCGTCAGCCAGTGTTAATTGGTACTGTTTCTATCGAAAACTCAGAGATTCTATCATTGCAGATGGAAAAAGCGGGTATTAAACACAGTGTATTAAATGCAAAACACCACGAAAAAGAAGCGGATATTATCGCCCAAGCGGGCGCATTAGGATCGGTAACTATTGCCACCAATATGGCGGGTCGTGGTACCGATATTGTATTAGGTGGTCACTTACAAGCGCGTCTTGATAAGTTAGGTAAGCTCTCTGAGGCTGAAATTGAAGCAGAAACACTGATTTGGAAAGCGGATCACAAAATGGTGTTAGAGGCAGGTGGTTTATATATCATCGGCACAGAGCGCCATGAATCACGTCGTATCGATAACCAGTTACGTGGTCGTGCTGGTCGTCAAGGCGATGCGGGCGAGAGTCGTTTCTACCTGTCAATGGAAGATTCCTTGATGCGTATTTTTGCATCTGAAAAAGTGTCTAACATGATGAAAAAATTAGGCATGGAAGATGGTGAAGCGATTGAGCATCCTTGGGTGACGCGTGCTATTGAAAATGCACAACGTAAAGTGGAAGGTCGTAACTTTGACATGCGTAAATCACTGCTTGATTTTGATGATGTTGCTAATGACCAACGTAAAGTGGTTTATCAGCAGCGTAATGGCGTGATGGATAGTGAAGAGATAACAGAAACAATTAATGATATCTGGGATGATGTATTCAACGATTGTGTTAACCAATATGTACCACAGAATTCACTCACTGAGCAGTGGGACTTAGAAGGGCTTGAGCGTAAACTAAAAACTGATTTTTTAGTGGAACTACCTGTTCAGCAATGGTTAGTTGATGATGCCAACTTACAGGAAGAGACCATTCGTGAGAATATTTTAAGCCATGCAAAAGAAGTTTATGTGGCGAAAAAAGAGCAAGTGGGTCAGGAGATCATTGCAGGTTTTGAAAAGTCTGTGATGTTACAAACCATTGATACCTTGTGGAAAGAGCATTTAGCGTCAATGGACCATCTACGCCAAGGTATTCACTTACGTGGTTACGCACAGAAAGATCCAAAGCAAGAATATAAACGTGAATCGCTTGAAATGTTTATCGAAATGTTAGATAACTTAAAACATGATGTGGTGACCATTCTCTCTAAAGTACAAGTACAAAGCAAAGAGGAAGTGGAAGCCATTGCAGAGCAACGCCGTATTGCTGAAGCAAAAGCAAAACGTGAGATGTTACATGCAGGAGCTTCAAATGGTGAGCAAACTGCTGATGATAAAAGCGTGGCAGATCCTTTTGTACGTGGAGCGCGTAAAGTAG
>NZ_ATUO01000039.1 GCF_000420245.1 Psychromonas hadalis ATCC BAA-638 | reverse complement strand
CAACAGAGAGTGTGATTGATGGTTGTTCTTCCATAAATTCAATTTGTTGTATCACTTTAGCGCGAACAAAGCTGTTGGATGTTAGGCCTAGTTTTTTCTTGAAAGTGTAGAAGCTAGACGTTGATAAGTGATGTTGTTGACAGTAATCTGAAATAGTTAACCCACTGGTTTGTTGATTTTTTACTAGGGTCTGCCATTGTGTTTCGTTGCGCGTTATTTTCATTGTTATTTCCTTTTATTTGACTTGAAAATAACATAACTGAGATCAGAAATTAGATGAAGGTGTGGTTGCCCTGACGCTTACCAATGACCTCTTAATTGGTCTTTTTGTTTTTCATTCATCGGTAGCTCAGTTAATTTTCTAGGCCATTGTTTTCTGGCTTGGGTAATGACATCGAGTAAATATACCTTAACGGCTGGCCACGGAGTTTCGGTGCGTGTAGCCCAAATTTCAAAGGTATTTAAACTGATTCGATACCAATCTTTTGTTTTTGCCATATTCAATGCAAGTTTGTCTTCACCTTGAATATAGGGAGGAGTAAAAACAATATCGTAAGCAGGTGAAAGCCGTGGTGTTTGTTTATCTTGATAAATAACACTCCAATTTTTTAAATGAGCATCTCCATTACCGAGAAGAATGTTTACTAATAAACGCCTTGCAAACTGTTGAATATCAGCCAAAGAATCACCACTAAAGCGCCTCAATACTGCACCAATCTCTTCATAGTTTGCACGCTGATATTTATCGACAGGGTAGTATTGAAAAATTTGAGCAAAATCTTCAGTGTGGACTCGTCCATTAAGAGAGCGTGCAAAAGCTAATTCTTCATTAGGTAGCTGTATGTTAGGGAGGTTATTAAGCTGTGATAAAGGAACTAACTTAATTTCAGGTATTTCAATGGCAACGGATTCCGCTAATCGCATCATTGAATATTCATTGCTTGGCAGGTGTGGATGTATCGTAGAAGGTGTTTTAATGATCCAGCTTTGTATATCGTCATCTTGATTAATATTAAAACGACCGTCTTTATTTCGAGTTGAAGAAAACTTTAACTGTACACCGGCAAGAGAAAACTTCTGCTCTGCATGATAACGAACATCAATTTGCGTCGGTATACTTTCTTGTGGGTTTTGTAACGGAGTTGAAAGCGCAATGAATAGAGGCTCATTATCAGTAACAGGCCTAGGGCGTAATATTGACAATGATGCTAAGGAAAAACACTCGTATAAAACGAGTTGATAGACTTTGTAGTAATACGCATATTCGTGCGGAAATAGATGACATTTATCAGCATATAAGTTGCTTACTAATTTCACCGGGCAGCGTGCCTATTATTTTAGTTGATTGGTCAGATTTAGATGAAAGAAAACAACATTTTTTACTCAGAGCGTCACTAGCAACACAAGGTCGATCTTTAACTTTATTTGAAGAGGTTCACCCATTATCCAAAAAAGAAAAACCAGCCACACATCAGGATTTTATGGAGAAACTAAAAGCAATGTTACCAACTACGTGCAAGCCAATTGTTATTACTGATGCTGGGTTTCGTACTCCTTGGTTTCAATTAATAGAATCATTAGGATGGGACTACATTGGCAGAGTAAGAAATTCGACATATTGTAAGCGAAAGGCTGATGATGTTTGGTTTTCCATAAAAAAACTTTATGAAAAAGCCACTCGAAAATCAAAAGATTTGGGTATTTACCAGCAAGTAAGAAAAAAGTTGTTTGAGTCCAGATTAATAGTGGTTAAACGTAAACCAAAGAGACGAAAAGATAACATTTCGACAGGAGAAAAAGCGCGTATGAGCAAGCTATCTCGTAGCTGTGCCTCACGAGAAAGTGAACCTTGGTTACTTGCTACTTCACTTAAAAAAACAAAGGAAGTAGCTAAAAAAATAAGGCGTTTATATGCAACAAGAAAGGCAGATGTGTAAGTTTAAATCACAGGGGCAAGCCCAACGGTTTTTAAGTTACCATGGAGTGGTAAATAATCTGTTTCGTTTTGAGCGTCATTTAATGCAAGCAAAACACTATCGGGCATTTCGATATCGCTCTTTCTCTGAATGGGCACAGTTTAGTTGTATTCAAAATTTAGATTAAGGCAGATTTTATCGGCTTTAATCGATCCGAGTAGATAAGTTGACAGTGCCATTCGCTTAACTCTTCGCCTTTTAATCTCACCATTATTTATTAATCGCGCTTCCCATTCGGGAATAAATAGGTTACAAAAATCATCGACATCACAAAATAGTTCAATTAAATTATCCATGTTTGTTCCTTTTTTCATCTGATTTTTCTAGTAAAAGATCAGATCGTGGAACAGGCATTTAGTTCAATTTATTTTAATTCTTATCCCGAATTCAGGTTAAGTATCGTCATTTAGTAGAAAATGCATTTGGACGTATAAAATATTTTCTTTCCATATCAACTAGACTTGATAAGTTAGCTAGAAATAATGCCTATGATGGTATCATAGGCATTTATAATAATGTGGTTACCGTTGTATTGTTGAGTGAATTTTATACAGCAAAGATCAACACGGCCTAAGAAAGTTTATGTATGAGCTAAAAATAGCAAATACTATTTTACCTCCTAATATTACTTTTAAAAAAATATACATTAAGAGTATATTTTTTAAGCATGAATCTTTCTAAAAGCACAACAGAAGACAATAAATAGAGTAAACCATGCATTGTAATTTTTTGGGAAAACCTTTAAATTTGAGTATATCTTCAGGGGAAATATCATTTGCATGTAATTACTTTGTGGAGGACTTTCAGCAAGATCTATGGGAAAGTTTGAAAATAGTTAAACCTCTGCAACTTCATAATGCTGTTGTTAAGCGTCAGGCTGAATATTTGGCCGGGCGATATTGCGCTCAAGAATGCCTGGCTCAAATGGGTTATTGTTCTACAGGTGTTGCAACTGGTAAGCATCGCTCTCCTATCTGGCCTGCAGGAACGGTAGGAAGTATTTCACATACCAATAATATTGCAATCGTAGTACTCAGCCAAAAGCATAAAGGTATTGGTGTTGATATAGAGCAAATACTGTCCCCTGAGAATGCAAACGGAATTGAGGCACAGGTGTTGCGAACTGATGAAATACCTATATTTCATCAGTTGCTACGACATAGAGACGTTGCTTTAACATTAATATTTTCAGCAAAAGAGAGCTTGTTCAAAGCTCTCTATCCTAGTGTTGGACGCTACTTCGATTTTGAATGTGCCAAATTACTGGAGTTTACTCATGACACTCTGTTATTTGAGGTGACCGATAATTTATCCGTTTGTATTCGCCAAGGTTTAAGGTTGCGTGTGCATTATCAAATCATGGCGGGCTGGCTTGTGACCGACACCCAGTTTAACTAGCTTTTGTGTCCCTGAGCTTGCCACAATTGATGATAGAGGCCTTGTTTAGCTATCAACTCCTGATGCTTACCTTGCTCTACAAGTTTGCCTTTTTCTAAGACTAAAATATGGTCGGCATGTTTTATTGTGTTTAGGCGGTGAGCAATCATGACGACAGTGCGCCCTTTTGCTAATTGGCTTAGTGCTTTTTGGATCTCAAATTGCGAGTCTGAATCAACTGAAGCCGTGGCTTCATCTAATAATAAAATAGGCGCATCCTTTAACAGAGCGCGAGCAATGGAAAGTCGCTGACGCTCCCCCCCCGAAAGCTTTGCCCCCGATTCTCCAATGTGAGTGTGATAACCTTCTGGTAATGCCTTAATAAAGTCATGGCAATTGGCTGCTTTGCAAGCTGCAATAATCTCTTTATCACTGGCATCAGTCTTACCCGTTCGAAGGTTTTCCATGACGCTGTCATCAAAAAGTTGTACTTGTTGAAAAACCATACTTATCTGCTGATAGAGTTGCTCACTGCCAATGGCTTTTAAATCGTGACCTCCAATGGAGATACTGCCCTTTTGTGGATCATAAAAGCGAACCAAGAGATTCATAAGAGTACTTTTGCCAGAGCCCGATGGTCCAACAATCGCGGTGATAGTATTTTGTGGCGCGCTAAAAGAGATCTGCTCCAATACGGTTTTGGTTTCTTCCTGATAAGCAAAACTCACATTGTTAAAAAAAATGTCATAGCTTGTTGGGGTGATCGCACATTCTGGTTCTGCTAATAATTCGCTTGATAATAGGCTATGCACTTTGGCTTCGCTTTGAGCCGCCAAGCGTAACATTGTCAGGCATTCTGCAATTTCCAATAAAGGGCTTAAGAGTTTATGCGCCAACAAAAGAAATAAAATTGCTTGAAACATTGGCACATTCCTGTCGAATGAATGAGCACAAGCAAGTAAAAGAAAGACCAACCCTAGCTCCAGAATGAATCGATAAGCCACTACGGGGCCCGCTCCCCAGAGTTCAATTCCCAAGCTTAGTTGGCTCAATTTTTCAAAACGTTTATTTAGTTTCTGCAACCAAACATCGGCCCTATTAAAAAGACGTAAGGTTTTAATGCCTTCAACAAATTCGACTATCATGCCAGCTGTATCTCTGAAATTTTCGCGCTGGCGAGCGCCTGCCTTAGCCAGTAAATTTTTTGTAACAATCAAAACCCACAGCCCTGGAATAAAACCGGCGACTAAGGCCAGTGTTAAGCGCCAGTCAACGCAGAGCAAAGCGATTAGCGTTAATAATGGTAAAGCAACAACGGAAAATAGATTGGCTACGACATGGGTGAAAATAGATTCAATTTTTTTTATATCATCGGTTAAAATGTCTGCTAAGTAACCCGTTCGGTATTGATATACAAAACCTAGAGGCAGGTGACGTATATGATCAATGAGTCGCTCTCTATATCCTGCCATAATACGATAGCTACCAAGGTAGCTTAGATATTGCCCCAAATAGGCAAAAATCAGTTGTCCAATAAAAGTAAGTAGGAGCATCACTATTAATGCGGAGCTATTCTTAAATAGTTGTAATGTTTGATCTGGCTCAGGTGAATGAACGGCAAGTAGCCAGAAAAAACACAGCATAAATGGAATGATCTCAAAACCACGTTCAAGTACCCTAAAGGAGAGCCCCCAATAAAACTGTCGTGCAGAGCAACCGCTTTGCGCAATGACTCTGCTAATGCAGCGTAGTATTTTATCTGGCTGGTATGTAGTATCAGACATCAACAGTCTCCTTTTCCTTCATCTTATTATGGCCCCTTTTGTCATTATTCCCCTCTCCATTAGCTGCTGTAATAGACCAAGCGTCGCTCTCAAGCTGGCGCTGCCAGAACCGTTGGTAAAAGAGATTGTGTTGTATAATTTGTTGATGTGTTCCTTGTGCTTGTATCTTTCCCTGCTCTAAGATCACTATCTGATCCGAGCCTTGCAATTCAAAGCTACGGTGCGTGATCATTAAGATAGTTTTGTCAGGGTAATGTGTTTTAAGGTCACGATAAAAGGCTTGTTGGGTCAGATTATCCATTGCGGCTGTTGCTTCATCTAAAATTAATACCGGGGTATTTGCCAGCAAAGCTCTGGCAATGGCTATACGCTGTTTTTCTCCTCCAGAAAGATTCAAGCCATGCTCTGAGAGCTGAGTTTCATCTCCTTGTGGTAAGGAATCGATCAGCTCCTGAGCTTGGGCCACTTGTAAAGCTAAGCGAAGCTCTTGTTCAGAAGCTTGTGGGCGGGCCAGCATCATATTTTCACGGATGCTTCCTTGAAAGAGAAAAGCCTCTTGAGTAGCGATTGCAATTAATTGTGATCGTTGTTTTTGATCCAGCATATTAAGCGTTGCATGATTCAAATAAATAGCGCCACAGGAGGGCTCGAGCAGACCGCCTAACAATTGGACTAAGGTTGATTTTCCAGCCCCCGATGGCCCGAGTAATAAGGTGAAACTACCAGGTTTAAAGTTTAAATTAATATTGCTCAGATTGCATTGAGAGTCTTTGGAGTAAGAAAAATTAAGATCTTTAAAACAGACTTGAACAGCTGAGCCTATTTTAATATCTGCTAAAGTAGGCTGAGGTGAAAAGTCTAGAATAGGCTGTAAATTACGCAATCCTGCTAATACATCATTCACCTCCATAAGGAAATGGCTTATTTTTAATAAGGGTTTTAACATTCCAGCCCCAAGAATAACAGCCATCAACACTGCGGGTAGCTCAATGGCCGAATTGGCATAAAGCCAAGCTCCTAAGGGTAAAATAAGAAATATATTTGCAGCCAGTAAGCAGCTAAAGAGAGTCCATCCAGGGACAGTTTTTTGGGTTAAATCAGCAACTAAGTTATAATATTCTTCGAGTCGCTTGCGCATGGTGCGAAAGTTTTTTGTGTCCTGACGGAACACTTTCATTACCGGCATATTACGCAAATACTCAACGGTCGCGCTGTCGAGTGCTGCAGAAGCCTGAGTGTATTGATCAAATAGTTGTTCAGAGTTACGCATAAATAGACTGGAGGCCAAAACTGCCAAAGGGGCGGTAAAAATCGCCGCCAGTGCCAAGCGCCAGTCAATCCACAATAGATAGCCACTAACAACCAATGGGCTGAATATAGCGGCCGCCACTTCAACCGTATGATGCGCAATTACATTTTCCAGCTTCTCTACATCTTGTAGTACTGACTGTTTTAATTGGCCTGAACGCTGTCTGTGTAACCAGCTGACAGGGGCCCAAGCTAGGTGGTTAACCAATGTTTTTCGGGTTTCCTGTAAAATGGCATAGGCCGTTTTATGACTCAATGCGTATGCAATAAGGTAAAACAGCGTTTTAAGTACCAGAGCTCCTGCCAATAAGAGTGCCAATTCATAAAACTTATCAGCCATATTTACTTCAGGTAACAACAGTAGTTCTATCGCCTGAAAAATAAACCAATAGGGGAGTATTTCGCAGATAACAGCGGCCCCTGTAAAAAGTAAAGAGAAGGTGAGTTGCGCTCTATGCCCGTGAGTTAAGCGCCAAAGCATATACCAGCTATTGATCTTATTATTGTTCATAAACTTAGTGATTATCGCTATGGAAAAGTAGGGAAGTTATTTTCCCAAACATAATGTTGCATTATAGGTCCCCTTTTTTGGTCTTTCTCCCCAGATCGGTAGCTAACCCCCCCAAATGGCAGTCTTTTTTGTATTTTTTTATATCTGTAAAAAAATACTGATTGGAGGTATTCAGAACTTTTTCGGGTAGAGAGACTTATGAATAACAATTATATTTCGGAGCTTGAGCGAAGATCATGACAGATTAAAAGGTTTGGCGGTACTCACTGGTCTTCTTCTAAAACTGAGCATTAATTTTCAAGGAAATAGGATCATCATGAAGCCTACAGATTACACATTATGTACAGAAGAGTTTAAACAAGATTATTGTCAAAAAAGCTACTGGAATGAGCAGACTCTTGGACAGTGCCTGCGAGAGTGGGCTGCTGAATATGGTAATAAAACAGCCCTCATTGATGGTGAATTGCGACTTTCCTATCATAATTTGAATCAAAAAGCAGACAAACTTGCCTCTGGGTTATTTCAACTTGGGATAAAAAGTGGTGATCGTGTCATTTTGCAGATGCCTAATAGTGCTCATTTTGTTGTGGTGTTATTTGCCTTGTTTAGAATAGGAGCACTACCAGTTCTAACCATGCCAGCACAGCGAGAAAAGGATATTTCAGATCTTTGTACTTTAGCTGAACCCGTTGCTTATATTGCGGCTGACCAGTTTCTCGGCTTTGATTATCTAAAACTGGCAGAAACCCTCAAGCATAAGCACCCTAGCCTGAAATACATTATTATGGATGGTCAAGCTGGTTGTCACACCTCTTTAGCTGAGTTGGAAGTGTCACCTATATCATTCTCTGAACCAAATCCATTTGAACCTGCACTACTGTTACTCTCCGGTGGCACCACAGGCACTCCTAAATTGATCCCGCGAACCCATGCCGATTATGCGTATAACGCTTTTGCTTCAGCCGAGCTTTGCCAATTAAATGCAGAAACAGTTTACCTTGCCGCATTACCCATTGCGCATAATTTTCCTCTTGCTTGTCCTGGCATTCTAGGCACATTAAGTGTTGGTGGCTCAGTCGTTATGGCTCGAACGCCAGGTAATGACGAAGCTTTCCCCCTTAATTGAGCGCGAGAAAGTTACTATCACCTCTTTAGTTCCACCTTTGGTTCAGCTATGGCTATCGGCTCGAAGCTGGGAAAAAACAGATTTATCAAGCTTGAAGGTATTACAAGTTGGTGGCTCCCGCTTTGAGTCAGAGCTGGCCAAGCAGGTTACTCCTGTTTTGGGCTGTCAACTGCAGCAAGTCTTTGGTATGGCAGAGGGTTTGCTTTGTTATACCCGCTTGGATGATGCTCAAGAAGTCATCATTAACACCCAAGGGCGTCCACTTTCTTCTGGTGATGAGATACGAGTGGTAAATATCGATGGAGAGCTTGTCAAACCAGGCGAAGTGGGAGAGCTTCAAACTCGTGGTCCTTATACCATTCGTGCTTATTACCGCGCCACTCAGCACAATGCAACAGCCTTTAGTGATGATGGCTTTTATAAATCTGGTGACTTAGTTCGTCAGACGGCGTCGGGTAATATTATTGTTGAAGGACGGATCAAAGAGCAGATCAACCGTGCTGGAGAAAAAATATCAGTGGCTGAAATAGAACAGTTGCTCAATGAGCACCCAGATATCTCCAGCTCTGTGCTTGTAGCTGTGCCAGATGAAAGATTAGGAGAGCGTAGTTGTGCGTTTATCATTACGCCCAATCCACTTTCTCTTTCTGATATCCGCCAATACTTAAATGCAAAAGGTTTATCTCGATATAAGTGGCCTGATCAGTTAGAAATTGTTACATCTTGGCCTTTAACGGCTGTTGGAAAAGTGGATAAAAAGCACTTATTAGCCAACATATCAAAGTCTGCTAAGCAAACTCCCTCAACCAGACAATATGTGGAATATCGCCTTCCTATCTGCTCCAATCCGATGGAGTTGGCGCTAAAAATCATCCAATCCCAAGATGAACAGGTGTACGCGATTTACGAAAAAAATGGTGAATGGTCTGTTGGTTTAGGACGCTATGCTTCTATTTGTGCTGATGCTCATCAGGCAGAGATTCGAATTGATGCTGATAACAAGCACCAGCCGGAGATCTTCAAAAGAGATCGTCTTTGTGAAGCCATTAACGAAGCGACCAAAAGTATTCCTATCACAAACTGGCGAGCTTATGGAACCGCTAAATTTGAGCTCTCCCACGTTTTCTTGGGGGTGGAGTCAGAACATGAAGTAACAAAAAATCTCTTGGAATTATTCATTCCCCGCATTGAAGTTCGTTTAACGCAAGAGCAGGCCCTGATACGCACCATTGATGCAGAGCAACTGGTGCCTTTAATAAAGTTAGTCGAGAGGCTGGACCATGAGTGTTTATCGCAAGATCAGGAAAGTCTTAGCTCTAAGGTTCATGCTGATATTAGAGAGCATCGTCAGGATGAATATAAATCCAATGTTAAAAATGCGGTGGCCGAGATCCAGTCTGGTCAATATCAAAAGGTGATCCTATCTCGCCGTATTCCATTACCAGCTAGTGTTGATCTGATTGAAAGTTATCGTAATGGACGTTTAAACAATACGCCGACTCGTTCTTTTTTGATGAGTTATGGTCATGAAAAGCTTGCAGGGTTCAGTCCAGAAACTGTGGTAGAAGTTTCTGCAGAAGGCTTGGTGAGCACTCAACCTTTAGCTGGAACCAGATCGTTGGGATCTAGCCCTAAAGAGGAGCAAGAGCTCAGGGAGGAACTGCTGGCTGATAGTAAAGAGATTGCTGAGCATGCTATGTCAGTTAAATTGGCACAAGAAGAGCTGGCGAAGATTTGCAAAAAGGAGAGTATTTCTATTTGTGAATTTATGGCGATCCGTCGTCGGGGCAGTGTGCAACATCTGGCATCTCGACTCACAGGGCAATTGGCTCAAGGTAAAAATGCTTGGGATGCATTTGAATCTTTGTTTCCTGCGGTAACGGCCTCAGGCATCCCTAAAAAAGAATCCATCGATGCCATTAAGCGATTTGAGAGTGAAGCTCGAGAGTGGTATAGCGGTTGTGTGATGATCTTAGACAGCAATGGCTCCATGGATGCCGCCTTGGTGCTGCGTTCCATTTATCAACGGGGAGAGCCGCTTTGGTTACAGGCTGGCGCAGGAATTATAGCTCAATCAAAACCTGAGCGAGAGCTGGAGGAGACCATTGAAAAATTAAGCTGCATCAGCCAGCACTTGTTTACAAAAAAAATGATGGTTTGCTTGAAAAGGTGGAGTGCGATCTATGTCGGTAGAAGAGCTAATAGCAATTAAAGAACTGAGCGCTGACTCAATTAAAGCGCAGTTACAAGCTCTGGTTGGTAAACCAATCCAGCTGGAGGAAAATCTTATCGAGCTGGGTATTGATTCACTGCACATTATGCGGTTGATGAATCAGTGGCGCAGTTTGGGAGTTAGTACTACTTTCTCACAACTCATTGAAAATCCAACACTAAAAAGTTGGTTACCACAATTGTTAGCTAAAAGTGCAAGCAGTTATGAAAGTTTTTCTCAGCTTTATTAGCGAACACATCAAGCTTGTTTTTATTCTGAACTTCCCTTTGAGTTAACGGATGTACAGTATGCATACTGGGTTGGTCGGGAAGACAGCGCTGAGCTTGGGGGAGTCGGATGCCACGCCTATCTGGAAATCGACGGGCAGGGTGTGGAGCCGAGAAAACTTCAGCAAGCCTGGCTGCAGTTAATAAAACATCACACCATGCTAAGCGCTAAGTTCACCGATGAGGGGCAGCAGTTTATTGCTTCACAAATGCCTGAACCACAACTAATGGTGCATGATCTTCAGGGGATCGGAGATCAGGATGTTACACAAAAACTAGAAGCTATTCGTCAGCGTCTCAGCCATCGTAAATTAAGCATTAGCTCTGGAGAGGTAATGGGGCTGGAGCTCTCTTTGCTGCCGCTGGGGAAAACAAGAATTCACTTTGATGTCGACTTGTTGGTTGCCGATGTTCAAAGCCTGCATATTCTGCTCAGTGATCTAGCCTCTGCCTATGCTGGAAACAAGAACTTAGCAGCAGATCCCAATTGGCGATTTGCTCACTACTTGAGCATTGAGGCAGAGCGCAACCAAAAGAAACAAGAGCAAGATAAGGCTTATTGGCAACAACGCTTAGTGAATTTACCCTTAGGGCCACAATTGCCTTTGAAACTGGATCCTGACAGTATTCAAAAACCAGAATTTGTCCGTAGAACCTGGATTTTACCTCACAAGCAGTGGCAAGTTTTACGTGATATAGCAGCTGCGCAGCAAATAACGCCGGCCATGATGTTACTAACGGCTTATGCCGAGACTCTCTCTCGCTGGAGTAGTGAACAGCATTTTTTGATCAACATGCCCCTATTTGATCGTCAAACAGATCACCCGAGTGTTGAGCATGCCGTTGCAGATTTTACCAATTTATTGTTATTGGAGTGTGATTGTAGGGAGCCAACTGACTTTCTAAGTCGAGTGAAGCAGTTACAACAGCAGTTTCTAAAGGATGTAAAGCATGCTCGTTACTCTGCGGTCAATGTGCAGCGAGATATGGTCAAGCAAGGGCTAACACAGGGCGTTGTGGCTCCTGTGGTATTTGCTTGTAATTTAGGTACGCCACTGTTAACAGAGCAGTGTCGTTCTACCTTGGGCTCTCTGCATTATATGATCTCCCAAACGCCACAGGTTTGGTTGGATCATCAAATTTATGAAGTGGAAGATGGCTTGTTATTGGCTTGGGATGCTGTAGAAGAGCTGTTTCCTGAACCGCTTCTGGATGATATGTTCAGTGCTTATACTGCTCTACTTGAGTGGCTGTCCGCTGATCCAACGCACTGGCAAAAAGTTGAAACCTTAAACCTTCCAGAGCATCAACAAAAGGTTCGTCAAGAGAGTAATGCCAGCGAGGCAGCTCAGGTTGACAAGCTACTGCACCAAGGCATGTTTGAGATTGCTCAGCAAACCCCTGAGCGTCAAGCGCTGGTTTGGGGTGAGCAGAGCTGGAGCTATGCTCAGTTGGCCGAGCAGGCTCTGCGCATCGCTGCGATGTTGCAAGATCACGGTCTTCAAATCGCAGAGCCTGTTGCGGTCACACTGCCCAGAGGCTTGCAATAAGTGGCCGCCGTTTTTGGTGTGCTTGCTGCGGGTGGTTGTTATGTTCCCATTGGGATTCATCAGCCTCAGGCTCGCCGTAACAAGATACATTCTACGGCAGGCATTCGCTTGGTGCTCAGTAACCATCAACAGATAAATCAGAGTGAATTGACCGATCAAGGTTTAGAGCCAGTGAGTCTGCTCGATGTAGCCGCTACATCATGCTATGCGCCATTGTCTGAGCCCGTTGCGCTTGCTTGTCAGCAACCTGCCTACATCATCTTTACGTCAGGCTCGACCGGTGAGCCCAAGGGCGTTGAGATGTGTCATCGGGCAACGGCTAATACCATCGAACACCTGAATCTGAAGTATGGGGTAAATGAGAGCAGCTGTGCTTTGGCTCTTTCTGCATTGGACTTTGACCTTTCTGTTTATGATTTATTTGGCTTGCTTGGCATTGGTGGCCGTTTGGTACTGCTGCAAGAAGAGCAGCGCCGCGATGCGCAGCAGTGGTTAAAACTTATCAGGCGGCACGGTGTAACGCTGTGGAACTCTGTGCCCGTATTACTGGATATGTTGTTGGTAGTGGCCGAGCAGGACACACAACAGCTGCCATTTGAACAAGTAATGCTCTCAGGAGATTGGATTGGACTGGATCTGCCGGTCAGGTTGAGCGCCAAGAGCTCAGCTCGTTTTATTGCCATGGGGGGAGCTACAGAGGCGGCTATTTGGTCGAATCATTATGAGGTGACAGGTCCCATGCCAGCGGATTGGTCTTCAATCCCTTATGGTAAGCCGTTGGCAAATCAACGTTATAGGGTGGTGGATGTACAAGGTCGCGACTGCCCCGATTGGGTTGCAGGAGAGCTTTGGATTGGCGGTCATGGCCTAGCCACCGGTTACCGAGGTGATGCGCAGCTAACCCAAGAGCGTTTTGTCGAAGTCGCAGGTGAGCGTTGGTATCGCACGGGAGACAGAGGTCGTTACTGGCCTGATGGGAATTTAGAGTTCCTTGGTCGTCTCGACCATCAGGTGAAAGTGCGTGGTCATCGCATCGAGTTGGGTGAAATTGAAGCTGCATTAAGTACTGTTGCCGGTGTTTCACGAGCCGTTGTGGTTACTGTGGGTGAGTCTTTGTCTTTGGCGGCTGCGCTTATACCAGAGCACAATGCTCAACTTGATATTGAACAAATTCGGCTCCGATTGCAGGCACTGCTACCCGACTACATGGTGCCCAACACCTTTAGCATTGAGCAGAGCCTACCACTGAGCGCAAACGGTAAAGTAGATCGTAAGTTATTAAGCCAGGAGCTGAGTTATAAGTTAACTGCTGATTTTGAAATCCCCAAAGGGCAACTTGAAGAGCAAATAGCAAGCCTTTGGTGTGAGACACTCAATTGTCAGAAAATCTCCAGAAATGCCGATTTTTTCATGCTAGGAGGTGACAGTCTGGTCGCAACGCAAATTGTGCAACTATTGCAAAAGCGTAGGATCAGCCCCGGTACAGTGCCACTTTCTATGATCTTTACATCCCCTACTATTGCTACGATGGCAAAACAAATCCAAAGCCAGTGGCAGAAATTAGGACTTGACTCTAGTGATACAACTGAGTCTTTATTCGAAGAAGGTACAATATGAATATTGCTAACATTGTGAATGATTTTGAAGCTCTAGGAGTATATCTCTGGGCTGAAAATGACCAACTGAAATTCAAAGCACCAGCGGGTGTATTACAAGAGTCCCATAAACGGACATTAAAGCAACATAAGGTTCAATTAATAGAATTTTTATCCGATCCAGTAGTAGACGCTATTCAGACAGATCTAAATAACAGGTATGAGCCTTTCCCATTAACCGATTTACAGTTGGCCTATCTGGTTGGGCGTACCAATGCGATTGACTATGGTGGTGTTGGATGTCATAGCTATATTGAGTTGGACTTACCAAAAACGGATATAAACAGACTACAGCAGGCCTGGCATCAACTTATCTGCAGGCATGATATGTTACGTGCGGTGATCTCTGTGGAAGGGCACCAAAAAATTCTGCCGAAAGTCTCTCTCCTGCCATCATCCATCATGATTTTCAGGGGCAGGAGCCGGCACAATGGGAAGCATTAATCGAGCAACTGAGGGATAATTTGGCACACCGCCATTATCAGCCTGAGCAGTGGCCACAGTATGAGATGCAGCTAAGCAGTACAGACTCTGGCAGTATATTGCACTTCTCCATTGATTTGTTGATTGCTGATTTTGCCAGTATTCAGATCTTGCTGGCAGAACTCGGGGAGTTATATGAGCACCCAGAGCGCGAGTTAAAACCTTTGCGAATATCTTATCGTGATCTGATCCTGGCTCGTAAAGACACAGAAAATAGCAAGGCGGCAGCTCGTTATGAAAAGCATAAAGCGTATTGGTTGGAGCGTATTCAACAGATGCCTATGCCTCCTGAATTACCTTTGGCGATCCATAATAAAAAGCAAGAAAGTGTCACTTTTAGTCGTCAGAATTTCTCCTTAGATAGTCAGCTTTGGCAAGCTTTAAAACAAAAAGCCAATGCCTATCAAATCACTCCTTCAAGTATCGTTCTATCTGCCTTTACTGAAGTGTTGGGGCGTTGGTCCAGAAATCGAGAATTTTGTATTAACCTGACCATGCTCAACCGTTCAACTGCTCACCCTGATATCCGCGGAGTTGTGGGTGACTTTATTGAAGTTAATGTATTGGGTGTTTGCACCGATCCTGATCTGGGTTTCTTTGAGCGAACCCAGCAGTTACAGCAGCAACTTTGGCTGGATTTGGAACACACTGCTTTCACTGGTATTGAAGTGCTAAGGGAGATGAGTCAGCAACAGCAAAGCAATGTCATCGTTCCTATTGTTTATACCAGTACTGTTGGTTTGTCAGGTGATGATCTGGATGCCAATGAATTTATGCATGATGCTAAATTGCGCTATGGTATTACTCAAACTCCCCAGGTTTGGTTGGATTGCCAAGTTACAGAGCGAAACGGTGTTTTGATTGTGGATTGGGATATTCGCAGTGGCATTTTCCAGCAAGGTGTGATTGAGCAGGCTCATGCTGCATTTTGTCGATTGTTAGAGCAATTGGCAGGGGAAGAGTCTATTTGGTCTTCAATTTCTCCAATTGCACTGCCAGCTACTATGCTGCAGGTAAGGGAGCAGGTGAATGCAACGGGGGCTCTGCTAAGTCAAGATCATCTTCATACTGGATTTTGTCAACAGGCCTTATCCCAACCTCAGGCAATGGCGATTTTGAGTCATGAACGAAACCTAAGTTATGGCGAACTTGCCAGTCAGGCCATCGCTTGTAAGCTGCAACTTTCTGAATTGATACAATCAGGCGATAGAGTCGCCATAGTGATGGATAAGTCTGTGGATCAAATATCAGCGGTGTTAGGGGTGCTGTTAGCAGATGCAACTTATGTTCCCATTGAGGCTAGCCAGCCTGTTGCCAGACGAAACCGAATTTTGTCCGATGCGGGGATCAAAGTTGTGATCACTTCTAAGGAGCATCTAGAGGCAGAGTGGCCTGTAGGGATCAGCTTGATTATCGCGCAACAGCAGCGACTTAAGACGACTTATGTAACACAAGAATTAGAGAAAAGCTTGCTAATGCAAGTAAGTGCTAACACGGCTGAAAAAGCGGCTTATATCATCTATACCTCCGGTACGACAGGTCAACCAAAAGGAGTTGAGATGTCGCACCAAGCTGCCGTAAATACGCTTAGCGATATTAATCAGCGCTTTGATCTTGGACCCTTGGATCGAGTACTCGCGCTGGTGAGCTTTGGTTTTGATCTCTCTATTTGGGATATTTTTGGCACCTTGAGAGCGGGGGCCACACTGGTACTTCCTGCTCTGCTTAAACACTACAATACAGAGCCAAGCCAGCCGATAATGCGAAGTTTTTCCATCGCGCCTATCATTGACTATTGTAAGCAACATTGCCCCAACGTTTCTCCCCATAACTTAGTGTGCGCCTTACTGGCAAAAGCGAATTATTCACTGAGTAAGCAGCTACAGCGGCCATTAAAAAAACACCGAGTGAGTTTCCGAGTGATAGTTGATATTCTCAATGCTCCTCAACGCAAAAAACTGCTGGGTAATTATATTGCATATTTGCCAGTAACTATTGATGGTCGCCAATCTTTAAAGCAGATAGCCGATTCCATCAATGAGCGATTACTTCAGGCTCGCCTAGTAAGGGCTGATGTCAGTATGTATAAGCTTTTGGGGTTTGCTCTAGGCAGTGGCATGGCAAACAAGAGTAATGATCCTGTTTCTTATATAGTCGCCAATATTGATAATTTAAGTTTGAACTTAAACCCTGAAATGCTTGTTGGAGCTTGTCTAAGTCAGTTTAAAGCCACTGCTAATGCCGTCGTATTGGATGCAGGAGGTGCGCAGCTCAATAATCGTCCCACTGTTTGTTTTAGTCTGAGCTCAGATCATCTGTTACTTGTTAGCTTTTTTAACACCGTTAGCAAATCGGATATCCAGCATCAATGGTTAGATAGGATTGAACAGGAAATTCAGGGTATTAAAACTAGCGTTGGGGTAATATCAACCTACAAGCCTGATTATGCCTGACTAATAGGCAGAGTGCTGCTTTCATAGGCAGCCACTTCTGTGGCATGTGGCGGTTCACTAACATCTGAAAATTGCATATAGCTTAAAAGGCGCTCTTGTCCACGATCGTCCAGATCATACATTTGTTCGATCTGTCGATTGCGTATATGTATAACCGAATCACAGCAGGCGAGCAGTACGGCGGGATCATGACTGATAACAATCACAGTGCAACCCCTATCGCGCATTTTAGTTATCTGTTTGACGACTCTTGTTACGTTCTTGCTATCTAGTCCGCTGGTTGGCTCGTCTAGTACCGTAAACTCTCGGTTTGCGGCTACAGCCGTAGCCAGTGCCAAACGTTGCTTCTGTCCTCCAGAGATAGCCAGAGGATGGTCGTCTTTCAGGGCTATTAAATCTAGTTCACTGAGAATGGACATGGCTAGCTGCTCATTTTCACCGGGCATATTGAGCTGTACTTCATCACTAACTGAATCACAGAGCAATTGACGATTGACTTCTTGATCTACAAAAAAGCAACGTTGTCGAAGCGCTTTGGTATTAAGTCGCCCCTGTGCGTCGCATAACTGTAAGGGGCCTTTTTCTAGACCGCATAACTGTCGAAATAAACTGCTTTTACCCGCACCGTTTTCCCCTGACACGGCAATCACCGAGGATTTAGCAATGGTATATTGTCTCGCATTTTTATCTGCTATTCCAAACCAGCGAGCCCTAGATTTTAACAGCCAAGTATCGGAGGTTGTGGCAGTAGCCTTTAGGGGGGATGGTCTTTTTTCTGTAGCCGCTTGAGTGGCTGCTGAATGTATTGGCGCCGTCTCAATAATACGACCATGTTCAAGGTGAATTTGTCTATCGACCAAGTTGCCGAGATAAGCACTGCGATGCTCTGCCACGATGACGGTAATGCCCAGTTTTTTCCAGCTTGCGATGGCATTCGCCAGCATTTTTGCCGCCTTGGCATCCAAGTTGGCACTGGGTTCATCTAAGAGAATGAGCTCTGGCTGTATAAAACTGGCTGAAGCACAGGCAACCCGTTGTTTTTCACCACTTGATAGTTTATCCAATCTTTCGTATTCACGTCCTTCAAGCTGAAAGAGGCTTAAATTTTGGCTCAGTAAGTGATTTATGTGTGTAATATTAAGCGCAAAGTTTTCGGCACTGAACACTAGCTCACTGCCGACACTATTGGTAAAAAACTGACTACATGGATTTTGAGATACGGTCGCAATTGTTCTATACAGTTTTTTTTCAGGGATCGTGGCGACTTCGATGCCATCTAAACATAGGCTTCCTTTGAGTTCACCGTGAAAAAAATTAGGTACAAGGCCGTTGATAGCCCTAATTAAAGTGCTTTTACCGGAGCCAGAGCTCCCTGTGAGTAGGACGCATTGCCCGGCATTAATTGATAGATTTATATTGCGTAGGGTTGGTGCTTTTTGTGAAGTACCCGCGTAGGAAAAACTAAAATTTTTAAAACAAATTTTACTCATTAAACCATCCAAATTGATTCTGCAGCGAGCATTACGTTGAGTACAATGATTGCCAGTATTGGTAGATCTAACCAAGTAAAGCGAGCTTCATAGTAATTGCTTCGGTGCTTTTCTGCTCCAAGGCCACGGCTGATTGCGGCCGCAGACAGTTCGTCTCCAATGCGCAGTGTATTACTAAGAAAGGGCAGCAAACGGCAGAGTATTGCAGTTTTAACACTGCCGTTTCCAAATAATAGTCCGCGCATTCGTACACTACGCTCAATGGCCAGCATTTCGTTGAGTACACAAGGAAAGAAACGAAAAATAATCACCAATACGGTGATCAAGGGGGAGGGTAATCTGAATTTGTATAATGCTGAAACTAATTCTGAAACCGACGTTGTGAGTAATAAACAATAACCCGCTGCGATAGAGGGGAGAATACGAGTGCATAAAACCACCATGCCCATCAATGCGATTTTACTGTCTCCCTGAAGCGAAGGCACAACGCTGATAGCTATCCAAGTGAACAACATAAATAGTGATGTTAGGATAAATCCGACTTTAAGGTGACCTTCTACAATCAGCACCACCATGGGTAAGATGGCAAGCACAAAATACGCCCTCTGAACGAGTTCGCTACCGCCTGCGCCACCAACTAAAATGATACTTATACTCAGTAACAGCAGAATTTTACTGCGAGGATCAACTCGACTTATTGAGATATTTGCCATCGCCACCTATACCACTCCGGCTCGGCTTAATTGTTTGTTGAGTAATCGACTACCGATGCTTGCACCTATAAAACCAGATAGCATGGCTGATACAACCAGTATCGGTAGCAACCAATAGGGCAATAAGAGACTGAGACTTTCGGCATATTCTTTGCCGTTGCCCTCTGCTAATGTGGCGAAATAGCTTTCTCTAGAGAGATAAAACGGTAGGAAATTGCCAATAACCCACACACTAAACACGCTGTAAGCCATGGCACTCTTCTTAAGATTTTGATAATTTACACGTTTTAACATTAAATCAGCTAGCACACCAAAAATGATGCCAGTTAGCACAACCCAAAGTCCCATGCCTGTCACTAACATCAACAAACCATTAACAAAGCCCATAAGTGACACCATGCCAAATTTGTCAACTCGGGTTAGAAAAATCATAAAAGGCAACCCTCCTAATAAAGGGGCTAACACCGCGAGTAGAGGAATAAATATTGGAATAACACCTAACCAGCCTACGGCCAGCATGATCATAAAAAACAGCACTGAATATATAGCAACAGTGCTTAGGTCTTTGGGGCTTAAATTAATACTCATGTTATCTCCTTAATTAATGAAGCTTAAAGTTTATGGTTTTGATTATGGTAAGAATTCAAAGGCATTTAGAATAATTAAAGTGATCCTTGCGCTAAAGGCTGTGCCTAGGTTTTTAATTTACTATTAGTGATAATAAAACGCATTATCACTTGATTGCATGTAGAATAATATGATTTATATCACAAAATCATAACTTTTTTTGATACTGACCTTCGGATGTAACAGCGCACGTGATGCTCTTTGTTAAATAAATTTTGCTTAGATGTCTAGGCTACACTGCGTTAGCCGCGAGCAAAACTTGCGGTATTTTTTAAAATTAAAACGGCAAAGATCAACAAGCCTGAGTAACCGTTAATTCAGTATAATTTGACACAAATTTATTCTCTGGTTGTTATTCGAATTTTTTATATCAACTATCTGAGTTGCCCGAACCGCTCGTTCATTAATATTACCTCGAAGGGCTCCCTTAAATGGAAAAAATAACACCGTAACGGGGGATTTAAATCCTTTTTGGGTAGCGCGAACTAGATCACATATTGGACAATTGATTTTGCAAAAATTTTATTTGTATTCGCGATTAAGCAAGCAGTGTCTTGTTAAAAGGAAATTAAAAGTGACCAATATACACAAACTAGGATTAACGTTACTCACTTCGTTAAGTTATATATCAACAACATCTTACAGCCAAGCTGCAGAGGAAAAAACTGAAATAGCAGGCTTAGAGACTATCGTTGTATATGCTCAAAAAATTGAACAAACTAAACATGATGTTCCTGCAACTTTGAGCATATATTCTGAGTCCAGAATAGAAGATTTAAATATTAAAGAAACCACAGATATTGCCCTGCTAACACCAGGTATGAACTATTTAAAAGCCGATAACCATACCGCTTACTTTGTTTATCGCGGTATTGGTGGTACCACCACCATGAATAAAATTTATAACGTGAATATTGATGGTGTTACCATTCCTTATGTCAACCCCAATATTTTATTAGATACTGCTCAAATTGAAGTGATTAAAGGTGGGCAGGGTGCGCTATACGGGCGAAATACCTTAGGTGGTATTATTAAAGTAGACACTCATCGGCCTAAAGATGATCCTGAAAACTATGTTCAAGCGGATTACGGGAGTTTTAATACCTCTGTTATTGAAGGCGCTGTAGGAGGCAGTATTACTGAAACCAGCGCGGCGCGTATCGCACTGCAATATAAGTCAACTGATGGCTATTTTGAAAATAGTACATTGAATAGAGGTGAGACAAATAATAATGATCAATATTCCGTTCATGGTAAATTTGACATTTACCATACAGATGACGCACTGGTTTCTTTTGATGTAATTGCTGCTTCCTACGATGGTGGTTTTGATAGTTATGTTTATGGAGGTGGTACAACCACGACTAACAACGAACCTGGCTATAACGAAAGTGATTTTGTGACGGGAATTTTGACGCTGGAGAAAAATATCAGTACAAATTCCAGCCTGACATCCATAACCAGCTATACCGATTCTAGTTATGGTTTTTTACATGATTGGGACTTCACGGAACAGGATGTGAGTTCTGCAGTGTTTGATGAGTCGACTAAATCCCTTACTCAAGAACTACGTTTGCAGGGTATCACTGATGATGAAATGAACTGGCTGTTAGGTGCTTTTTTCATGAAAGAAGAGGTAGGTACTACAACAGATGTTGGCTTTGGAGCTGATGCTGCTGCATGGGGGATGCCTATAGGGGCAAAAATGTCTCAAAGTAGCACCATAGACAACATTAACGTCGCTTTATTTGGGCAAGCTATTTATCCCATAGGCCAGTTTGAACTGAGCGTTAGAATGAGACTGGATTATGATAAAAAATCCTTAGATTGGCAGAATAACAACAATATGAGCGTTAATTATGAAAATGATTGGTTTGCTGTCTTGCCCGCTGCTTCTATTAGCTGGAAACCAACGGATGCTAGTCACACTTACCTTTCTGTTTCTCGTGGTTATAAAGCCGGTGATTACAACAATGTACAAGTAGATGTATCAGTGGTTACAGAAGCGGTTGCTCCAGAATATAGTATTACCTATGAATTAGGCCACAAACAAAGATTTGGCCAGAACGTAGAGATGAATGTAGCACTCTACTACATCGACTGGACTGATATTCAAGTTGATATTCCTCACCCAGATTTTCAGGGTGCTTATATAAAACAAAATGCAGCAGGAGCTCATAGTAGTGGTCTTGAGCTGGAGTTATTAGCAGCACCCATGACAGGGGTGTCCATGTTCTTGAATGGCAGTTATCCACTTGAATATGAATTTGATGATTTTTCCAATGGCATTGAAGGGGATTACACGGGTAATAAACTGCCTTATACCAATGAATACAGTTTGTCTTTAGGCTCTAGCTATACTCACCAGTTAGGTTTATTTGTTGGTGCGGATGTCACTTTCAAAGGTCCTCAATTCATGAATGAGTCTAATACCTTTGAACAAGGGAGCTATGCCGTCCTCAATGCTCAAATTGGTTATCGCGTCGAGGCTTGGTCTGTTTATCTTTATGGTCGTAATTTAACTGATGAAGAGTATTCAACATCCATGTTTAACGGCGCTGAATCAGTCGCTGAACCTCGATTTATTGGCTTAAAAGCTAAGTTTTATTTTGAATGATTTGAGTTAGCTTTGTTTAATATAGAAGCTAACTATCCTCTCAATCGAAAGTTAGCAACTTGTTTTTTACTAGCCCGTTTTACAGGACACTTTAAGATAACTTTTAGTTCGTAAATTTAACCGCTCCCCACTTTTGTGGGGCTTTATTTGCTTAACTACAACAGTCAGAAAAGAGTTATGAATAATAAAAAATCCTTATTTTGGGAGGTTTTGGCCGAGTTGGTATTGAAGTTACCCGTTACCTGCTTAAACATACTTCCTATTTAATTACTCTAGCTTCCCGCGAGGCTAGAATACTTCCATCAGATATTCCAGACCGTGAGCGCATTAGTCGCTGCCAACTGGACGCGGTAAACGATCCCAAAGGGCTTGAATCATTCTGTCAGAGTGTCGATTTGATTATCTCCTGCATTGGACCATCGGGTATTATAGGTGATCGAGTTGCTAAAATTTGTAAAAAAACGGCAACACCTCTAGTTGATGCTGGTGGTTATGATCTGGTGCTTAATAGTCTTGAGCATGATGAAAAAAATAAGCCATCTCCCGTTCCTCTCATTATCAATGTCGGGCTACTACCTGGTCTATCAGGCATGTTTCCCAAGTATGTTTTGGATACCAGTGCAGAAGGCCGAAATATTGAATCGATGGATGTGCAGTATGTTGGTCGAGATGCCTGGAGTTACAACTCAGCCTGGGACATCATCAATGGCTTAGGTGATTTTGGTGATGAAAAAGGTTTTTGCTATTGGCAAGGCCAGAAAATTGTTAACGTATCTATGCTCAAAGCTGGCAATAAAGCTCATTTCCCAGCTCCCATAGGGAGTATCTCAACGATGTTACTTTATGCTGAAGAAATTGTTCGTTTGGCAAAAAGTTACAATATTCAAACTGCGCGTGTTTTTGGTGCCAATATTGGGCGAAGAGCTACATTCATCTGCCTTATTGCCAAGCTCTTTAAAATGTATAAATCCAGCTCAGGCATTCATCGAGCTGCGAATTGGTTGGTTAAAGCCTCAAAAAAAGATATGCGTAAGTTACAACCAGCCTATGGTATTCAGGTGGATGTGAGCTACCAATCAGGGGAGCGTGTTCGAGGGCAAATTACCCTTGTTGACACCTATGAAGCAACAGGCTCCATCATCGGTATAGCAGCGCATTGCTTTTTGGAAAATCCTTCAATTGTAATGGGGTATATATGTTACATGAGGCCATTGATTCCAAGTTGTTTATGCCAACAATTAGAAGCATCAAGCCTTTTGACTTTAAAGCACATTGATAAAGAGTCCAACCTTGAATTTAAAACGACACAGGAAAGCCAATGAATCAAAAAATAAACCCTCGTTTACTCGTTATTGGTGGCAGTGGCGAAACAGGTAAACGCATTATTGACTATTTAAACCGTTCATACCCAGAGTTGCATATCAGCTGTGCCGCTAAGTTGCATAAATGCAAGTAAGAAAGTGGCTTATATTGGCTTGGATATCAATAATGAACCAGAGGCGATGAAGGTGCTGCAGACTCATGATCTGGCCATCATCGCTCTGGGACCAATGGATAAATATGGAGCCAAAGCTCATCGTTTGTGTCTGAAAGCAAAGTTGGATGTTGTTGATATTAACGATAGCTTAAAGGCTGCCGATGAAATTCTGGCTTTACACGATGAAGCCAAACAATCTGGGTGTCGAATTTTTACAGGAATGGGCTTCGCTCCAGGCTTATCCACTTTATTGCTGACTAAGTTGGCAAGAGAGCATGCTTCAGTAAGTGGAGATTACTGTTGCCGTTTATACATGGGAGCCGCCTATGGTGGTGGAGAGACCAGTCCTTATGCGGTATTGGCCAGTTTTAATAAAACACTGGAAGTGTTCACTAAGGGCCGTCGAACCACGGTTAAAACCCCCTGGAAAGATGAAAGTGAGAGCTTTCACTTCCCTGCACAGGCCAAGCCTTTAGCATTAATTCCTTTTTCTTCCCCTGAAGTGGCAGGCTTAGCCTCCGATCGCTGCCCTAGCGATTTAGAAATATCAAGTTTTGATACTCGCTACCATATTCAGTATCTGTCACAAGGCTTTGCTCGCTTATTGGCTCATTTTAACTTGGGTGAAAGTGCACTCGACTTTTTTGCCAAAAAGTTCTTTAGTGGTGGCCAGTCTATGAAAGCTAAAAAGGATGCAGATCCTGATACTTGCCTATGGGTTTATCCAGCAAATGCACCTGAGCAAGGGTTGATGGTGCATGGGATTATTTCATCATACGACTTAACAGCATTAATGGCCTGCGCCGTCACCGATATATGGCTAGAAGGTGGGTTAGTCGCTTATCAGGGCGTATTTGCAACAGAGCATTTATCCTTAGAGTTGCACTCCAAGCTTCAGGATAAACTGGCCCAACGTGGTATTAGCATCCGTCGAGCAAGACCTGAAGTATTCAAACAAGCAGACACTCATTTTGGCTGGGCTGATACACCTGTCCTGAGTGTAGAGCAGTTGCGTAATTATGGGAAAAATTGGTATAACTTTGACAAGGCACACCCTAAGATGGCCTTATTACAAAAGCGATTTTTATTGAATTCTGGCATTTGGAGCAGTTTAAAGCAAAGCCTTTCTCCACTAAAATTCCTTAATTTTGTATTTACTACCATGTCGCGATGGCGATCTCACAACAAACAGCTAGTAGCCTACCGACAAAGTCATGATCTTGTTAAGCATGCTTGTTGGAAGGCCATAACAAAAGATATCAGCATGTTTACATCTGGTTATTCCCGCGCTCGGGATATTTTGGGGGCTGAAAAATCCTTTGAGCAATACCGAGTTATGTTTCTGG
The DNA here is from genome assembly GCF_000420245.1 of Psychromonas hadalis ATCC BAA-638. Classification (GTDB taxonomy): domain Bacteria; phylum Pseudomonadota; class Gammaproteobacteria; order Enterobacterales; family Psychromonadaceae; genus Psychromonas; species Psychromonas hadalis. The sequence continues at coordinate 2,269 of NZ_ATUO01000039.1, read as the reverse complement.
ATACAGGGAAAATGGAAATGCGCTGGCTTTGGCCAAAGCCAGAAATCTTTAGTACTTTTGCCAAGCCTGAGCAGGCGATTATTGACTATTGGCTATCTTTTATGAGTAATTATTCCGACTTGGGTCTGTTTGACTTTAGTGTTCAAACTCAGACTGCTAATAAAATCCATTGCACGATTTCTAATTGTGCCTATGCAAAAATGTTCAGCCAGCTTGACTGTGCAGAACTAGCCAATTTGGTGCGGGAGATGGAGCAAGAAGCCTTAAGCTTTATATGTAGTCAGGCCCAAATCAACATTGATTGGCAAGCCAAAGGGAATGGCGATGCGCAAGTGAGATTAGAAATAACAGGATCCAGTGCAGTGATGGAAGCAGAACAAGCAATTGCTTGCTAAGTTCAAGAGCTAGCAGGACATAAAAGGATAATTCCCGTTTCCTGCTGGCTAAAATCTAACTCATAGACTAGCTCTCGTCGCGCTTCTTTAGGTAACACTCCATATTGTTTGCGAAAAGCAGTACTAAAATGACTGATATTGCTATAGCCAAGAGTGATTGCTGTTTCAGTGACATTATTACTTTTTAATAAATCCATTGCGCGTCTCATTCGCTCTTCCTGAAAGCTGGCATAGATACTTTTACCAAATAGCATTTTAAAACCTTTTTTGAGCTTGCATTGATTGATGCCGACAGTTTTAGCTAATTCAGCAATGGTTGGAGCTGAGCTGAGATCGGAGAGCAGAATGTCTTTAGCAATGGAAAGCAATCGCTTATCTCGAGTAGACAAGCATTCTTGAGGTTGTGTTATTTTAAGGGCACATAAATGCAAATAGAGGTATTCTAGCATGGCAGAATGTAGTAATAGTGGTGACTTATCCTCTTTGTTCAGTAGAGAAATAACTCGAGTTACTGCGTTTGTTAGTTTTGGACATGAGCATCCTTGGCGGATGAAAAATTCCATTTTTTTACTAAAGTCAATCTCGGTCAAATCCTCGCCAGCCAATGAAAATAGTATATCGGGGCGGATCATTATTTCCAAGTTACAAAAATCAGTACACTCTTGAAGATGAAACAATTCACCATCAGAAAAACCCATATTAATGTCGCCTGCACAACAATTAATTTGTTCGCCTTTCACTTCTAAGCAAAGTTGCCCGTGTAAAAAGTGGTTCAAATGAATGTAATCCTGATCCCCTGCTTGTGGGGTCTCTATGTCCACTCCCATATCGTTACTAGAAAATAAACTGACAATGAAACCAGGTTGGATCTCAATATAGTTGTTAGTATACATTTGAACGTTAGAGCAATTGTTGGTAGATATTGTATCGGTATTAGCATCCATGACTACGTAGTCCTTGTTATACTAGCCTTGTAAAAATCGCATTCAAGCATGTTGCAACTGTCTGTAATAATAGGATATTTTATTGTTTTTATTCTCTGGATAAATATTACTCTCTATAATCACCGATGTAAATGTAAATGTAAATGTAAATCATTATCATTTGTTGTGATTATTTTTGGTGTTGTTAACTCTCTCATTAATTATGCGATAATCTTCTGATGAAAAATTCTAATATCTACGCAAGTTATCGCTATCCTGCAGTTTGGTCTTATCATCGTTTGCACTTAGCTTTCGAGATATTGAATAATTTCTTGTATCACGAGGCATTGTTGTAAGTTATGAGACAATTCACCATGATTTTATAGCTTTTGAAAGTCACATGGGGCAGAAACCGCCTTGGTAAGATGAACTTGTTTGGGTACTGTCAACTTAAGCCTAAATAACAAATTTATCCATAGAATTTGGTTCGCTTCACAACGATATATCAATAGGTTACTTTTAAATTTTTAGTTGTTTTTGGTTCAAGTTTCGTTAAGTTGACAATACCCTGCTGAGTAACTTGCCAGTTTATCAGTCGCAATTTTCAACAGTGTAGAGCCTTCACTTTTCAATAATCGTTTAAAGAAATGCATTGCAGCCACTTTATCCTTGTGTTTTTGAACTAAAATATCTATTTCATCACCATCTTGATCAACTGCTCGCCAAAGGTAATACAATACCCCATTTATTGTTTTTATCTTCGGGTCTATACCCAAGCGACTTGATACTGTTTCGCACCTAGCTCATGACACTTCAAACTGCAAAATTGAAGGTTTGAAAATTGTCATTAATCCTACTCTGTCGAAATTCTTTTGCTGTTGTAAAGTATTTATTGTTTCTTGCATATTCACTCATCCCCTTCCACAGTCGCTCTATAGGATTTAAATTAGG
>NZ_ATUO01000038.1 GCF_000420245.1 Psychromonas hadalis ATCC BAA-638 | reverse complement strand
AACCATGGAATAATTGCTGATGTATCTAAACCGCCAGAATAAGCGAGAACTACCTTTTTTACTTTACTCATTTGAATATTTCCTTTCATCAATACTTAGGAATCGTTACACAATAACTTGCGCTAAGGAATCATTACACAATAACTTGCGCTAAATTGTTTTCAAAAAGCCTGAAATGACGGGTTATTTTGAAAACAAAAGCGCAAGTAATTTTGAAGCCGATCCTAAATTGTTTTCAAAAAGCCTAAAATGACGGGTTATTTTGAAAAAAAAAGCGCAAGTAATTTTGAAGCCGATCCTTATTTGTTTATTAACGTCAACATGATTGCGTTTTGTATGTGCATTCTATTTTCTGCTTGATCAAAAATCAATGAAGCAGGGCCATCCATTACTTCCGAAGTAATATCCAGTCCTCGGTGGGCAGGTTGGCAATGTAAAATATGTTTGATACCTGTACTATCTAATAACTCTTGGTTAATTTGGTAAGGCATAAACTTAGCTTTAATTTGCTCAAGCGGTGTATCGTCACCCATTGAAAGCCAAGTATCACCATAAACAACGTCATAGCCTTTAATATCTTCAATACTATTCGTGACCGTGATCGAACCACCGTTTTTAGCTGCGATATCCTGTGCTTGTTTGAGAATTTGTGCATCAGGGCTATGACCAATGGGACAAACCGCCGTTACCGTTGCACCTAAAATAGCACCGGCAATAAACAGAGAATGAGTCACGTTATTACCGTCTCCGATATAAGCTAGTTTCACTTTAGAAACATCATCATAGTTTTGTGCGATAGTCAGGAAGTCTGCCATGCCTTGGCACGGATGATAGAGATCACACAGAGAGTTTATAACAGGCACTGTTGAGTACTGTTGCATTTCAAGCAATGTTTTATGGTCGTAAACTCGTGCCACAATACAATCCGCCCAACGTGAAATATTAGCAGCAAAATCTCTGACATCTTCACGGCTTCCCATTGCCCCATTTGTTTGGTCTAAATAAACGGCGTGGCCACCTAATTTATTAATGCCAATATCAAAACTAACACGCGTGCGTAACGATTGTTTTTCAAACAGTGTAACAACGCTTTTTCCCGCCAATGCTTGCGCATATTTTGCTGGGTTTGCTTTTAGATCTTTACCCAGTGCAATCAAGTCTAATGCTTGTTGCTGAGTCATCTCAAAACCCGTTAATAAATTTTTCATCGTTAACACCCTATTTTATTACTTTTGTTCCCACCGCTTGTCCAGCAAGCAGTGACACTAAATTTTCTGGATTTTTCCAACTGGCTAACATCACATGACCTAATTGGTCCGCCGCTTGTAGCGCTGCTTTTACTTTCACCGCCATGCCATCTTTGATAACATTTTGTGCAATAAGTGTATCAGCTAATTGGGTGTTTAACTCAGGAATAATTTGTTTCTGTGCGTCCCATACCCCATCAACATCCGATAAAAAAACTAACTCGGCATGCAACAGTTTACAGAGCGTAATCGCGGCTTGATCTGCATTCACATTATACAAACGTGCATCTTCACCAATGGCAATCGATGAGATAACCGGTAAAAATCCACCCGCTAATAAATGATTGATGAGTTCGGGTTTATTAGGCGCGCAAATACCCACGGCGCCGAGATCCGGATCCATCTGTTTAACCGTACAGCTAAAGCCATCTGCTAACGATAAACCGACCGCAGAAAAGCCGGCCTGTAATGCTTTTGCCATTAATAATTTATTAGATGTTCCCGCTAATGCACCCACCACATAACCAATTTGATCAAAGGGGGTAATACGTAGGCCATCTTTCTTTTCGCTTTTGATGTTCATCTTGCTTAAAACATCTTCGACTATCACACCACCGCCATGTACAAGTAACAATGGACGTTTTTCTTTTTCTAAATACGTAGTTAATGCTGAAAATAGGTTAGTCAGTGCTTGTTCATTTTCAAGTACTGCACCACCTAACTTAATTAATAAAGGTTGTTTCATTACATAACGCTCTTTTATAAAAGTGATGTGGTGATTGCAAAACCAAAACGAAGATTAATACATTGTATCGCTTGAGAAGAAGCCCCTTTAAGCAGGTTATCAATGGCACTAAACACCACTAAATCTTCGCCTTCCATCGCCCAGCCTAAATCACAATAAGGTGTGCCCACTACATTTTTAAGCGCAGGTAACGTGCCATCCATTAAACGTACAATAGGTTGGTTTGCATAGGCTCTTTGGTAAGCTTGATTTACTTGCTCTGCAGTCACACCCGCTTTTAACACCACATTAATGCTTGCTAAAATGCCACGCTTAAAACTACCTAAATGTGGTGTAAAAACAACGGGTAACCCTAAATGCTGATCAATTTCAGGTTTGTGACGGTGATTAAACACCGCATACGGTTGCAGGCTCACTTCACAGAAGCTACTTGCCACGTTTGCTTTACGTCCAGCGCCACTTACCCCGCTGGTTGCATTAATCGTGGGTTTATAGTTTTCTTTAATTAACCCAGCTTCTGCTAATGGTTTAAGTGCGGTTAATGAAGCTGTTGTATAACAACCGGGTACGGCAATAAGGTCGGTACCTTTAATGGCTTCTGCATTCCATTCCGCTAAACCGTAAACCGCTTTTTCTAACAGTTCAGGGAACTGATGGGTGAAGCCATAAAATTGCTCATAAAAACCAGCAGATTGAACACGAAAAGCACCTGAAAGATCAAAAACAACCGTGTCTTCCGCTAAAAATAGTGGCGCTAAATGATGACTCACTTCATGTGCGGTCGCTAAAATAACAATATCAATACCTGCACAAGCGCGTTTAATACCACTATTAGCCAGTGGTTGTAGTGGCAAATCAACAACACCAACTAAGTTGCCGTATAACGCAGATAATTTTTTTCCTTTATCTAAGCTACCTTCAGAAACATATAAACCTGCTAATTCAATCTCTGGGTGGCGTGTCAGAAAATGGGCTAATTCAGCACCCGTGTAACCACTTGCGCCAACAACGATCGCTTTTAACATAAAAAAATCCTGTTTTGAAAATAGTAAAATTTAGAAGACGGTATTATAAGAAAAAGAAGTAAATAAGGAAACGCCTTAGAGCGCTTATTGTAATTACAAATGACTATTTATGCAATAAACATGAATAAATATTTAACTTTAAAGGTGGTAGCGCTATTTATTCATAGTTATGTTTATTAAAACATAACTCACGCTTTAACTATCAATAGGTAAATGAACATTAAGATTAACATTTGCGCGGATAAAACATTAAATATTTAATTTTATGGGAACGGGCTAAGTTACGCGGTGCCATTGAAGTAATCACAGTGCTCTATTTATTGTGTAGGCCCACTGAATTTAAGGACTCACCGTTTTAGGAGTCCTTAATACACATTACCAGATAAGTTGATTATTAGAGAGATAGACCTCTTTTTGTAATGCCTCTTGACCATCATAAAACCACACTTCGACTAAAAATGAGGGTTGCTTATTAAGGACAACAAAACTACTTTCAAACTCCCCCTGCTGTAAATTCCCCGCGATAATACGACTACTTGCATCGGGATAATAACGGCCCGAGGGGAGTTGTTGATAATCACCATAAACAGAGATATAAGCGCGTTCTGTTGTATATTCAGAAAGTGAAAGTGATACCTGAATTGATTGTTTATTGGTAAATGAAAAATCTTTTGCCGCCACTAACTCTTGCATGGTTAGTGTTGCCTGAGTGCTCACGGCAGCTCCTAGAGCATTATCTATAATAACAACGGGAATCACGGGATCCGTATCAACAGAAGTATCAGTATTTGAGCCCCCGTCACCACCGCCTCCCCCTCCACAGGCTGTCACTAACAAACTTGCTATAAATAGACTTGATATTCTCTTCGTTAAAGTCAGCATAATTTTACTCCGCTAATTCATTTACACTTGAAAACAAGTTACTGATGACGGCTTGTTCGATGTTAAACCAATTACTTTGCTGTGCACCTTGTGTTTCTACAAATTCTTGAAACTGCGGATAAGCACTTAATAATGGTTTTCTTTCTGATGGCCATTGCCATTGGTCGCCCACCTCTAATGCCCAAGGCAGGTTATTACTATTACGGAAATATCGTCCAATGGCCGGATCACTATCATCGTCGCCTAAGCCAAAAAACGCGGTATTAAATTTTTCTGTGGGCGCATGGTCCACGAGATGGATCTCTACTGAACGCCCGGGGTGACTGCTAAACGTTTCTCCATAATAGAGCCCTTCGGTCGCAAAAATAAAGGGGTCAAAGGGGGGTAAACCTATGCGGTTGGCATCCACAGGATTGATAAGTGGGATACTAATTTCAAAATCAAAAGATGAGGATTGCTGACAGTTTTCTTCACTGCGGAAGTATTTACAAATACTACTGACATGTTTCCACAGGTCTTGGCTAATCACCACCACTGCTTGGATATTATCGGACTCTAAAATTTCGTAGCTAGTGGCACCATTTTGACCGCTGTATTGTTGTTTTACATCGTTATGTAATAAACGTAATGTCTGTCTATTCACATTTTCCGTTAGGATATTCGGAAAATGCACCGCAAAACCGCTACGGTAATCCCCCCCTAATGCTTGTAATTCACCAAAAATATCAATACGTACCACGTGATTATCACGTATCACTTCAACGGTGCGGTAACGCATCACCACATCATTCATATCGTAATCATCACTGATTGGCCATTGATCTTCATAGGCTAAGGTTACCCAACTACTGGCGCTTGGATAATAGCGATAAGTTAAACCCGATTCATTAATACTGATCGGATGATCTTCAACCTCACCACTACTACTTCCGCCAAAAAACGCTAAACCACTTTGTTTACTAAAACGAAAACGACTCCAACTATTACCCGCGACTGCATCATTCGGTACGCGGTAGACTAGATTATTATTACCAGAAACTAAGGTGATATCATTGAAAACATGCTCATTATCATCGTTAAAATCTCCGTCACCATTCCAATCAAACCACGCATTTAAAATACCGGTATTGGAAGCATACAAGCTAACCACAGAATCCAGTCCTATCTCTAAGGCAGTCACAAAATTAACACCATCTTCATCATCAAAACTAGTGCTATTAAACTCGCTACTATCGTCAGAGTCAGCACCTATATAACCGTCGTAGTCACCATCGGGAGCATGCAGGCCCAAATAGGTTTCACCATCGAGTAAATGACGCGGGCCATTGTCTGCTAGCAATGTTTGGTAACTGCTCGGTGCATCGGAAAAGTCAATATTAGAAGGTACATCAACGTCAATTAATGGCGCGCTCGCACAGCGTGCACCATCGTTTTGACTCGAACTCGGGCCGTTAGCAAAAATAACCGCAGTGACATCGAGATCAGTTATTTGCAAAGCACTATTTGCATCGGTTAGCGCGGATAAATCAATGCGATAAATTAACCCATCTTGATTACGCGATAAATAAAAGTAGCCATTAACATCAAAGTACATGGCACCGAAGGTACCCGTTTCACCGGTGTCTCCTAGTGCAATGGTATTGCCATTACCGGGATCAATTTGATAAAGAATACCGCTTTTATTATCGACACCATAAAGTTGTTGGCTATTAGGATGAAAAGCAAAGTCAGTCAGTTTTACGGTGCTTGTTGAAGTTATTTTTATCGCGATTAGCGGCGCATTAACATCTGTATCTAAGGGGCTTAAATCAACACGGTATAAACCGACATTGGTGCGGTATAAATAATAATAATGATTAGCGACATCTCCGACAAAAAATGAAGTATCCACAGGCAGACCCGATAAATTAAGTGTGCTGACTTTAAAGTCACTGCCCATCCGTACCATTTGTAAATGAGTGGTATTAAAACCATATAAATACCTGTCTTGCTCATCAAAACCCAAGCCATTAATATTAGCAGCAATGCCTGGATCACTTTGCATAAGAGCATAATTCCCCGTGACCAGATTAACCCCGTAACTACTCACGGGATTGCCTTGAAATAAAAAGGCTTTGCTTGGGCAGGTGCTAAAGGGATCTGCTGTGACGGGTACAGTAATCATTAACAACAACCCAAAGATCACCTGCAGTAGTCTATTAGTGAAGGCCTCTGTATTAACACTGCGTATATTAAGACAGTGATTAACTTGGACATTATAATTACCCTGCATAATACGACTCCCACCAGCTGCTGTTATATCTCTATATCTATACATACACAATTTGTGTGCCAACCCTGTTTTAAACATCTAACGGCACGCCAGCAGCCCTAATGACAGGGGCCACGCTAAATACCGCCATGTTTGTCGAAGCTAAAAAGAGGCCTTTCAATATAAAAATTGCATTTTGCAACGCGCAATGCATTGCAGCTTGGAGTATTTGTTTGCGGAGTACCAATGAATATAAAATTTATGCTTATAAAAAAGCCTGCGAGCTGGCTATTACTGCGCTAGTAAGAGCCCGAGAGCTATTAACTCTGCTTGGCACTAAGTATGCAGATTACCTCTTATTGAACTTATTAATCATCATTCTGACGGGTATGTTGCTAGAGGGGGAAGTAATGAAAAGTGCAAAAATCTGGATATTATTAGATAGTCGCCAAGCGGGTGGTATTGAATCGCATGTAGTGCAATTGGCACAGGGTTTACTTTCTCAACAAGTGAATGTTTGTGTTGTTTTTCTGCAAAAATATGGACCGCACCCTATCTATCAACAATTACAAGTCTTAGGTATTCACTACCAGATACTCAATGGGAAATTGAGTAGCCTCTATCAACAATTAAAAAAACAACGTCCGACTGTGCTTCATACTCACGGTTATAAAGCGGGGATTTTAGGCCGAGTGGCCGCTCGCCTGGCCAACGTGACTGTGATTAGTACCTATCACGCCGGTGAAATTAGTCAGGGGAAATTAGCTTTTTATGATTGTTTAGACCGTTATAGTGCTTTTATGGCCCATCATGTCTTTGCCGTTAGCCCCAAAATAGCCGCGCGTTTGCCTGGTAATACACAGGTCTTTGACAACTTTATTGATAATAGACAACTAGCAATGAGCTCAGGAAAACAAATTGCTTTTGTGGGGCGAGTCAGTACAGAAAAAGGACCGGATTACTTTTTACACATTGCACAGATGTTGCCTGCACAGCAGTTTCATCTTTATGGTGATGGGCCATTATTAACACAGTTACAACAACACACGCCAACGAATCTACATCTGCATGGGCAGCAGGATGATATGTCCAAGCTATGGCCTAAGATAGGATTATTAGTGATGCCATCTCGTTATGAAGGATTACCGATGGCGGCATTAGAAGCCATGGCCAGGGGTATTCCAGTGGCGGCTTTTAATGTCGGTGCTCTGCATAAACTGATTAATTGTGATATCAATGGCTGGTTAGTTGAGCCCGATAATGTGCAAATATTAACAGAAAAAATTAACTTATGGCTGACCTTCAGCCAACCACAAAAAAGCGCCTTGCAAGTGGCTGCCCAACAAAAAATTAACCGTCATTTCTCTAGTCGTGTGGCGATTCCTAAACTGCTCACTTTATATCAACAGTCAATCAGTCCACCTTCAGGGGACAAAGATAATAAAAAGAATTGCAGTCATTTATAAAGATACAACAGTGAAAATGCACACTTGGGGAACAATCAAACTGTTGCAATTTGCAACGCAGATTAAAATAAAAAAGAAATGACTTAGACAAAAATAATTAAAAACATCTAACAATACATTTAAAATCAGATAGATAGAACTTTGTTAAAAATTGGAACAGCGCTTGCTCCAGTAAAGCTATCAATTCATTGAATAGGCAAGGTTAATATGCGAAGAGATCAAAACACTGCTATTAAAAACATCTTATTCACTCATTACGGGGATAACTGGATAAGAGGTAGCGAACGTTGTTTGTTGGATTTAATGTCACATATCAACCAACAAAAATATAAACCTATCTTATGGTGTAATCAGCCGATGATGCAGCAACAAGCTGAGGCATTAGGTATTAAAGTCTACCGTACTGACTTTTCAATTTTATTAGGATGGCAAGCGCCACGCTTTAATGTTGTGCATTTTCTACGCCTAATCAAACAAGCTAAGCAACTGCTCACGGATCTAAAAATTGATTTAGTACATGCTAATAGTGCGGCACCTTGCCAATGGTTAAACATTGCCACACGCCAGTGTAATGTGCCTTTATTGTGTCAAATGCATGCAATCTATCCATTGCGAGATCGCTTAACACTCGGACTTTATCAAGTCAGTAAGGTCATCGCCGTCAGTGAGTATGTGATGGCGCCCTTCTATCAAGATAATCTGCCTGTTTCACGCAGGCAAGTAATTACTAATGGCATTGATACTGAGCGTTTATTATCCATGCCCTTAGTTAACTTACGCGCCACTTTAAATATCCCTAAGAATACTTTTGTTATTGCCTCCGTAGGTTCGCTAATCAAGCGTAAAGGTATGGATTTAATTATTGATGCCTTAGCACTGCTGGCTAAAAAACAGCTATTAATACATTTATTAATTATCGGTGATGGGCCAGAAAAAGAGGCACTAAAGAGGCAAATAAAACAACACGGTTTACAGCAACAGGTCACTTTATTAGGTGAGAAAAATAATGTCGTGGGCATATTACGAGGCACCGTAGACCTGTTTGTTTCAGGCGCTCGTGAAGAGGCCTTTGGTTTAGTCTTTGCAGAAGCGAATCTCGCAGGTTTAGCGGTTGTTGGACCGAATGTGGGCGGCATTAACGAAGTAGTGAGACACAATGAAACGGGATTGTTAGTTGAATCAGAAAATAGTGCAGCATTAAGTGAAACCATTGGTGAACTCTATTGTTCACCTGCCTTAAAAAATCGCTTAGCAAAAGCGGGTATGCAGCACATATTAAACAACTTTACTGTCGTGGCTAACGCTCAAAAATTTGAACAAACCTACCAGCAACTACTCAATGAACCCGAAGCATTTATCCCTTGGTATAAAAATACATCGGTATTGACCTCGCTGTACAACGGCTATCATCGATTCATAAAAAGAGGACAAAATCATGAAACATAAAATACATTTAGTGGTGATTGATGCGATTGCATTTAATGGTGGGTCTAAAGTCGCTACACAAAGCATATTGCGTCAACTTGATAGCGCTAAAGTGTCTATCTCGATACTCACTGCGGATAAACAGGCATGGACAAACCCTTCTATGACTAAAGTCCCTTTGTATGAGTTACCCTTTTTAGCCAATAAAGAACAAGGGCTGGCCTATTTTTTACGCCACTTTATTATTGCTATTAACTTATTATTATTACGTGTGCGATTAGGCCATATTGATATCACCGTAGGAGCGTCAGGGCCGGGTGTTGACCTTGCTATGTATATGCTGAAACCGTTATTAAAAACGCGTATTGTGCAGTTTATTCATGGTCCAGTGGCCACTTCTCGCACTATTTGTCGCTGTTTAAATCATGCTGAACAAGTTTATTATTTACACAGTACACGTGCTTCACTGCAAAAAGCGTTACAGATTTTTACACCGCTCTCTACAACCTTGCCAGCGCATTTTTTCCTGTTTGAAAATGGCCTATGTGATCAAAGTTGGCCAACACGTTGTCAAACTCATAGCCCAGTTATCTTTTGGGCAGCTTCATTATTAAAATGGAAAGGTTTAGATTTATTCGTTGAGGCATTAACAGGGATCGATGCAATGCAACGTCCTCTGACTCACATTTGTTATATCAAACCACAGTCAACAATATTAGCGCTCAGTGATGCCCCCGTGCCATTAACTAACGTGCATTGGTATGAAAGCCCCAGCAATTTGGACGAAGTACGTGCCCGCGCTAATATTTTTGTATCAAGCAGTGACAATGAACCCTTTGGCCTGTCTATTCTCGAAGCAATGGCAGCCGCAATGTGTGTACTTATTCCGGACGATGGAGCGTACTGGGATAACTTATTAGAAAATAAGGTTAATTGCATTAAGTACCGTGCGGGTGACAGCCACGATCTGCAACAAAAATTATTGATGTTAAGTAACGATTTGCCCTTGCTCACTAAAGTGGGTTTGCACGCGTCAAAATTAGCTTTAAATTATCGTGCTTCTACACAATACCAGTTCATTAAAAATAACATCGAAAAATTGTGCCTTGAAATCACAGTCCCGCATTTAGTGAATGGATAACACCATGAAATTTAAAATTAAAAACAGCATTAAACAAAGTTGTTTATACGGCGCAAGTATTGCATTAATGAAAGGTGTGTCATTATTATTGCTCCCGTTTATCGCACATCACTTGAGTGCCAATGAATTTGGTCGACTTGAAGTGATTAGCACTTTAGCTATTATCGGTAGCATTATTGTGGGAATGGGCCTTGAAGATACCTTATTTCGCTTTGCAGGCCCCGCTAAAAATAAACAACAGCAGCGACTGATCACCTCTGAAATATTTACCTTAACCTTATTCATTGGTTTACTGGCATTATTTTTTGCGTGGTTTATTGCCACTGGGCTGAGCAAATTCATTCCCGGTCAACCGAGTATTTATGAAGTACGTTTAGTGTTATTGATGCTCGCGTTAGAGGGCTGTATCGCGATACCGCTTGGCTGGTTAAGAATGCAGAATAAAGCGGGTTTTTTCTTCTTTATTAGTAGTGGCCGGGCATTATTACAGGCCTTATTAGTCGCCACATTTTTATTTTTTGACCGTGGTGTGGCGGGTATTTTAGAAGCAGGATTAATCGCGGCGACCTTGCAGGCGTTAATATTAGGTAGCTGGCAAATTAAAGATACCGGTTTACATTTCAGTCGTACCACCAGCTATCGTTCCTTAATCTATAGCTTACCGATTGTGGGCAGTGGCATCGTGGCTTTTGTTTTAAATGGCTTAGATCGCTGGGTATTAGCCGATTATACCTCGTTAATTGATGTTGCGGTGTTTAGCATTGCAGCCAAATTTGCGTTGGCAACGGTACTGTTATTACAACCTTTTGGCATGTGGTGGTCACCGCGACGCTTCGAAGTATTAAAAGGTATTAACGGCAAACAACAAGTTGCTAAGGTGATTGCAATGGGCAGTTGCTTAGCACTCAGCATTGCCGTTTTTGTGGCTCTCGTCTCGCCAACACTGATCATTTTATTGTTACCGGATAATTATCATCAAGCCAGTTTATATGTTGTCGCGTTAGTATTTATTATGCTCTTAAAAGAGTTAGTTGAACTGTTTAATATCGGCTGCTTCCATGGTAATACCACCAATAGCCAATTACTAATAAATATCATTGGCGCCAGTATTGGTCTGCTTATTATGTTTTGGCTTACCCCTCTTTATCAAGTCTGGGGTTTAATTAGCGCATTGTTAATTGCCCAATCAGTCCGTTTGTTACTGTTTTATAACATCAGCCAGTATTATCTAACATTAAATTACCCCATCTTTAGTTTATTAATATTTACCTTAATCGGCGCCCTGTGGATATTTGTAGGTACACAAATAGAAGGCCTATTTAGCCTGCTATTAATCGTCATTGCGAGTATGGTGAATATGCTCTTTAGTGCGCATTATTTAAACCTATTTCGTTTACCTTATTACGCGCGCGCAAGTGTGACACTATGATTGAACGTCAGGTACACCCAACCCCGTCATTGCTTTTCCCGGTGTTAAGTTGCGCGGTTGTCTGCATAGTAATTAGCGCCTTGTGGTCAATACTCCCCCATCCAGTGATTGTGATGACCATTTGCTTGTTACCTATCGCGATTTTAGTGGTTTTACGCTTCCCGTTTTTATTCATTTTATTGTTTATTATCTTCTCGTTTTTTCGCATTCATGAAGTTTTCCCTCTGATATATAACTTTAAAATTCCGCTTTTATTGTCCTTGGCTTCATTAGGTGCACTGTTTTGGCATACCTTAATATCACGTCAAGTACAAGTATACTGGCGCCCCGAATTAAGTATGTTAAGCGCCTTTTTTGTGCTGGTTTTTGTGGGTGTGCTATTAGCCAGTAATCGCCCGGTCGCGATAGAATATTTCAAAATTATTTATTGGAAAATCATCATTATGACCTACGCCGTTGCATGGTTATCGCGCTGTGAAAAAGATTTTGCATTAGCCTGTCGTTTGATCACCCTATTTGGCATGTTAGTGGGGCTGGTTGCTCTCTCTAATCAGATGAATGCGATTGGTTTAGTCGAAGGTACACGGGTCACTATTGGCCGTGAATTTGGTTCGGTCCTCGGCGATCCGAATGATTTAGCCTTAGTATTAATGTTTCCCGTGGCTTTTGCCTGTAGTTTGCTGTTTACCAAAAATGTGGGCTGGTTTAATAAAGTGCTCGCCGTGAGCAGTGTTGTGGTGTTATTTCTGGCCATCATCGCGACACAAAGTCGCGGCGGATTATTAGGAATGCTAAGTATTTTTGCCGTCTTTGGTTATCGGAAAATCCATTCTAAGACACTATTTTTCACTTTGATCGTTTTCGCCGCCATCATTTTATTTGTATTTGCCGGGATCTCCGAGCGCGCGTCTGGAGGCGCCACCGAAGCCGGTATCGATGCGTCTGCAATGGGCCGTTTATACGCTTGGGAAGCGGCGTTTGGCATGGCGTTACATAATCCTTTTAGTGGCGTTGGTCTCAATAATTTTTATGCAAATTATTATTATTACAGCTCACATTGGGATGGTTTGAATCATGCGGTGCACAGCACTTGGTTTGGGGTACTTGCTGAGACAGGTTTTTTAGGCCTGAGTATATTTGTGGCTTGTATTGTACTGTTAATCAAAAGTGCCATCACCAGTTTAAGGCGCATTGAAGCGCACCTATCAATGGTCACACCTGCCGTTTACGGCGCTGCGCAAGCAGTATTTGCTGGCTTAATTGGCACCATCGTCTCCGCCACCTTTCTCACCCAAGGTTTCACTTGGCCACTCTATATTTTAGCCGCATTGGTGATCGCCATTGCCCAGTGGTGCACAACACACCTTCCTAAAGAAATCCCACCCCCGAGTAAAAAACACTAATCAATTTATTTTAAAATAAAGTTGTCGTTTCAGACATATTACACGGTGTGTATGAAACACACCTTTCTGAGAAAAAACCAGTTCCTAGCAACCACACTAATCAATTAATTTTAAAAATATAAAACTGGCATTTTTTCTGTTATTTCAGCCAAATTTTCACCTAGCCTCTCTCTATTTTAGTCGCATGGGTAATAACCACTACCCAGTGGGGTAAGACACATTTTCCCACTTTACTAAAACCTCTCACTAAACGTCATAATCTTTGTCTTATTTTGCAATTTGCGAACTATTTTTGCAATTTACTAATATTATCGATAAGCACTTCTCCACACAACACTCAACACATTGATTTTAAACACAGTAAAAGTTGGCGCATTCTCTGCAATAAACTCTCTATAAGTATCAAGAAAACCTGGTTAATAACCACATTCGACAATGGAGCATGGCTATTTATGAAAACATTCACATTAAACCAAAGCAAAATATGGCTTAAAACCAGTCCTAATCCCATTGCAAAATATCTATTTAAGCAGCTCAAAGCAATATTGCATCTTGAATTACCCGCACCAAAATTTGTATTACGTTGCTGCTATGCACTGTTTGTTGTGTTTCGTAATTTGTTCGCGACTATGATGCGTATTTTCTGTTGGACCCCCTTATTTAAAGGTCGGCTGCAGAGCGTGGGTAAATTCCTCAACTTATATGGTGGCTTGCCTTATATCAGCGGTCCGATTCAAATAAGTTTAGGTGATAACTGCCGAGTGTCTGGGCAGACGACTTTTTCAGGGCGTTGCACTGCGAAGGTAATACCCCGTTTAACCGTAGGCAACAATGTAGATATCGGTTGGATGACCACCATTGCCGTGGGTAATAAAGTTATTTTAGGCAATAACGTGCGTATTGCAGGACGTGCGCTCTTAGCGGGTTACCCGGGTCATCCATTCGATGCCAATGATCGTGCCCTTGGTTTACCTGAATTAGATGAGCAAGTGGGAGACATCATTTTAGAAGATGATGTGTGGCTAGCAACAGGGGTTTCAGTCATGGCCGGTGTACGTATTGGCCAAGGCAGTATTATCGCGGCAGGCAGTGTGGTCACCCATGATCTTCCCGCGATGGTATTAGCCGCAGGTATACCCGCAAAAGTGATACGCACTCTCGGCACACATCAGACGGAGGATCAATAATATGTATCATGATCTGATCGTTTTCGGCGAAGACTGGCAAGGGTTGCCCAGTAGCACCCAGCATTTAATTAAGCAGCTTACTGCCACACGTAAAGTGGTGTGGATCAACTCTATTGGCTTACGTCAACCTAGCTTTAGCTGGCATGATGTCAAACGCCTGTGGTTTAAATTAAGCGCACGCAATAAACAACCTCAAGTCAACACGGCGCAAGGTTATCCACAGCAACAGACCAACAATAATCACTTCTATCTGATTAACCCACGTACTATTCCAGCGCCACGCAGTCGCTTTTCACGTTTTGTGGCACGTCATTTATTGTTATTACAAATTAAACCGATTATCAAAAAAGCACACTTAACGTCGCCTTTGCTGTGGACTTCACTGCCGACGGCGGTGGATTTTTCAGGTTATTTAGGCGAGTCCGGACTTGTTTATTATTGTGGTGATGATTTTTCAGGATTAGCAGGTGTTGATCACCATACCGTTGTCTTACGTGAGCAGGAGCTGAGTCAAAAAGCGGATTTAATTATTGTTGCCAGTACCACCTTGTTAGCACATTTCCCCAGCGAGCGTACCCGATTATTAACCCACGGCGTGGATTATCAACTCTTTGCAGAACCGGCAATACGTGCCAAAGATTTACCCAATGATGGACGTCCTATTGCGGGTTTTTACGGCAGCATTTCACAGTGGTTGGATTTAGACTTATTAGGCGCATGCATTAAAAAACTACCACATTGGCATTTTGTATTTATCGGTAAAGTCATGGTCAATATTAGTGCGATTAGTCAATTAGAAAACGTCACATTTTTAGGTGAACGCCCCCATCACCTGTTACCGAGTTATAGCCAGCATTGGACAGTATCATTATTACCCTTTACAGATAATGCGCAAATTCGTTCCTGCAACCCCTTAAAAATGAAAGAGTATTTAGCTGCGGGTCGCCCTATTGTTTGTACCTATTTTCCCGCAATAGAGGCTTATCGCGGTTTAGTACAAATTGCTAATAACAGTAATGCCATGGTCGAAGCGTTAATCAATAGTCAATACCTACAATACTTACCGGATTTTTCTGGTGCATTACGCAGTGTGGTTGAGCATAAAAGTTGGAAAGTACGTGCGCAACAATTATCTAACTGGTTGGAAAAACTATGAATAATCTCTATTTCCAATTTTACTACATATTAGCAGGGGCATGGCGACGCCGTTATACCATCATGATCCCCATTGTCATATTGCCCATATTTTCAATATTAATGAGTGTGCTCAGCCCTAAAAATTACACTTCGCATACCAGTATGTTGTTACAAGAAACAGCCAAACTAAACCCTTTTTTAGAAGATTTAGCCGTTTCTGCGATGCTCAAAGAACGCATTAACTCACTGAAAATTTTATTACATAGCCGTCATATTTTGGGTTCCGTCGCGATTGACCAAGGATTAATTAACAGTACCACCAGCCCACAACAACACGATCAAATTATTAGTCAGCTGTCTAACGCACTGACCATCAATATGGTGGGTAAAGATTTGATCCGCATTGATTATCGCTCATCGACATCAAAAGGTATGAAATCAATGCTAGAGGTAGTCAGTGCTCACTTTATTGAGCAGGTATTAGCCCCAGAGCGTTCATCGATGAGGGACTCGAGTATATTTTTAGAGCAACACCTTAAAAGCCGACAAGTAGATTTAAATAAAGCAGAAATGGCAATGGCCACCTTTAAAGATAAATATGCAGAAGAGTTACCTGAGTTATATATCACTAATGTTAACCGTTTATCACACCTGAAACAGCGTCTAGCAGAAAAACAAGCAGAGATGGCGGGGGCAACACGCAGCTTAGGCAGTATCAATCAACAATTATCAAAAACGAACCCAGTCTTAGGCTTAATTGAACAGAAAATTATCCGCTTGCAAGGTGAGTTAGCGATATTACGTTCACGTTACACTGAGCATCACAGCAAAGTGATCAGTGCAGATAAAAAACTACAACGTTTAGAATTAGAAAGACAACAACTGTTAGGTAATCCCAATGAGACTATCAGTATTGATAAGCTTTGGGCGATTGGTAGTAATTACCAAATGAGTAGTGATCCTAAAAAACAACCACTGCTGATTTCACAATTAGAAACAATGCAACAAACCAGCGGTAAGGTAGCAGGATTGCAGGAAGAGATAAAAAGCTTACGTGTGATGATTAACTTACTGGCGCGACAACTATCAAGTTACGGAGCTAATGCCAGTGAACTATCAAAATTACAACGAAGTGTGGCGATAAAACGCGATCTTTATGATGATATTTTATTACGTTTTGAAAAAGCCAATATCACCGCATCGTTAAGTATTTTTGAGCAAGACAAACGTATTAAAATTATCGATAGCCCGTTTACCCCTTCGGCCCCCTCTAACAACCCATTAATACTATTTATAATCAGTGGCTTAGTAGGTGGAATAGTGCTGGGTTGTGGCCTCGCTATTATCCAAGAATTGAGCGACACCTCAATCTATCGTCGTATTCAGTTACAAGCACTTAGCGAAGCTCCGGTGTTAACACGTATTCCTTATGTTGTTTTATCCGCGAATGAAGGAGATTTTTCATGAAAACAATTTTACAAGTTGTGCAACATTTGCGTCCCGGTGGTATTGAAAGCATTGCCCTAGATTTAACGCATTTTGCACCACTCAATGAACACACATTAATTGTCAGTCTTGAGGGTAACTATCAGCAAGCGTTAGCGACTTGGCCAAAGCTGGCAGAATTTAAAGAGCAACTTATCTTTCTCGGCAAAAAACCGGGCTGGCAAGGAAAATTAATCTACCAACTGATGCGCCTCATCAAACAGAAAAATGTCTATGCCGTGCATACCCACCATATTGGCCCTTTATTATACGCCGGTATTGCAGCGCGTTTAGCAGGGGTCAAACACCGTATTCATACTGAGCATGATGCCTGGCACTTAAGTAATTTAAAACGTCGTCTGTTACAACGAATAGTCATTAAATGTGTACAACCTATTTTAGTTGCGGATGCTAAAACGGTCGCGAATCATATGCAGCAACACCTACATTGCAAACAAAGTATCAATATTATTAATAATGGTATTGATACTGATTATTTTACTCCGGGCAATCGGGTGATGGCTCGGGCCACATTGAATCTTCCTCAAAACAACTTGATGATTGGTTGCAGTGGCCGTATGGAAACGGTCAAAGGCCAACATGTGTTAATTCACGCTTTAAGCCGGCTACCATTAAGTGTTCATGTTGTTTTTGCAGGCTCGGGTAGCTGTGAACCCGAGCTACGCCGCCTTGTCTCTTGTCTTTGTTTGCAGGAGCGCGTGCATTTTTTAGGGCACCTTGATCAGATGGCGGTTTTTTATCAATCCTTAAATATATTTTGTCTTCCTTCATTAAATGAAGGTTTCCCACTGTCTTCATTAGAAGCGCAATCTTGTGATGTGGCGACCTTAGTAACCGATGTCGGCGCATCCAAAGAAACACTCAGCCCCAGTAGTGGTCGTTTAGTGAAAGCTGAAGATTGTGATGCGATGGCCTCGGTATTACTGGATATGATCAATAATCCGACGGAAACCAGCCCACGTTTATATGTGCAGCAACATGCAAACGTGCAAAGCATGGTCTCAGCTTATGTCTCTTTACGTCGCCCTTTAACGACTAACGGAGTTTGTCATGAATAATACAATTATCATACTCACCCTATTAAGTGGCCTATTGGTACTTTACCATCATCTAGGATATCCACTGTTGCTCAAACTACTTAACCAAGCTCACCATGATGACTGCTACATCAAGCCACGCCAGTATTGCAACTCGAGTGCCGATACTCACTTACCTGATATAACCCTGGTTATTCCCGCTTACAATGAAGCGCAATGGATAGCAGAAAAAATCCGCAATGTTGCCGCATTAGACTATCCCAGTGAACATTTACACGTATTGGTGGGTTGTGATGGTTGCACAGACCAAACTTATGACATTGCGCTAGCGACTGCGCAGGAGCCAGAGTGTGCAGATCTACATATAAAAATCGTTAATTTCTCTAAAAACAGAGGTAAAGTTGCCATCCTCAATACCTTATTAGCCACACTAACCTGTGATTTGGTTGCCTTAACTGATACCTCCGCGCTGATTTCAATTGATGCATTAATGATTGCAGCTGAACGATTTAAAGATCCTAAAATAGGCGTATTAAACGGCCATTATCATTTATTAACACCTGGCTCAGCAGGCGAAAAAGCCTATTGGGATTATCAAAGTCAAATTAAATTAACTGAGGCTGCATTAGGTTCAACATTAGGCGCACATGGCGCTTTCTATGTTTTTCGTCGCGCGCTATTTGAACCACTTGCTACCGATACCATCAACGATGACTTTATTTTACCCATGAAAATTGTGCTGGCAGGATACCGTGCAGATTATGAAAACAGCATTCATTCGGTGGAGTTAGAAAAAGCCAGTGATAACCAAGATCAGCAACGTCGACGTCGTATAGCAGCCGGTAACCTTCAGCAATTAATCCGCCTTAAAGGATTGTTATCACCACGTTATAAAGGCATTGCTTTTGCCTTTTTTTCCGGTAAAGCATTACGGGTATTCATGCCATTTTTAATGATTTTTAGCTTGTTAGGCAGTTTGCTACTTGCGCAGAGTTTACTGCTATTTTTAGTTCTTGCCATATTACAGATTGTTTTATATAGCCTTGCAAGTTGGCAATTACTGATAAAACCTAAAAACAGTAATAAAGTAAGTCGTTTATTAGGTTATTTAGTCGGGGGGCATATTGCAGGACTGATCGGCACAATGCATTACCTTTTACGTCTTGATGATATGCGTTGGACAAAAGTGAAGTAAACATAACAAATTAATAGCATGTGTTAGACCAAAATTAATTTAAGAGAGGTTTATGATGACATATTTTTCTCAGACTATTGAAGATAGTGAAATTCGACATATAACCAGTAATAGTTACATTCACCCGATTGTTAAATATGGCAAACGTGGCTTTGACCTTATATTCTCACTGTGTGCCTTAGTCATACTCTCGCCAGTATTGGTCTGCGTGGCCATTGCCATTAAAGTCGATAGCAAAGGTCCCGTCTTTTATTTACAAACGCGCTCAGGGCAAGATAAATTATTCACCATTATAAAATTTAGAAGTATGCACACAGATGCAGAAAAAGCAGGCAAAGCATTATTAGCGGTAAAAGGAGATCCTCGCATTACCCCTGTTGGTCGATTCCTACGTAAAACGCGGCTCGATGAAGTACCACAGTTTGTTAATATTATTCGTGGTGATATGTCATTAATTGGGCCGCGTCCTGAACGGCCTGAGTTAACATCAGAAATTGAAAAGAAAATGCCCTTTTTTAGCGAGCGCACCTATCACGTATTACCGGGTATAACCGGTTTGGCACAAACCAAACAAAGCTATTTAGACAGTGTCAACAATATTGGCCAAAAATTAGCCTTCGATCACGCCTATTCTCTGGCGATAACAAACCCGGGAAATTGGTTAAAAACAGATCTAAGTATCTTAATAAAAACGGTGCTTACGGTGGTTAAATGTAATGGTTAAATTGCGTGCTAAAACGGTATTAAACGTCTGCATTTATAGTATTCAGCTCTTAGTCTTGGCACTGTTATTATTACCACTGTTCGCGGTTGAACTGTGGTGGGTAGATAACCTCGCAAACTTACAATGGCAATGGTCACTGTGTGCTATTTTATTAATTATAATTAATATCGCTTTTAAGTTACGCTTTAGGTATCTCTCTATTACTGTGTTATCTATGACAATTATTTATCAGCAGTGGTTCTTATTATATCAACCACAACATAGCCCTTTTTTAGATAAACAAACCTTAACCATTGCACAATTTAATATCAGTTACAGCAATCCGTATTTAAATGAATTATTACCTCAATTTGGTGATCCAGATTTTGATATCCTAGTATTGCAAGAGGCATCAGATAAACAAGATATTAATATCTTATCTCAATATTATCCCTATTCATTCGGCCTTGAACCACTCAATGCAAGCCCTTCTGGTTTACTTATATTTTCACGTTGGCCCATTATTGAAAGTCATAGTCACGTATTAACGACTGCCAAAACACATATTTTAGAAGTCATTATACAAAGTCCCAAACAACAAATACCCGTGCAAATATATGCCATTCATCCTGCTTCACCTCGTTCTAAAATATTATGGCAACAACGTAATAAGGCCTTCGATGACCTTGCTCAACTGGTTAACAACTCTCTGTTAAATAATAAAATTATTATTGGAGATTTTAATAGTAGTCACTGGACCCCCGCTTTTTCTCGTTTACAACAAGCTACATTACTCAAAAACAGTGCAGCCGGTTTTGGTTATATACCCAGTTGGTCTTATCACCAGTATCATGTTTTTTGGCCCATACTCAGTGCTTATGTTGACCATTGCCTGGTTAGCCAGCACATAGCGGTTATCAATAAGCAGTTACAAATGATGCCCGGCTCAGATCATCTGTTAATTAAAACAACCTTAGCAATTCCTTGAATTGCAATTCTCGCGTTGCAAATGGATTTGCATTTTGCGAATTAATCAATGTTACATGTAATTAAAACCAAAAAAAACATGTAACACATTGATTTAACTTAAAACAAAAACTTGGCTTAAAGCCTGCAACATTTTATCTATCTTCTACAAAAAGGATAGATATTATGAATATTAAACAAGTTAATGCCAAAAATAATAAATTGTTGATTTTCTTAAGCGGTGAAATGGATGCCAACGGCTGTAGTAAAATCCGCCCAGCTTTAGAAGCCATTACCAAACAGCATCAAAGCCATATCGTGCTAGATCTCAGTGGTATCAGTTTTATTGATTCCTCGGGCATTGGCGCCATCGTATTTCTTTTTAAACGCCTTAAAGAGCAACAACGTAGTATGGGTATTATTGGTGTACAGGGTCAACCCCATGAATTAATGACGTTATTACGCATTGATTCGGCTATCCCATTAAATAGTGGCCAAGATCAGGCAGTTTTATCATGTATGCTGTAAGTGCTTCCTTAACCTGTGCACTGCTATGCATTAGCCTTGCAACTCTGGGTGGGTGCACTAGCTCAACGCCCAAAGGCCACGGCGGGTTTGCTGAGCACCAATACAGTGATATGCCGGATCACCGAGTGGGTTTGGAAAATGCATTACACTTTGAATCACAAATGAGTCGGCGCCATTTGGAGTCCTTAATCCTGGCAGGTGCACAGGTTTGTTTTCCTGCGGCTGTGCGTATTAGTCAGATCCGAGAAGCGCGTATCATACGTGAATTGCAAGGGGGGTTAGAGGGGGATGCGGCTAATGATCTGATTATTCAACGGGATCAGTTAGACAGATTACAGCGTCGCCTTAATTACGTGCAACAACAACAAAGTTGCTTGCCTTTTAAGCAACAACCACTTGAAATTAAAGAGCAAACAGATAAGCAATTATTAAGCGCAAAGAAAATGCAACACATCATGCAGTTACTCAATAACAATAATCAGTTTGTCACTGACTCTGCAGAATTAAATCCTCGCTATATTGGTCAATTAGCCGAAGTGTCGATAATACTTCGCCCTTACACACATTATTACTTAAAGCTTACCGGTCACACCGACACCACGGGCAGTGATAGTTATAACTTAACATTATCAATGCAACGAGCAGCACAAGTTGAGCGCTACTTACAAATTTTCGGACTGGATCCAAACAATATTGAAATTGATGGCAGTGGCTCTGTGAACCCTTTATTTATAGGCCGAGAAGCGCAGACAAGACTGGTTAATCGTCGTGTCAGCATTGAGTTAATTACCATTAATTCTACTTCAGAGGTAATACCAAAATGAATCTATTAAACGTTAAACGCTACTTGCTGATGTTCATTTTAATAATAAGCGCTGTATTCGTTAATGCACAAGAGGCCGACTATTTAGTACACAATGGCGATCTGCTGCAAATATCACTGCCAGGTGAAGAGAGTTTGCAAGCCCCTTTTAAAGTGAGTCGTCAAGGCACCATTATTTTACCCGAAGTCGGCCTTGCACAAGTGGCCGGTTTAACCTTAGTTGCGACCACCTCTTTAATACGTAAAAAGCTGCAAAAAGTCTTTATTGATTTAGACTATTTGAATGTTTATTTATTGAAAAAGCAACTCATTATTAGTGTGCGCGGTTATGTATTGCAGCCGGGAGAATTTACCTTGCAGTACGATGCATCCGTACAGCGTGCCATTTATGCAGCAGGAGGCTTACGCGCAGGCGCACAACTAGATCGTCTGCAACTTATTCGTAATAAAAAAATCACGGTTTTTAATTATAAAAAATATCTCGACAGTGGTGATATCAGTTTATTACCTATCCTGCAATCAATGGATGCGTTGTTTATTCCTGCATCACCACTCACCGGCAATGTAGAAGTTGAATTTAATCCTTCAGAAATGGTGAATGCAGGCGATTCTGTCAATAATCAGGATGCCATCAAAGTTTTTGGTGAAGTGAATAATCCCGGTAGTTTCACTTATCGTGACGGCATTGATATTGTGGATTTATTAATGGGTTCAGGCGGAGTAACTCGTTATGCAGGTGTCGAAAAAATAAGGGTCATTAATGAAGGAAAACCGGCATTATTTGATTTGAAAAAGTATCTGGATAGTGGGGATGTTAGTTACTTACCGACAATCCAAAAAGGGGCCACTATTTTTGTACCCAAGCAGCAAGATGAGATTAAAAGTGGCGCACAAATGGTTTATATCATGGGCGAAGTGGCTAAACCGGGTGCTTTTGAGAGCAAAGATGGCGCTACCTTTATGGATATCCTGGCCAATGCAGGAGGCCCAACTCGCTTTGCAGAATCACGTCAAATCAGAGTACTTAAAGCCAATGGGACGATTATTGCTTTTGATTTAAGTGCCTATACCGAAGGATTAAGTAAAACACCCCCTCCAACAATTAGCGCAGGTGACGCTATTTTTGTCCCTGAAAAAACCGATATGAATCAAAAATCGTGGTTAAAAGTCACCCCTAACCGCGCAGTGCGAGTGATTGGTGCGGTCATGCATCCGGGGCGTATTGAATGGTCAGATGAAATGTCATTGTTAGACTTATTAGCCCATGTCGGTGGCCCAACCTCTAAAGCTGACACCAATAATATCGAGATTGTGGTACCACAAAATAATGCGCAAGCAAAAGCGTATAGCTTTGATTTAAACGCATTTTTAAAAGAAGGAAAAAGTGATGCGACGTTACCGGTGATCAGAGCCGGTAGCACCATTATGATCCACGAATTACCCATCGATCCTAAAGACAATAAATCACAGTGGGTACGCCAGTCCTCGGAAAAATCAATTTATATTTTTGGTCAAGTGGGAGCGCCGGGGCGTTATATGTTCTCTAACGAGATGAACTTCTTAGATATTTTAGCGGCAGCTGATGGCCCAACAGACAAAGCCGACTTACGTAATATCCGTATTAATCACCGTGATAACAGACAAAAAGGAGTCAGTAAATTAGATTTAGCGCTGTATTTTGAGACCGGCGATGACAGTTTATTACCCCATGTACAAATCGGTGACACCATTTATATTCCAGAAAAAGATCGCATTTGGTTAGATCAATCGAAAGAAAGCACAGTGCGAGTATTAGGCGCGGTGAATAGACCGGGTCGCTACCGTTTTGATGACACTATGACCTTATTAGATTTACTCGCTGAATCGGGTGGTACCAAAGAAGATGCTTATATCAAAAATATTACCGTGGTGAATATGTCTTGCTGTCGAGATCAAGCACGTCGCTTTGATTTAAGTAAATTTATTGAGAGCGCTTCTTTTGCTGACTTACCCGTATTACGCGCGGGTGACACCATTTATATTCCTTATCGTAATGAGAGTGGCTATGAAAAATTCCGTAAAGGATTAACAGATTTAGTGCAGATACTCGCGCTAGGTGCATTAATTGGCTTGTTATAAAGAGTCACAACAAAGGAGTGCTGAAAATGAATATTCCTTACCAAAATATAGAAATAGAACAAATATTTTATCAGGCATTTGCACCGGGTCATCGCGCCATTGCTATTTGCGCCGCAGAGTCAGGAGAAGGTGTTACCAGTTTAGTCTTAGCCTTAGCGCAACGACAACTACTCGCAGGCAATTCAGTATTAGTCGTGGATCTTAACTTATACCATCCAACGCTTGTTCCGTTATTAGCAATAGAGGACACATTAGCCACGCATAATAACAAACAAAAAATCACCATGGACAGACGCTATAACGGCTTATTTGTGCCGCCTGCGCTGACGATTAATGATAAAAATCCGGTGGTACTAACGGGTATAACCGCACCCAATAAACGCGAAAGTGTGATGAAATTACGTAAAGAAGGTGTATTGGAGTTATTTATCGAGCAGTGGTTAACCCAGTATGATTCAGTGATCATTGATACATCACCTTTAAATCGTATGAACGCCAATAATATCCCCGCTGAGCGAGTAGCAGCGGCCTGTGATGCGGTCATCTTAATGGTGTTAGCGGGCAAGACTCCCGTCGCATCAATCAGCAATGCCATCACTAAATTGAATAATGCCCAAGCACACTTTATTGGCAGTGTTATTAATGACCGTGATAATCCCAGTTTAAAAGATGAATTATTGCGTGAAATAGACCGGGTATTTTCGCGCTGTAACTGGTTACATAAGTATTTTTCCGGTTTGATCAACAAAAACCGACTGTTGACGCTGGAAATATAACTTATTAATAACATGCAGATAAGTTAATAAACTGTATAAAAATAGCACAATCATCCGTTAAAAATAACTAAAGCTTATTTCATTATTGATTTACAGAAAAATAATGAAACGTGACTAAGTATAATAAGGAGTATCGTTATGTGTGGAATCGTAGGAGCAGTAGCACAAAGAAATATCGCCGACATTTTAGTCGAAGGATTACGCCGTTTGGAGTACCGTGGATATGATTCCGCAGGCATCGCGGTGGTTGATCTGCATAAAAATTACACGCGAATTCGTCGCATCGGCAAAGTGAGAGAGTTAGCGAATGCAGTTGCCACATCCAATTTAATCGGGGGCACCGGTGTCGGCCATACCCGTTGGGCGACACATGGAGTGCCATCAGAAGTAAATTCTCACCCACATATTTCTGGCGATATTACCATTGTGCATAATGGCATTATTGAAAACCATCAAGCATTACGTTCATTATTGCAAGATCGAGGTTATACCTTTGTATCACAAACCGATACAGAAGTGATTGCACATTTAGTGGAATGGGAGCGACGAACCGCAACATCTTTGCTTGAAGCCGTGCAAAAAACCACTGCTCAATTACAAGGCGCCTATGGCGCGGTAGCCATGGATAGCAATGATCCAGAGCGACTTATAGTGGCTCGCTCTGGTAGCCCAATTGTTATTGGCCATGGTATAGGTGAAAACTTTATTGCCTCAGATCCGTTAGCACTATTAAATATCACCCGCCGTTTTATGTATCTGGAAGAAGGAGACATCGCTGAAATCACCTATGATAATGTGAATGTTTTCGATGCCAGTGGCCAACATGTTGAACGTGCTGTGATTGAATTACATGCACAACAAGATGCCGGAGAAAAAGGCAAATATCGTCATTTCATGCAAAAAGAGGTATTTGAACAACCCACTGCATTACGCAATACCCTCGAGGGGCGTTTAACCCATGATGCCGTTATTACTGAAAGTATTGGTGTCAATGCGGTAGATATCCTCAATAAAGTTGAACATGTACAAATTATTGCTTGTGGCACCTCTTTTAATGCCGGAATGACCGCGCGTTATTGGTTTGAATCCATTGCAGGTATCAGCTGTGATGTAGAGATCGCTTCTGAGTTTCGCTACCGTAAGTTTGTGACTCGCCCCAATAGCTTATTAATTACCATTTCACAATCAGGAGAAACAGCGGATACCTTAGCAGCCCTGCGCTTGGCTAAAAAATGTGGCTATATGGGAGTGATGACAGTGTGCAATGTAGCGGGCTCATCATTAGTGCGGGAATCTGACTTTGCATTCATGACCCGTGCGGGAGCTGAAATTGGCGTTGCCTCCACAAAAGCATTTACTACACAGCTGGCCACGTTATTAATGTTAGTCACGGCACTAGCAAAACAACAAAAGCGTATTAGCAAAGCCAAAGAAAAAGAGATTGTGCAGGCCTTACATGCGTTACCCGAGCAAATTGAACAAGCACTGGCGCTTGATAAAGACATTAAAGCATTAGCCACTGATTTTGCTGATAAGCAGCATACGCTGTTTTTAGGCCGTGGCGAATTTTATCCTATTGCCGTGGAAGCGGCCTTGAAACTGAAAGAGATCTCTTATATCCATGCAGAAGCCTATGCAGCGGGTGAATTAAAGCATGGCCCATTAGCATTGATTGATGCGGATATGCCAGTGGTCGTGATCGCACCCGGCAATGATCTATTAGAAAAATTAAAATCAAATATTGAAGAAGTCCGAGCAAGAGGAGGATTGTTGTATGTGTTTTCAGAACAAAAATCTGGCTTTGAAGCTGCACACAACATGAAAATCATCCGTATGCCTAAGGTCAATGAGATCACAGCCCCTATTTTTTACACGGTGCCGATGCAGTTACTCGCTTATCATGTGGCATTAATTAAAGGCACAGATGTGGATCAGCCAAGAAACTTAGCCAAAGCCGTCACCGTAGAATAGTGGCTGGCTTTTATAATCAGAAATTGATGACCATTATGAGGAATTGGTTCTTTGCAATAGGTTTATCTCAATGAGTTTTGATCGGGATGGGCGGAGTGTGTTGGAATTATCTCCGTTCATTTCGCCCAACAAAATAGCATCATAGAGCAGCACAGCTGTTTTTATTAAGGGCCTTATTAGTTAACCTGAATTCTGGATAAGCAACGCTTTTGTAGAAGCTCATTATTTTATACCAATCCGCATAAGTATCTGATCTATCTTGTTGGTTAAAATAATAAATAGCGACGTTGCATTCAATCGCAATAGCTAGCTATTACTCAAT
>NZ_ATUO01000037.1 GCF_000420245.1 Psychromonas hadalis ATCC BAA-638 | reverse complement strand
TTATTCTGTAACGATTCCTAAAGATCGGCTTCAAAATTACTTGTTCTTTATTTTCAAAATAACCAGTCGTTAAGGTTTTTTGAAAATAATTTAGAGCAAGTTATTCTGTAACGATTCCTAAGTTAAAACATCTTATATAATGTTTAGCGCTAACGCATTTAGGCTAAATTCCAAGAGAAGCTATCCTAAATGACAAGCAGCTAAACAGTTACAGTTGGATGCCTGAAAATGACATGAAACCCAGTGCCATTAGACCCGTTGTAATGAATGTAATACCTAAACCACGTAAACCATCTGGCACGTCTGAGTATTTCATTTTTTCACGGATACCTGCTAATGCGACAATTGCTAATGTCCAACCAATACCACTACCAACACCGTAAACTGCCGATTCTAGTAAGTTATAATCACGTATAACCATGAATGATACGCCACCAAAAATAGCGCAGTTAACCGTGATAAGTGGTAGGAAGATCCCCAGTGCTTGATACAAAGCCGGGAAGTATTTATCTAATACCATCTCCAAAATTTGCACTAACGCAGCAATAACACCGATGAAAGTAATAAAGCCTAAGAAGCTAAGGTCTGCATCAGGGAAACCAGCCCAATCTAACGCACCAGGTGCTAATAAGTTAAAGTAGATGATTTGGTTAACCGGTACTGAGATACCTAATACCACAATAACCGCAACACCGAGACCCATTGATGTTTTAACTTTTTTCGATACTGCAAGGAATGTACACATGCCTAAGAAGAAAGCTAACGCCATATTTTCAATGAAAATAGCACGCACAAATAAACTAAGATAATGTTCCATTTAAACTACTCCTTTGGCTCAACTTGATCTGGACGCACAATACGAATTACCCAGATAATGCCACCAATAATAAAGAACGCACTTGGAGGAAGTAATAACAGACCATTACTTTGGTACCAACCGCCATTAGATGTTAATGGTAGAATTTCAATTCCAAATAGTGCTCCTGCGCCGAATAATTCACGGATACCTCCCACGATAACAAGAATGAAACCGTAACCTAAACCGTTACCAACGCCATCCATGAAACTTGGGAAAGGTTTATTCTTCATCGCAAAGGCTTCTGCACGTCCCATTACAATACAGTTTGTAATGATCAGGCCAATATAAACAGATAACTGTTTAGATAAGCCGTACGCATATGCTTTCAAAACTTGGTCAACAACAATGACCAATGAAGCAATAATCGCCATCTGTACAATAATACGTACACTATTTGGAATATAGTTACGGATCATGGAGATAAACATGTTTGAAAATGCAGTTACGAATAGAACAGCTAAGGTCATTACCACTGCATTTTCTAAGGTTGTTGTCACTGCAAGTGCAGAACAAACGCCCAGAATTTGTAATGCAATCGGGTTATTGCTCACAACTGGAGAGGTTAATATCTCTCTTAGTTCACTAGATTTAGCCATTGTTTAATGCTCCTTCACGAACTTTAGTTAGGAATGGGCCAAAGCCTTGCTTACCTAACCAGAAAGTAAAGGTATGCTCAACACCAACACTTGTAAGTGTTGCGCCGGATAGACCATCAATTTCATGCTTAGAATTTGCAGGTGCTTGACCTTTGACTACTTTGATAGCAGGTTTTCCGTTTGCATCAAATAACTCTTTACCTTGGAAAAGTGCGCGCCAACGAGGGTTCTCGATTTCGCCACCCAGTCCTGGTGTTTCGCCTTGATCATAATAGGTTAATGAAATAATGGTATTACCATCGGTTTTAATGGCAACAAAGGCGTACATTGTTGACCATA
Organism: Psychromonas hadalis ATCC BAA-638; assembly: GCF_000420245.1. Lineage (GTDB taxonomy): Bacteria > Pseudomonadota > Gammaproteobacteria > Enterobacterales > Psychromonadaceae > Psychromonas > Psychromonas hadalis. The sequence goes on along the minus strand of NZ_ATUO01000037.1, from coordinate 26,001 downwards.
AACCCGCGCCATGAATAGGCAGGATAATACGTTGTAGTTGACCATCATCATCAGACACTAAATAAACCGTGGCAAGATTGGCACGACGGCCAATTTTAGCGATATTTTGATCGTTCGTTAGCTTAATGCTTTGCGTTGGATCTCTTGCCGCTAGACGTTGATCATAATGTGTTGCATCAACATCAGTGACAAATTCACCCGTGGCTAAATCAACTAATTTAGTTTCAATATTACTATTGAAGATCTCTTTAATTGATTTCTCCGTTTCGAGGCCAGCAACCGCTAAAATATTTTGCTGTTTATCTAACGCTTTATTGGCGATTTGCAAAGGACGCAAACCAACCGCTGCGCCAGCAACAATGATTGAGCAGACGAGACAAACTGCCAGTACCACCAACATTGTTCCGCCGAATGTTTCCTTTTTATTAGACATTGCGTGCAAGCCTCCGTTTAATATTTCCCTGTACCACAAAGTAGTCAAACAGTGGCGCGAACAGGTTAGCAAATAGAATTGCTAGCATCATTCCCTCGGGGAATGCGGGGTTCACTACACGAATCAAGACCACCATCAAACCAATCAGCGCGCCGTACATCCACTTACCTTTATTGGTAAATGATGCCGATACGGGGTCGGTTGCCATGAAAATCATACCAAAGGCAAAGCCACCCATCACTAAATGCCAGTACCAAGGAAGTTGGAACATATGGTTTGTGTCACTACCAATACCGTTAAACAGCATTGACGTTGCGACCATACCTATCATCACACCCGCGATTATTCGCCATGAAGCAATACCCGTGAGCACAATAAATGCACCACCAATTAAGATAGCCAGTGTCGATACTTCGCCAATACTCCCTTGCATGTTACCCAAGAAAGCATCCATCCAAGAAAGACTTGATTGCAGTACATCCATCCCGCCCTGTGACATCGTACTTAACGATGTAGCACCCGAGAAACCATCTACCGCAGTCCAAACTGAATCACCGGAAATATCCGTTGGATAAGCAAAGAACAAGAAAGCACGTCCCGCAAGTGCAGGGTTTAAGAAGTTACGCCCCGTGCCACCAAATATCTCTTTGGCAACAACCACACCAAATGTGATACCCAGTGCAACTTGCCATAATGGAATTGTTGCTGGCAAAATCAGTGCGAACAGAATTGAAGAAACAAAGAAACCTTCGTTAACTTCATGTTTACGTACGCTTGCAAATAACACTTCCCAGAAACCACCTACGGCAAAAGAGACCGCATAGATAGGCAGGAAGTAGAGCGCACCAAACAGCATGTTATCAACAATTGTCGCTTTCGCGCCCATTGTTACCCCCAATAAATTGAGGATCATGACACGCCAATCATCTAACGCGCCAAAACCGACTGCAATTGCATCGTTCGCTTGTACACCTGTATTGTACAGCCCATAAAAGACGGCAGGGAATGTTGCAAGCCAAACAAAAATCATCATACGTTTTAGATCAAGTCCATCACGAATGTGTGTTAACCCTTTGGTAATTAAACCTGGGGTATAGAAGAACGTTGCCGTTGCTTCAAACAGTGCGTAGCCTTTTTCATAGCGACCGCCCGGTTCAAAGTGAGGCTCCATCTTCTCAAGCATGTTTTTAAGATTAAACATTAGCCTTCCTTCTCAATTTTACTTAAGTTCGTACGTAAGATTGAAGCATAGTCATATTTACCCGGACAAACATAAGTACATAGTGCTAGATCTTCTTCATCTAACTCTAAGCAACCTAATGTTTGTGCGCCATCGCTATCACCCACTATCAAATCACGAAGCAATATTGTTGGTAAAATATCAAGCGGCATAATGCGCTCATATTGACCAATGGGCACCATCGCACGCTTACTACCACCTGTTGTTGTGGTAAATGCAAAACGTTTTGCGCGGTTTAGTGTTGAAAGGAATACACGCGCAACAGAGTGTTTATTAAGACCCGGAGAGCCCCAACCAAATAATTCTTTCTCATAACCTTCAATCAGTGCTGAAATTTGATTGTGGTAACGACCAAGATAAGCATGCCCACCATAAGCGGTGACACCGCAAAGCACCGAGCCAGAGATAATACGTACATCACCGTCAATTAATTCATTTTCAGTGAGTTGCGCTGTTGAAGCGCCAATCACTGTACGTAGTAAACGTGGTTTTTTAATCGCAGGACCAGCAAGAGAGATAACTTTATTAATATAAAGCTCACCCGTTACAAACAGTTGACCAAAGGCAATTACATCTTGGTAATTGAGTGACCAAACTTGTTTTGTAAGAGAAACAGGCGAGATAAAATGAATGTGTGTACCCGCAAGACCTGCAGGGTGAACACCAGAGAATAGCTTCTCTTCAACATTAGTTACATCAGATGTGGGTAGTTTACCGACACCTTTACAAACATAAACTTTACCGACTGTTAGCTGTGATAACACCGCTAATCCATCAATAAAGGCTTGTTGGTTTTCATTAATGATAAGCGCAGCGTCCGCAGCTAATGGATTGGTATCCATCGCAGTCACAAAAATGGCAGCAGGCAATGCATCAATGGCGGGTACTTTACTAAATGGACGTGTACGAAGCGCTGTCCACGCACCAGATTCAACTAAATTTTCAATAATCGTTGCACGTTCTAATTTTGCTAACTGTGCACTTTCATATTGAGGGAAAGAGATACTCTCTTGACCTTCAACGGAAATAACAACAGATTGCAAAACACGTTTTGCACCACGATTAATCGCTTTAACTATACCAGATGCTGGAGCGGTAAATTTAACACCGGGGTTCTTTTTATCGACAAAAAGAACTTGGCCTTTCTTTACAGTGTCACCAGCTTTAACAGCCATTGACGGACGCATTCCAACATATTCTTCACCTAGTATAGCAACTTCAGTAATGGTCGGGCCATCCTGAATCACTTGCTCTGGCACTCCACTGATCGGGAGGTCCAGTCCTTTTTTTATAGTAATCATATTTATTTGCACTATGTTTACGGAAAGAAGAGTTAGATGCCTTGCGGCATAAAAACATTACAAGCTTGCTTGCCGTTAAAATTTAATTTAACAGCAAGTTAACAAGTAGACTAAAAAATTCGGGCGTATAATACCACTATTTGCAGGGGGATTACCATTGCAATTGCGTACGGCTGGTCTGTTGAGTTCAAAGTTTTATGTGAAATAATTTTACATAAAAGCGTTATTTTTTAACATCTATTTTCCACCACCCAAACAATCCGCAGAAAGTGGTGCAACATTTCCCTTATCAGCCCACTGTTCTGGCGTATAAGTATGCATCGCTAATGCATGAACAGGCCCCGCTAATTGTTCTGCTAATAAATTATTAATTAACCGATGACGTGCAATCAGTAACTTACCAACAAACTCTTCACTGACCACCGTCACTTTGAAATGTGTTTCTGAATTTTCAGGCACAGCATGTCGAAAACTCTCATTTTCAACCTGTAAAAAAACACAATCTATACTTTCTGTTAGTTTTTTCTCTATAATTGTTTGTACGCTCATCACTTTTTCCTTATTTTAATTTAAAATCACAATAGCAGGTGTTTTTTGTCTACTCAATCTCATTCACTCAATGTGGGTATTACTCAACCTTTTCCTTGCTCCTATTTAGATGATCACCAAGAAACATTGATCATGCTTATCGAGCCAGAAACTAATGCTCAAACGTACTATCCAACACTGCTTGCTAATGGCTTTCGTCGTAGTGGCTCACAGGTTTACCGCCCACATTGTGAGCATTGTCAAGCTTGCCAATCACTGCGCATTCCCGTTAAAATCTTTATGAGGTCGCGCAGTCAAAAACGCTTAATGAATAAAAACAGTGTTTTTATTATTAAGATAAGTGAGTCGATCGGTGAAGACTATTTTTCACTTTATCAGCGTTATATCAATAAAGTACACAGTGATGGTCCAATGTTTCCCGCCTCGAAAAAGCAATATAATGAGTTTATTCACAGCGATTGGAATAAGCCACTGTTCATCGAAATTTACGATCAACAAAAATTGATTGCAGTCAGTATTACTGATCAACTCTTCACTCAACAAAGCAAAACATGGAGTGCGTTTTACTGCTTTTATGATCCTGATTACCAGACCCATTCATTGGGTAAATTTGCAGTTTTAACGCAACTACGCCTTGCTATTGAACATCAAATTGATTATTTATATCTTGGTTATTACATCAAAACGTGCCAAAAAATGAATTACAAAACCCAATTTAATCCACATCAACGTTTTATTGACAATGAGTGGGTCAGTTTTAACTAACAGCTTTTTCTCTTTGTGGGTCAATAAATAAGCAACAAGCCTTTACCCTACTCAATAATTCTGGCATGATGCGCCGATTGAAATTAGTATAATGTTGCAATGTGATTTGTGGCACACAAAAAGACAAAGGATCCATTAAGAATGGCAAAAGAAGATAGTATTGAAATGCAAGGCACCATCATGGATACATTGCCTAACACAATGTTCCGCGTCGAGTTAGAAAACGGCCACATGGTGACAGCACATATCTCTGGTAAAATGCGTAAAAACTACATCCGTATCTTAACGGGTGATAAAGTTACCGTACAATTAACACCTTACGATCTTTCTAAAGGTCGCATCGTATTCCGTGCTCGTTAATTAATAACTCATTAACCAGTATGAAAAAACCAGCCTTGTGCTGGTTTTTTAGTTTTTGTGGGTTATGAAAACAGCAGTACACAATAAAGAAAGGCAAAACTAAAGTTTCACTTCCATAAACGTTTAATAATCTATCTTTTTACTGCGTAAATTTTTGGTGGTGCCACGTTGTGTTTTTTTATCCATACGCTTTCTTTGTGAATTACGACTCGCTTTAGTTGCTCGGCGTACTTTTTGCACCACGATCGCATCTAAAATGAGCGTTTTTAGACGTTCAAGTGCATCAGATCTGTTTTTTTCTTGATTTCGGTGACTCTGCGCTTTAATAATGATCACCCCTTCACGAGTGATGCGCGAATCGGAGAGGCGCAGTAATCGCTCTTTATAAAAAGGGGGCAGTGTTGAGCTTTTAATGTCAAAACGCAGATGTATTGCAGAACTAACCTTATTAACATTCTGCCCACCCGCACCTTGCGCGCGAATTGCAGTCAACTCTAATTGCCAATCGGCAATCTCTACGCCATTGGATATTTTTAAAGGCATACTTTAATCCTGTAACTTATCTAAATAATGAGACTGATAAATAGCTGGCGGTATTTGTGATATTTGATAATCGATCATAAATTCAAAACTTTCTAATAAGGGGTTAAATTTCTCACTGTTATTTTCTAATTGCGATAGCAGATAATAACCCGCCTCAACCGTTGATAAACCATCCTCACGAGGAGATTTACGCAACCGATAGTTACTTTTGATGTCAACATTGATAGATACTTTGGGTAACTTTTGTAAAAAAGGGTTATTCATTAACAGTTTATAGGCTTTCTTCCAGCTACCATCAAGCAATATAAAAGTACTCTTTTTATTGATCATCACTTCATCAGTTAAGCGCTCTGCCGGCAAAGCCTCTTCATTGGGGAAAAGCAGATAACTATTATTAACATCAAAGTCTTGCTCATCGAAAAGAGTCCCCACGGTAAGCTTTACTCTCTTCAATGAGAGTTTTAAGATACGTGCAGTGCCTATCGCTTTCTTTTCTTCACTGGGATCTTGTAAGATATGTAATAGGTGCACATTGTTAATTGATTTAATAGTGGCACAGATACAAGCAGAGCTCGCTTTAAAACAGTTTACGCAGAACGCCCTTTTAACCATTTATTACCCCTAATATAGAATGAAACCAGATGTCTAAGCTTTTAATTGAAACAACACTCTATAGTCTGATCTGCTTTGCCATCTACTTCACAGAGCCACAAGCCAGTGAATGGCTTGCATACTACCACACAGGTATTAGCCAATTCGAGCTTTGGCGATTAATAACGGCCACTTTTTGCCACACCAATTTTAACCACCTTGTCATGAATGTTGCAGGACTTATCATCACATTAGCTTTGTTTATTGATAGCTTCAAAAATACCACGCTATTACCATTAATTATTTTTAGTAGTCTATTTATCGGTTTAGCACTGTACTTTTTGGAGCCGAATGTACTTTGGTATGTAGGATTTTCGGGGGTCTTACATGGCTTGTTTAGTTATGGGGTGATAAGTGATATTCACAATAAAGATAAATGGGGCATTATTCTTGGGGTAGGTTTAGTAGCAAAGATAGCCTACGAGCAATTTTTTGGCGCACAACAAAATACCATCGAGCTCATTGGCGCGCCCGTTTTAGTGAACGCCCACCTATATGGTGCGATAGCTGGTTTTGTTTTTTATTTTATGAAATTGCTCAAAACCACCCTATTAAATAAGTTTGAAAAGGCTCAATGATTGCAACTGAATATAGGTTTGCTGTGATATCTCTAATTGACTCATCTGTAATTTAAACTCACTAATAGCAGATGCCATATCAAGATCTTCTAAATTAGAGAGTGTTTTCTGATTGGTAAGCTTAAAGTCCAATGAAGATTCACGCTGATTATCAATGGTATTCATGCGCGCTCCAACAGAAGTATGAATACCAGTGACGTTACTCATGGCGTTATCAATTTGTAAATGAGCCATCTCTAAACTCATGACTCGTTGTGCTTTGGAAGCCCCATCCTCTCCGGTAATTCTTAACGCATCAATCGTGTCTTGAATGGTCGAAAATATATCTTTTTCACCACTTTGACGAAGCGTAAAATTATCAAGATTTTGTACATTTCCTTTTATCTCTGTTTTTATGCCATTAAACTCAATTGATTGTCCCTCTACATATTTTGTTGGTTCAATATATTTAGTCATCGTATATTGATCTGTCGCATTAGGTATACCATCAACCTCAATAGAGATACCGTCAATGGTGATCTCTTGTGTGGTGGTATCACTGCTATCATAAACAGTAGGAGATGAAGACACGCCATTGATTTCAATGAGGAACTCATTAGGATTCGCAGTCGCAACAAATTCAATGGTAATATCACTGTTAACATCAGGATAAACACCGCTAGGATTTACATTTGCAATGTTAGGATCGTTTAAATCAACTTTCGATATTTTTACATTCGCATTGCCCGTTACCACCGTATCATCTAGGCCATACACCGAATATTCAGGATCAGCACCAAGCGTTGGTTCAGTGATAGCGATAGTGTAATCTTGGTCAACAAAGTCTCTTGCAACATTTTTATTAATGACCGAAGCTGCATCAATCACACCAGAGCCTGAATTATTAATACTCCCCTCTGAAACAAAAGTACCGTTACCCTCGGGGATATTAGTGAAGATAGCCGCACCAGAATCATTACCTTGTATGAGCACGCCAGCGCCCACTTTATAAGAACGATTGCCGTTATCACCATGATAATCGATTGAACCAAACTCATTGGTTTGAAAAGGCTGTGTATCAACTTGATAACCCGCAAAGATATACTGGCTATTGCCATCTCTGGTATTAGCAACCCCAATCAGTTCTTCGCGCAACCCTTCGAGCTCTTTCGCTATCGCTTCACGACCTGCAGAGCCATTGGTTTGATTGCTCGCTTTGACAATTGATTCACGTACACGCTGCAATATATTAGTGATCTGAGTAAGTGACACATCTTCTAGTGAATTAGCCGTTTCTGCCATTTTACCATTTTTAATGTATTGATCTCCCACACTCAAGTTTTGTTTTAAACGTTGAATAGTCGCGATGGCGACTGCATCATCTGAACCATGTATCACGCGTTTCTGAGTTGATAGATGTATATTTTGCTGACTTAATTTACTTTGCTGATTTAATATACTATCAACATTACGCTGGAAAAACATTTGGGTAGAAATGCGCATCATTACCTCTCTTAATACATGTTATTAACTAATTGCTCAATCAGTTAATAACATGCAAAAAACATTCCAAATTATTTTAAAAGTAAGGGTAAGTGACACTTTTGTGTATCACCCGCCTATCTTGAGGCTTGTAGAATGGTATCAAATAGCTCTGATGCAACCGAAATGACACGAGCGGCCGCACTGTAATACTGTTGGAATTGTAATAAGTTGGCGGCTTCCTCATCCATATTCACACCACTTAGGCTTTGAATACGCTCAAAAGATTGGCTTTTAAGAATCGCAGAAGATTGCATGGAAATATCCGCATTGGCCGTTTTAGCACCAATTTCTGATAACATGCCATTATAAACATCGGCAAAAGTTGCCTTATTATCGTTCATGATTTTCTGTGTTTGAAGATCCGCTATTTTCATAATGTTACGGTTATCTCCGTCGCCCGTTTCATTATAATTAAGGGTAAATTTATCACCTGATAGTGGTGAGCCAGCAATCATTTCAACGTCAATACCCGCTAAATTAAAGGTTACTTTTCCAGTTAATGGATCCGGTGTTAACGTTAATCCAGAAAGTGGATCACCCACCACTTTCGCTGGCACATAATTATTGGCAGAGCCTGTGGGTAACGTAACCGCTGTACCATTTTTGTCTAATATGTCATAGGTTATCTCACCCGTCAGCGTATTAACATTGGTTATTGTGATGGTTAGCGGGTTATCTGCATCCATGTAAAGTGAGTCAAGTGGGTTAATAATCCCACTGGTACGTAATACAGCATCACCTGTATTTGTTTCATCTGCAACGGTTTTTACCCCTGCATCAGCAGCCGCCACTTTTTCTGGATCTTTATGTTGCAACGTGGCTTCTTGCGCGCCTAAGCGTGTTGGACGCAGTGTAAATGATTTACCAACCTGGGGAGGATCGGATGCAATAATAGCGTCAATGCCTAAACTCAAACCAGAATTAGGAATATCCACACGCTGTGTTACCGACATATCAGCAATAGAAATTGTCTGTGTATCACCCGTGGTACGGTTAGTCACACTGAATGAAATAGCTTCTGGTGGCCCTAGTTGATAATCATCAACCACCAAATCATATTCATCGGCAGTTAATGCGCTTAAATCATCAATACGTACACTCAGTTGCGCACTGCCTAAACCATCATCATGAGCAAGCACACGATTTTTCATGGCTAAGAGAGAGTTCACATCATTAAAGAGATCCTCACCTATTTTCCCCTCTAAAGTCATTCCCTCTTTTTGTTGCTCATTAATGGAGTGGGTTAAACCAATAATATTTTGTCCAAGCTGATTAAAAGCACGCTCTAAGTCATTATTACGCGTATCAAATAACCCAGCAACTGAGCCTCCTAAACGACTGCCATCAAGCAAGGATAAGTGACCGCCAACATTAAATGCCAACTCTTTACGTGAGGGATCAGGATCACCATTAATTGCCATAATTTGCAATGATGTTCCCCCCATTACCAATGATTGACCACTGCCAATAAAAACATTTATCATACCGTTATCAGCGGGCACAACAGCAACGTCAACATATTGACTTAACTCAGTGATCATTCGATCACGCTGATCAAGCAGATCATTGGCGTTACTTTGTCCGCCAGATCCTAATACAATTGAGATCTGTTTATTCACATTAGCAAGGTTATCAGCCAGTGTAGTAATTGTTTTAGCGGTATTAACAATATCGCTATTAATACCAGAGTATTGAATCTCTAAATTTTTATATAGACGATTATACTGGCTGACCATGTTACCCGCTGACTCAAGAAATACTTTTCGGGACTCAAGCGTATTGGGATTATCAGCCACACCATTAGCCGATTCAAACATCTTTAGAACAGGTTTTGTTACCGAAGTACCTTCATCAGAAAATAACATATCCAATTGGCTATTTTGTTGATAAACCTCTTTAGAATAACCATATTGTGAGGTATTCATAATATTTTCGGTAAAGGCAAACTTATCATAAGCACGCTCAATACCCGCAACCATAGAACCTCGACCAATAAAAGAGCTACCAAAACGATCTGCTCCCGCAGTTGTTATTTCAACCGTTTGACGCGAATACCCTTTGGTGCTGATATTGGCAATATTGTGGCCAGTGGTATTAAGTTTTGCTTGCGATGAATAGATGCCCGAAAGACCAATTTGAAATAGATCAGCCATTTGATTCTCCTTCTAAAAATGCAGTTTTGAATGACTCGTTATTCATTATCTGTTTAATTTTATCTGCATATTGTGGGTCTGTTGCATAACCTGCTTTTTGTAGCTCTTCAATATAACGAGTATCATCAATACCTGGTTGCAATGCGCCTTGGTAACGCTGATTGTTGGTGATAAATTGCCCATAATCACTGAAGCTTTGCGCAAAATTTTCATAAGCTCTAAAGTCTGAACGACGTTTAATACCGATGCCATTTTCAACTTCAAAGCTATCTTTGGTCACTTTATCGCCCAGCCAATTTTTATGCGCTTTGATATTAAAAAGGTTAAAACTACTTTGATTATCTGCACCATTAATAATTTTTTTACCCCACCCTGTTTCAAGGGCTGATTGAGCAACTAAAACAGCAGGCGAGATACCCAACATTTTTGCCACTTTTTTGGCGTAAGGCATCAATGTTTCAATAAATGACTTTTGATCAGTGAATGGTTTATTGGTTTCATTATTTTTTTGTTCGTTAAACGCCATTACTGAGGGTTGCATCTTATCGGGCTTATTAAGATCCACCGCGGGTAGTGCTTTATTAAGATCTATCATCGGTGCTTTTTCGCTATTTGGCATCAGCATCTGGTCCATCGGTATCACTTGTGGTGTGATCATCGAGGTAGGATCAAGCTGGCGAACCAATGCATCTGCTAGTCCCAGCGCACCATGACGACTGATATCAAGTGCCAGTTGCTTGTCTTGCATATCCGTATAATATTTCGTGTTTTTGTTATTGAAGGGGCTATCTGTTTCAAACGCTTCATTCGCTTTGCGCATCGACTTAATCAGCATAGTGGCAAACATCGCTTCAAATTGATTGGCAACTTCACGAATCGCTTCTTTACTATTACCCTGCGCTTTTTTACGCAGTTGATCTAACCCTTGTAGATCAAAGTAATTACTTGCTGGTGTTACTACATGATTTGCCATTATCAGCCCCATTTTAACTTTTTTACTCTCACCTTATTTAAACAATGCAACATTAATGCCATTATTTAAAAATAAGAAAAAAACAAGACCTCTGATTAAAGTTGATAAACAACACACGTCACGTAAAATGCCCCTTTTAAAATTAATAGGGAAAATAGATATGAATCCGGTTTTATTGGCAGTCTGCCTAATGCTTGTTTTATCACTGATGCGTATTAACGTGGTGGTGGCACTCACCCTCAGTGCATTGGTCGGCGGACTAAGTGCGGGGTTATCACTCAGTGATACCGTCAGTGCATTTGAAGGAGGCCTTGGAGGAGGAGCAACGATTGCGCTTAGCTATGCTATGTTAGGTGCATTTGCCGTGGCGCTCTCTAAATCAGGAGTAACCGATCTGCTTGCACAAACTATGATTAAAAAGTTACATGGCCACCATCCAGATAAATTATCTAACAGCATAAAATATGGTGTGCTGATTAGCATATTATTGATGGCAGTTTCATCACAAAATATTATCCCTGTGCATATTGCGTTTATTCCTATTTTAATCCCCCCACTATTAGCTGTTTTTGCAAAGTTGCGCCTTGATCGGCGTTTAGTAGCCTGTCTGCTGACGTTTGGATTAATCACCCCTTACATGGTTTTACCCGTTGGATTTGGTGGTATTTTCTTACATAACATTCTGCTTAAAAACCTACATGATAATGGACTGCAAGCAACAGCGGCACAAGTTCCAACAGCGATGATATTACCTGCATTAGGCATGGTAACGGGATTACTGGTAGCGGTATTTATTAGTTATCGCAAACCACGTGACTACAAGGTGATTGAGTCCAAAGAGGTTAAACCCGACATTAAAACGGTCAATAAACGCCACATAGTGGTTGCGGTTATTGCTATTATTGCCACATTAGCAATCCAGCTTTATTCTGGGTCAATGATCATGGGCGGGTTAGCTGGTTTTCTGGTATTTACACTAGGCGGTGTTATTGCGTGGAAAGAGACCCATGATGTATTCACTAAAGGTGTGCACATGATGGCAATGATAGGTTTTATCATGATAGCAGCGGCAGGCTTTGCCGCGGTAATGAAAGCAACAGGTGGCGTTGAAACGTTAGTCGCTTACTTAAGTGACAGTATCGGTGATAATAAACCCTTAGCGGCATTACTCATGTTAATTATTGGGTTATTAGTCACCATGGGGATTGGATCATCGTTTTCTACCATCCCCATTCTGGCCACTATTTATGTACCACTGGCGATTGCATTTGGTTTCTCTCCAATGGCAACCATTGCATTAGTGGGTACGGCAGCCGCACTCGGTGATGCGGGCTCCCCCGCATCTGATTCGACACTAGGACCAACATCAGGCCTAAACAGTGATGGGCAGCATGATCATATTTGGGATACGGTTGTGCCCACTTTTATTCACTATAACCTACCGTTGATTATATTTGGCTGGATTGCAGCAATGACACTCTAAGAAGCCATTTTTCTAACGAGAAAGCCCTTCTTTATCATAATAAAGGGGGCTTTTATTTTCCTGATAACGACTAACAAATAGCCTCTATATAATAATTAATTCACCTTGCAAAGCACCCGCTTGCTTCAGCGCTTCTAATATAGCCATCAGATCACCCGGTGCAAGGCCCACTTCATTAACGGCACGTACTAAATCATTCAAGCTAACACCCGTATCAAACTTAAACATACGACTATCCTCTTGAGTAATATTAATGGTGCTGCTCTCCACCACTTCAGTATTGCCACCAGAAAATGCATTAGGCTGTGATACCTCTCTATTTTCACTAATAGTGACACTAATACCACCATGGGTGATTGCCGTTGGTAATAGTTTTACATCCTGACCGATGACAATCGTCCCCGTACGTGAATTAACAATTATTTTAGCCCTGCCTCGCGCAGGCTCGAAGGTAAGATTTTCCAATGTTGATAAATACGAGACACGTTGTGAAATATCACGCGGTGCTAATACCCTCACCGAAGTCGCATCTAGCAATGAAGCGGTATTAGGCCCCACTAAGTTATTAATAGTATCAGCCAAACGTTTTGCGGTTGTAAAGTCAGACTCATGCAAATTAAAAGTGATGCTGTCTCCTTGTGAGAAAGGTGAAATAACTTCTCGCTCAACAATCGCACCATTAGAAATTCGCCCAACAGTGGGGGTATTAATCATGACTTTTGAACCATCCGCCCCTTCAGCGCCTAAACCGCCAACCACTAAACTTCCCTGCGCCAAGGCATAAACCTTACCATCAACCCCTTTTAAGAAAGTTTGTAATAACTCACCACCACGCAAACTTTTTGCTTCACCAATGGCAGCCACCGTGATGTCAATTTTTTGACCACGTTTGGTAAATGCTTTTAACTCCGCAGTAATAGCAACAGCAGCCGTATTTTTAATCTTTAATTTTTGCCCAGCTGGCATATTAATGCCAAAATTACGCAACATAGTCGCAAATGCTTGCTCAGTAAATTTACTGCTTTTTTCACCCGTTCCCGGTAAACCAACCACTAAACCATAACCCACCAATTGGTTACTACGCACGCCCTGCACACTGGCAACATCTTTAATACGTGCACCAAACGAGCTTGTTGCAAAGCTGAAAATAAGCAGACTAATTAATAATTTTTTAAATCGACACATAAGAAACTCCTAAATTTATCTTTATATCGGCCAATAAGGCCCACTAAAGAATGCAGTTAACCAACCTTGCTGTTGCGTATTCGCAAAATCCCCTGTGCCTCCGTACTCAATACGCGCATTGGCAACACGCGTCGATGAAACTGAGTTATCTGAGCGCACATCTTCCGAGCGAATCACCCCTTTAATACGCACATACTCTTCACCAGTATTAAGCATTAGCCACTTTTCGCCACGGATAACTAAGTTACCGTTACTTAAAACACGTACCACATTAACAGTGATGCTACCTTGCAGATTATTACTTTGATCAGCATCAGCATCTCCCTCAAATTTACTTTTTTGACCAATACCGATATTCCCAGCCGTCGTAGTAATAGGCGTAGATCCTCCTGTTGGAAGCGTGGCGGCATCGATGCTTAAATTATAACTATTTTTCTTCTCTTGACTACTGCCCGCTTTTTTACTGGCTGACGTAGATTCCTCTAAATACACGGTAATGATGTCACCGACACGGTGTGCTTTAATATCTGAATAGAGATTATTAGCGTAGTTATCTTGAAACATCGACCCACTTATTACTACATCTATTCCTGGTTCAACTGGTTCAACTGGTGCAAATTCAGGGTCATTTTTCACTTCAACATCAGGTAACGTTGTACAAGCTGTTAGTGTTATTAAAGCAATGAGAAAAATAAATTTAACCATAAATCCTCCGATTATAATTGCTGACTCACGTAAGAAAGCATTTCATCAACCGCCGAGATAACTTTAGAGTTCATCTCGTAAACACGTTGACTTTCAATCAGGTTAACCAGCTCTTCTGTGACATTTACATTAGAAGTTTCTAACATACCTTGACGCAAGAACCCCATACCATCTGCACCCGGTACCCCCTGAAGCGCAGCACCACTTGCTCCCGTTTCTGCATATAAGTTTTCTCCCATCGGTTCAAGCCCCGATGGATTAACAAAATCATTCACATTAAGCTGACCAACGACTTGGTTCTCTACTTGGCCATTAATACGCACAGAGACCTCACCTTCAGCACCAATACTGATTGATTGTGCATCATTGGGGATCTGGATTTGTGGCAATAACGGATAACCAGAGCCAGGGGTTACAATAATCCCATCTTCATTGAGTTGAAACTGACCATTACGGGTAAATGCAGAGCTACCATCTGGCATCTCTATTTCAAAAAAACCACGCCCATCAACCATAATATCAAGCGAGTTATTGGTCGTCAGTACATTACCTTGAGAAAAATTCTTTTGCACCGCAACAACCTTCGCGCCAGAGCCAATCATTAATCCTGAAGGCAGTTTGGTATTTTGCGTTGCATTCGCACCCGGCTGGTTGATATTTTGATAGAGCAGATCTTCAAAAACGGCACGACTCTTTTTAAAACCAATAGTACTCGCATTTGCCAAGTTATTAGAGATGGTTGCTACATTGGTTTGCTGGGCATCTAACCCTGTTTTACTTATCCATAAAGCGGGATGCATAAATTTCTCCTTAGATTATTTTAAAATAGATGAGTATTGTTCTATACAACACGTAATAGAGATTCAGAACTTTTATCTATCTCTTCCGCATTTTTCATCATTTTTATCTGCATTTCAAAATGTCGTTGTAAGTTAATTAAACTGGTTAATTCACTACTTAGGTTCACGTTAGATGCTTCTAACGTACCACTTTCTATCCGTACATTACGATCTAGTTCAGGCTCAAGGCCATCACTGCGTCTAAACAGACCATCTTCACCACGTATGATATCTTTTATATTGGGGTTAACTAATTTTATCTGTCCGACGTCCTCCATTGCATCTGCAGGCGCACCAGCAGGGCGAACCTCAACCATGCCATCTTGACGAATATTAAATTTTTCAACGGGTAACTGGATATAAATAGGGTTGCCTTGAGTATCTAAAACATCATTACCCTTATTATCAACCAGAAATCCATTGTTATTAATATTAAGCCCACCAGAGCGGGTCATCGCTTCCCCGCCTAATTCTGATTCAACAACAAACCAACCATCCCCTTTTATCGAGATATCTAAATCACGCCCTGTAGTTTGTAATATGCCACTCTCAAAATTTTGTCCCGGTTCTTCTGTTACAGAGAAAACACGAGAGGGTAACCCCTCACCATAAACTTGCATGCTACGCGCTTGCTCAAAACTGGCTTTAAAGCCTGTTTTATTTGCATTAGCGAGGTTATTAGCGTGAATAGCTAAAGCATTCATACTCTCTTTGGCACCTGACATTGAGATATATAGAAACTTATCCATCTAACATTCCTTAACCGAGATAACTCGACATACAATTTAAAAGTGGTCTAACGTCTACTAAGAAGAAATGCAAAAGGTATGCCAATAGTATTTAATTATTGCTATAAAAACAAAAATGCACCCTTTAAAGGTGCATTTTCAGTGGTTAACTTATTGAGGTAAAAGATTATCTGATCTGTAAGATCGTTTGTTGCAAGGTATTATTAATCTCTAGTGCTCGTGAGTTTGCTTGGAAGTTACGTTGCGCGGTGATCAAATCAACCAACTCCGTCGTTAAATTGACGTTTGATTGTTCAAGTGCTGCTGAGTTAATTGCACCAAATGAGCCCGATGCTGCTTCACCCGCAATCGGTTCGCCAGAGTTTTGTGATGCAATCCAAGACGAGCCTGTCTGTGACAAGCCCTGCTCATTACGAAAACGCACAATAGCAACACGTGATAAAGGCTGTGAAGTACCATTACTGTAGGTCGCTTTCACTAAACCATCTGTACCAATTTCAACACCCGTTAAGCGGCCCACGGTTAAACCATTTTGCTCTAACGCGGTTACTTCAAATGCAGAAGCAAACTGAGTTGGATCTTTAAAGTTGAGTTTAAATGCTTGTTGTGCGTCCGCACCAGGAGCGAGTACACCCGCACCAGGGGGAGCCCCTAAAGGTTGAAAATCTAAGTTAGCAGGGTTACTGCCAGAATAAGCACCAACAGAGTCAAATGTTAACACTACCCCCGTATATGTCACACCATTTTTGATATACTCCGCTTTTTTAAGTGGCCCACCATCAGGCACACCATCGCCATCAGAATCAATATCATATTCACCTGAGGTGACTACATTTCCCGCTTTATCCCATGCATTAACTGGTTTATCACCAACCGTGACAAATGAGATCCATTGATTGGTATCATTGAAAGATGCATTCTCTGGCTTGATGTAATAAGTCGTTGTTGTATGTGCTTCACCAAGGGAATCATAAATGGTGACGGCTGTTGCATTATTATAAGTCGCAGGATCATCAGGATCAAAATTAGCAGGATCTAACGCCGTAGCGTTAGCGGGTAAATTGAGTGTAATACCAATCTCATCGGTCATGACAGGTGTACCTGCTGTTTCTGGAATTTGAATTGGCTGTGTGGTGCTTAAGCTGACCGAAGAAGAGGTGCCATCCGGATTAACAGGAAATGCTTGCAAATAGTTACCACTATTATCAACAATAAAATTTTCATTATTAAGTTTAAAAGTACCTGCACGCGTATAGCTTAAGTTACGATCGGTTAAATCGCCTGCCGTCGCAAAAAAACCACTACCAGTAATGGCTAAATCCAGTGGGTTTTGAGTGAATTTCAAACTACCTTGATGGAATTGTTGCGCAATTGCAGCAATAGAAACACCATCACCCACTTTAGTTTTACTATTCGAGAATAATGAATTTGCATAAACACTATCAAATTCAGCACGTGATTCTTTAAAACCAACCGTACCCACATTGGCAATATTATTAGCCGTTGAATCTAAATCTTTCTGTGCGGCTGATATTCCACTTAATGCAATATTAAAAGACATAATAGTTTCCTCTTATTTGTTTTCTGCAACTTCAATTGCATCTGAAAGTTTAATACCACCTAACCCTTTTAGATTCAGGTGTACACCCGCTTGCCCACCACCTAAACTTACACTTTCAACATGTGCATAGGTGGCAATTATTAACTCTTCACCTTTACCGTTTACTGTACCATTCGCTTTCAAGGTATAAGTATCTTCTGGTAAACGTTCTCCCTCTTTATTCAAGCCATCCCAAGAGAAACGTTTATTGCCTGCTCCAATATCACCCAGATTAATGGTACGTACAACAACGCCTTTACTATTTTCAACGCTCACCATGACGCCATAAGCCCCTGTTTTACTATTAATTGAACCCGACAAATTACCCGTTTCAGCAAGGTAACCTTGGTTACTTGGGATTAATACTTTTTTACCAACTAACGAGGATGCTTCCAATGCCTGACTTGAACTTAATAAATCTTTCATGCCTGCAAATTCATTACCCATTGTAGTTATCCCCTCTGCCGTGGTAAATGATGCCATCTGTGCAATCATCTCTGAGTTATCAACTGGCTTGAATGGGTCTTGATAAGCAAGTTGTTGCGCAAGCAATGAAAAAAAATCTTCTTGCTTTAAGGTTTGTTTTGCATCGATCTCTTTATTAGCATTAATTTGATCTTGCGTTAATGGGGTAGTGAGATTCAGCAGCGAATTAATTGCCGTCATATGTTACTCCTTAGCTTTTGCCCATTTGTAATGTGCGGCTTAACATCTGCTTTGCTGCATCTGCAATTTGTACATTTGTTTGATATGAGCGAGAGGCACTGATCATATTGGCCATCTCCTCCATCACATTAACGTTAGAGTGATATATAAAACCATTTTCATCTGACTTAGGGTGATTCGGAGCATACTCTCGATTGAGTGGCGCGGCACTTTCAACAATCCCCATTACTTTTACGCCAACACTGCTACCTAACCCGCCTTTGGCCCGATTAAGCTCAGCAGCAAAAATAGGATGACGCGCTTTATATGTCTCTTCGCGATTACTACTCACGCTGTTTGCATTCGCTAAATTACTGGCAGTGGTATTTAAACGAAGAGATTGTGCACTCATGCCCGTTGCTGAAACATCTAATACTCTTAATAAACTCATAATTATTCTCCTCGTACCAACTATTGGCCTTTAATCGCTTTGCGCAGACCAGAAATCTTACTGTTTAAAAATTCCAAACTTGCTTGATATTCCAAACTATTTTTCATAAACAAGTTACGTTCAACTTCGGTATCAACGTTATTACCATCACCGGTATCAGGCTGATTACTGATGCGGTATAACTCACCTGATTGTGCCATCGAAAATGATTGAGCAAATTTATGGCTTTCATGAGTACGATTTAAAAACACACCAGAGCGTGATCTTGCATTCAAAAGTGCATCTTTAAAATTGATATCACGCGCTTTATACCCAGGGGTATCGGCGTTAACAATATTTCCAGCGAGCACTTCCGTGCGACGAGCACGAATACCAATGGTGTACTGATGAATTCCAAATGCTTTTTCAAAGTTAATCGCCATAAATTTCTCCTCTGCAATAAACAATGCAAAGGGTGTGCCAATATAGAAGCAATCAACAGATAATAACGAAGCAAAGCGTTAGACCATTTCCAATCATTAACTGTTCATATTGATTATTAGAATGTACTGCTTTCGTAGCATCAAGCGTCAGATGAGACTAAAGTCTGAAGCCCCTACAAAAAACAATATAAAATCAACAGGTTAATATGATTCATTGATTCACATCAGGGTAGAACTTCAGTCCTGCTTTGATTTTTTATAAATAACCAATCGCAAGTTTGTTGAAATGCCTAAATATGCATATTAACGTTAGCCTGACCCCGTTATAGCTTGTTTTAAAAGGTATTTTAGCTTTAAAAGTTGTAGGGACCTTTCAGACTAAAATATTGCATCCAAAAGCGATTACATATTTATTGGATTTGTTATAAATAGTAGGAGTATTTTAAACTGGAGAAGAAAGAGGCAATAATTGCCTCTTTCAGGAAAAGAGGCATGAATAAATTAGCTTTTAAGTTTGTAAACTATACCAGGATTACAACGGATCATATCAAATTTATCAGTAAGCCCTGTTAATGACTCAGAGGCTCCTAGAATTAAGTAACCATCAGGATTTAATGCACTAGCAAACTGATTTAAAATTTTGGATTTAACATCACTAGAGAAGTAAATAAGCACATTACGACAAAATATAATATCGAACTTACCTAATCCTGTATAAGTATCTAACAAGTTGTAGTTTCTAAAACTTGTTAGATTTTTAACTTCAGGTTTCACTTGCATCTTACCCGAGCCATCATTAACAGAGGTAAAAAACTGCCTTTTTCGTTCATCAGATAAACCACGCGATAAAGCAAGTGTATCGTAAATACCATTTTTACATTGCGCTAACATGGTATTAGAGATATCCGTGCCTATAATCTGCACATTCATCCCTAAAACTGCTTTTTGCTTTTGATACTCTAATGAGGTCATCGCAATCGAATAGGCCTCTTGGCCTGAAGAACTCGCAGCGGACCATAACTTAATACTTTTTTTCTTCTGTAACAGTTCAGGATAAATTTTCTTAGCGAGCAACTCAAAGGGATATTTATCACGAAACCATAACGTTTCATTAGTGGTCATCGCGTCAATTACAGCGGTTCTTAGCTCTCTATTTTTATAACTCATCGATTGCTGAATGAGTTCAGAGAGTTTTACAATAGAAAACTGGGTCATCAAAGGAATTAACCTACTTTTTACCAAATACTGTTTATTGGCACCGAGTACGATGCCACACTGCACTTCTAAGAAGTCGGAAAATTGCTTATATATGTCATCAGAAAGCGCTCTCACAAATAGTTTCTCACTTATTAATTATTTTGGTCATCTAAATTGATCACCTTTTGTACTGCGGTTGCTAATTCATCAGGGTTAAATTTTGCAATAAAATCATCAGCCCCTACTTTTTCGACCATCGCTTGATTAAAAATACCACTTAATGAAGTGTGTAAGATAACATGTAAACCCGCTAGATCAGGATCTGCTTTTACCTCAGAAGTTAAAGTATAACCATCCATTTCCGGCATTTCTACATCTGAAATCATTAACGCATAGCGGTCTGTAACAGGTTGTGTTTTAGAAAGCTCTTTTAATAAGTCTAATGCTTCTTTACCATCATTTACCATGTCACATTCAATACCTAATGCAGAAATAGCACGCTGAATCTGTTTTCTTGCCACCGATGAATCATCAGCAACTAAAATTTTCTTATTGCCCATTTTTTCTTGAATATTTTCATCGATAACATCAGCGGTTACCTCTGTGTTCACTGGTGCAATTTCATCAAGTATTTTTTCAACATCTAATATTTCAACTAAAGAACCGTCAATATCAGTCACTGCAGTTAAATAGTTATAACGTCCTACGCCATTTGGTGGCGGTAAAATATTTTCCCAATTAATATTAATAATACGCTCAACAGAGCCCACTAAGAATCCCTGAATAGAACGGTTATATTCAGTGATAATAATGAAACGCTCTTCGATATTATCTATCTCTCTGCCTCCTGTTGCTAAATTCATATCAATAACAGAGATCGTTTGTCCTCTAATATGTGCAATGCCACGCACTGAAGGGTGTAACTTAGGAAGAGTGGTTAATGGAGGGCACTGTAAAACCTCTTTTACTTTAAAAACGTTAATTCCATAACGTTGAATACCGCCTAATTTAAACAATAACAATTCAAGTCTATTTTGTCCGACCAATTGAGTTCGTTGATTTACCGAATCTAACACGCCTGCCATATTCTATTCCTTATCTCTATAGGCATTTACAAGCAAATCGTTCTATAATACTGGTATTTACATGGTTTAAATCATGTAATTTCGCAATGATAACTCACTCCGAATAGGGCCATTATTTTGATACGTTTTGTTTTACTTTTTATTAGTTTAGGCTGCTCTTACAGTTTTGCTGAGACTAATTACCGAAAAGAGCTAGAAAATTTTGCTCAAACACTTGTTTTTGATAAATATCATTCACTCTACTCATTACAAGAAGATGAGCAACTACACCTAAAAGTCGCTTCTCTTGATAAACGAATTAACTATCCCAGCTGTCAAACAGGATTAATGGGAGAGATCGTCAACAATAAAATAAAATCAACTACATCGGTTAAAGTGAGTTGCTTAGATGAAAAAAGATGGGTCACCTACATTCGTGTAAAAGTAAATGTATTAGCACAAGCAATTATTGTAAGTCGTTCATTAAGTAAAGGACAAACACTCAACCACAACAATATAAAATTAGTTTACAAAAACAAATCCCACATTCGTAATGGCAGTTTCAACACATTAGAATCACTCTATGGTACACGTTTAAAACGTAATTTATCAGCCAATAAAATAATTAAAAATAGAGATATCTGCTTTGTTTGTAAGGGCGACAAGGTAACTATCCATGCGAGCAAAGCAGGACTATCAATAACAACCTATGGTATTGCGCTAAGTGATGCCAATATTGGTGGCACAGTAAGGGTTAAAAACAGCACGACTCAGCGTATTGTTGTAGGAACCGTTTATGCATTAAAAAAAGTAAACGTTTCCTTTTAGAAATAGTTACTCTTTTTATAAAATAAAAGCTAAAATAGCTAAAGAAATAATTAAGTGTGCCGACATTATTAATATGTAATCTTTTTGGAAGATAATTATGAGTATAAATATCAATCGCCAAGCGACACAAAAAAACATTGTTATTGAACAAAATAGGACTCAAAAACAACAAGAGGTGCGCAAACAAAGTATTGATAATACAGGAAAAAACCAAGACTCTGTGCAGTTAACCGCGCAAGCAAAAAGTTTAAACAAAATGCAATCACCAAGTGAACCGCAAGTGAACAAACAGCGAATTGAAACACTGAAAGCTGCAATTTTAAATGGTGATTACAAAATAAATACTGAACGATTGGCTGAAAAACTCAGTAAATTTGAAGGTGATTTTGGAAAAGCATTTGCCCAATAAATTTAAAATAAAATAGAACCTATGTTACAAACACAACTATCACAACAATTAAAAAACCTTGCCGAACTACAAGCCACACTTGCAGAGGAGAAACGCTGTTTAACAGAAAAAGACTTTACCGCCTTTAATGATACGCTGTTTAATAAACAAAAATTACTACAGAGTATTGCCACGCTTGATAAACAACTTAGCACAGAAATAAGCCTTGAACAGATAAAGCAAAGTAAAGAACTAACCACCCAGAAAAAAAATCTAGAAATACAGCTACAAAGTTGTCAAAAACTTAATAGCGTCAACGGAAAGTTAGTTGAGTTGAGTATGAAAAGTAACAAACACCTTATGCAATTGATAACACAAGCGACAGGTCAAAATAGCGTTACGTACGACCAGAAAGGGCTACTCAAGGGTGGCAGCTTACTCGGTAAAAACATCCAAGCTTAATAAAAAACATCGTAATCGTACCGTCTTGATAGTGTTAACTTACTCACTAAAAACACCAAACTAAAAATGCCTATTTATACACTACTAACGCGTTGTCTAATAACGAAACATTCAAATTAAATAATACAGCTAGTAATAAACGGTCTCTTGCACTTTAATAAGTGCGCCTTGTGACGGTTCAAATTCAGTATCCTTTAACAGAGGTAAGGTCTGCATATCGAGCTCTAATTCAGTAATATAAACATCTCCCTCATTATAACTTCTTAATACGTGCGCCCCTCTCACTACGCCTTCAACCTTCGCTTTGATCCTGTCATTCTGTAATACCGCACCATCAGTACTATTATCAGCAGTTAATAGCACACCATATATTTGCTCTGCCATCTCTTTATACGCTTCAAGTTTTGAAGCTTTGATCGCATTTAACATTTTCAGGTCAAAACTATCGCCAGATTGTGCCTCAATAGGCGCATAACCTACCGAGGTAAATACATGTTCAGCTTTATAGATAGGTACTTCAGTAATGTTACTGCAAGCAGATAAAAAAGGGAGTGCAAATAATATAAAGGGATATAATTTCATAACATTTTCCTTACTTAGTTATTGGCTATAACCAAGCAAGAAATAAGCCAATAGATGATATAATTATTTAACTAAACGGACTTGTGCTTTTTTTTGCTCGGCAAAGCGACTATCACGCGCATAATATTTTTTATTACTATAATCATACTGCCCTCCCACAAACATACTATGTGGCACAAAGGCACTACTCGTTGACTCCACCAAGTTTGAATTTGCATTAACAATACGTATATTAAGGATCATCCCCTCTTCGTTGCGTGACATTGTGCCAGTTAGAATACGTTGCACATCTAAATTTTTATTAAGTTTTGTCCAATCACGCGTTAGTGCAAACTCACCCGCTTCGGTTAATTGAATATTGCCCGTTAATTTAAAATCAATAACACGCAAGTGGCGAATATGTAACTCATGAATCAACTGCTCTGAGATTGTCTGCCCCAGCCAGTTAGTTACTTTGTGGTCATTTAGATCAACAATAGAAGTTAATGCAATTGTTTCATTATGATATTTTTTCGGGAAATTATAGAGTAGCTGATCAGCCATTTTGCTCACTACTTCCGATAAAATTAACGACTTTTCACCATTAAATGAATACAGATGCCCATATCCATTTGACTCTGTTTGCACACCTGATGTCTCCCGATTTACATCACTCACTTCTTTTTCAACATCCGCCTGACTAAAAGAGTGAGCAATGTAATAATAAAGATAATCATCACTATTTTTACGTGTAGATTGCACTTTTTTCTCCTCTTCTACGGTAGGCTCTGTTTTTTCAGTATCATTTATCGTACTACAAGCTTGCAGTAAAAAGAGTGTCGCGCCAACGAGTAATAATTTTTTCATAGAGACCTACCTTGGAGAATACGATTATTTATAACTTTTTATCGGCATAAAAAATAATAACTTTAGTCATGAAGTAGATAAATGGTAAATATATTTTAAAATCATGGTTTGAATCTTGCTTGTCTATTTATATCAGTTGTTATATCAATATAAATACTGAGATAACTCGCTAATCGCTTAGACTTAATAAAGGTGACTCCATGAGCAGATATATTTTAATTTTTTTCGCCCTATTCTCAATAGGGTTGCAAGCTCAATGGTTTGAATCATCAGCCACAACGATTGTACTTAATGGTGATTGGGACCGCGCACGTGAGCGCGCATTAAAAAAAGCGGTCAAAAACGCACTTATTTTCTCTGGTGGAGCAATTTCAAGTCTACAGCAGGTAAGCAATGGCGTGTTAGTGGAAAATAGGTTACTTCTCAATAGCGAAGGAGAGATAAAAGCGTTAATAATAGTAGACGAGAAAAAGCAGGGGGATAGCCTCAGAATCAGTATTAAAGTAGATATTCAAGCCCCCGAAAAAGCCTGTTATAGTAGTCGTTTTCCAAAATCCATTGCAATAACACGCTTTAAATTAAATACACCAGAGCAAGCCACAGATGGCAATATTTTTACCATTAACAAACAGATAACCCAAACACTTTTTAGTCAGTTAAAGCTTTCTCCACAAAGCCTTAATGTACGCCAGTTAATTGACTATCCAGTAAAGTTAGGTGAGCAATATCATGACAACAGGCAAGCAGACACACTCTACTCACTGGCCACAAAAACAGATAGCCAATTTCTCATTTATGGTGAAATCAATGATATATCCGTCAAATTTCAAAGTAAAAATTCATTTGGATATTGGTTAAGCAATCCAGATCGCCATTTTTATCTCACCATCTACCTTTACGATGCACTACAAGGACAACTGCTTTCAACAAAACAATACCGCACAAAAGCACCATGGCAATATAACAAACATGAAACAGCCAACTTACAAAGCAAACTTTTTTGGCAACGAGATTATGGACAAGCAATCATTGCGTTACTTGACGATGTCACCATTGATATAGAGCAACAACTGCAATGCCAACAGCCCACCGCTAAAGTTGTTTCAGTAGAAACAAATAGCCTGAAAATTAATTTAGGTAAACGCAACGGTCTTAAAAATGACACTATTTTATCACTCTTTTATTCTAGCAATTACAAAGACCAATTTGGTATTGAGCGCAGTTCAAAAAGCCAATACCAGGGCGCAATGAAAGTCATTGAAGTAGAAAATAATAGTGCTGTTTTGCGCACCTTAGATAATATCCCCCTTGGTAATATTCAAATTAATGATTTAGCCCGCATTGAATAGTTGATATACTTAGGAGATACTTAGCATTAAACGCTAATACCAATTACAGTAAATAGCTAATCTATTTTACTGGTTAAAATAACTCACTTCTGCGTTGTAAGTTTTGTAAAGGGAACAACCATTTACGTCAACTTAC
>NZ_ATUO01000036.1 GCF_000420245.1 Psychromonas hadalis ATCC BAA-638 | reverse complement strand
CAGAAGGTCAAAATGGGTGACACAATCATCGAGTTTGATCTGGAATTCTTAAAAGAGAATGCAAAATCAATCTTAACACCTGTTGTTATTTCAAATATGGATGAGATTAAAGAGCTTCAGAAAATGTCTGGAACAGTTGAAGTTGCCACTGATGCAGTATTAAAAATCGTTAAATAACAAAAGCGACATTGTTATTTTTTAAAGAGTCACTTAGGAATCGTTACACAATAACTTGCGCTAAATTATTTTCAAAAAGCCTGAAATGACTGGTTATTTTGAAAACAAAAGCGCAAGTAATTTTGAAGCCGATCCTTAAGTGGCTCTTTTTGTTTCTCTCCCACTATCATCTTCTGTTACAATCATTTTATTTTAATGGATAAAAATTGTGACCACTCTCTACGGCATCCCTAATTGCGACACAGTCAAAAAAGCAAAAAAATGGTTAACACAACATAATATCTGTTACTCTTTTCATGATTATCGAAAAGATGGCTTAGATGAAAAATTACTGCATACATTTCTTGAAGAATTATCGTGGATGGAGCTACTCAATAAACGCAGCACCAGCTACCGTGGCCTCTCTCAAGAACAAAAAGATAACCTCACACAAGAGACTGCAATTGCGCTGTTTATTGAATTCCCTACATTGATTAAACGCCCCCTTTTAATCAGTAAAAATAGCGCGCTCTTAGGTTTTAAACCCCAATCATATCAAACTCTTTTTGCTCTTTAAGGAACCACTATGTCAGAATCTCCGGTATTAATTTTATTAAAAGATTTAATGAGCCGTGCTTCCCTTACCCCAAATGATGCAGGCTGTCAGCCACTGTTAATTAAACGCTTAGAAAAATTAGGTTTTGTGTGCGAGGTAATGGAGTTTGAAGACACATTGAACTTATGGGCACGCCGTGGCACAGAGAAACCGCTATTTTGTTTTGCAGGCCATACTGATGTAGTACCAACAGGGCCGGAACACCTTTGGAAATACCCTCCCTTTGAGCCAACCATCATTGATGGTTACCTCTATGGACGTGGCGCTGCTGATATGAAAAGTGGTTTAGCAGCTTTTATGATCGCCGTCGAACAATTCATTGAAAAGCACCAAGAACACAAAGGTTCAATCGCCCTGTTAATCACCAGTGACGAAGAGGGTCCTTTTATCAATGGCACAACCCGCGTTATTGATACACTCGAAGCACGTAATGAAAAAATTGATTATTGTCTTGTCGGTGAACCATCAAGCACTGATCATGTCGGAGATACCATTAAAAATGGCCGTAGAGGCTCACTCACTGCCGATCTCACTATCAAAGGTGTGCAGGGGCATGTTGCCTACCCACACATGGTAAAAAACCCAATTCATAGTTGTATGAGCGCGATGGCAGAATTATCGACAACTCAGTGGGACAGTGGCAATGAATATTTTCCTCCTACCAGTTTTCAAATAACAAACTTTAATTCAGGCACAGGTGCGAGCAATGTCGTGCCTGCGAATGCAAAAATTCAATGTAACTTCCGTTACTCAACAGAGCTAAACGCAGAGCAAATAATCGCGCATGTTGACACTATTTTAAAATCACATAATGTCGATTACGATGTAGAGTGGACATTTAATGGATTACCTTTTATCACCGAGCCCGGCTCTCTTACTAATGCTGTGAGTCAAGCGATTAAGCAGGTTACTGGATTAACAACCGAGCTTTCTACCAGTGGTGGCACTTCCGATGCACGTTTTATTGCACCAACTGGCGCACAAGTTGTTGAAGTGGGACCAAGCAATAAAACCATCCATAAAATTAATGAGAGAGTGAAGGTTGACGATCTCGAGTTGCTCGTTGATATCTACCAAGTAACCCTGAAAAATTTATTAACATGAAAATAACAGAGTTAACGGGGCAAGTTGAGTCACATTTAACAAAAATAGCAGGCAATATCTTGGTTCATCACGATGTTGTTTGCCCCTTTTTAGCACTGCAAAAAATGGCTAAGCAAGCAGGTTTTAACTTACAGATTGCCAGTGGCTTTCGTAGTTTTGAACACCAATCTGTTATTTGGAACAATAAATATTCAGGAAGAACCTCCCTGCTTGATAAAAATGAATTGCCTCTTGATTTCACACAACTTTCAGAGTTAGAAAAATTACACACTATTTTGCGCTGGTCAGCACTACCAAGTGCCAGTCGCCATCACTGGGGGACAGATTTTGATATCTACGACCCTAGCCTGCTACCCCAAGGTAAAAAATTACAGCTAACTTGCATGGAATATCAACCAACAGGCTATTTTTATGAACTAAGTAATTGGTTATCAGATAATATGCAACGATTTGGCTTTTATCGCCCTTATCAAACTGACCAAGGTGGAGTTGCCTGTGAGCCTTGGCATATCAGTTATCAGCCGATTGCCAACGATTGCCTAAAAGCATTAACAACCACTGCGATTCATGATCTCATTATGAAAAATAATGTGCTTGGTAAGTCGCTAATCTGCCAACAATTACCTATGATATATAAGCAATATATTTGCAATATTAACTAGAATGGGAAATAAAAATGTCAGAAAGACGCCGATTTTCACGTATTGATTTTTCAGGTGAGTGCTCACTCACAGAAAAGGTTGAAGGGAAACTTGAAACAGCTCAAACAGAACTGTTAGATATTTCTCTTAATGGTGCATTAGTTTATCGCCCCAAAGAGTGGCATGATGAGCCTGGTGCAATGGTTAATCTTAATCTGCAATTATCAGGATCTGATATTGTGTTAGAGATCAACAGTATGGTTTGTCATCAAGAAGAGGGATTACTAGGTATTAAGTTTTTAACGCTTAGTTTAGAAAGCATCTCACACCTAAAACGGTTGATTCAATTAAACCTTGCCGATGAAAAATTATTACACCGTGAAATGTCGCAACTCATTAACCTTTCTGATGATTAAAAAGCACCCACTATCAATATAATCCAAATATTGTTTGGATTATATTTTCCTCGTATTTATTCAATAATAAAACTAAACATTTATCAGTTTTTACAGATAAACTAAATACATATAAAGTAATCATCGGATGAAATAAAGTTATCTATGGATTTAAAGGCTTATCAATCTCAAATTAGAGAACTTATTCCACTGCGTAATGAGCCAGATTTTAATGAGCTACTCAATAAGATTTTATTTGGCGAAAGTAATAGTGATAAGTTTCTTATCAAGATGGAACTTAGCCGTCTTGCAAAACCTTGTCAGCGACTATTAGATATCCGCGATAAAGTGACAGAGCCCTGTGAAATTTTTGAGCAAGATAAACTAAAACACCATTTAACCAAACCCACGATTAAAGTATTGCAGAAAAGCATAAAGTTATATGGTTTATATACAGTCGGTGCTTTTGAAGCGGTTCATGAATTTATTGCAACACAAAAGAACGCATTAAAAAAACGACAAATAACCAGAAAGAAAGTAGTAAAAAGAGAGGAACAGTGTGAATTATTAACCCTGTCGCAAAAAAACAAACGTGGCGCACCACGCATGTTTTTTGTTTCCGATATTACTGTGACGCTCAATGATGGAAAAACGATTACGGCACAAACGTCCAATATCTCATCAACAGGCCTTAAAATAAAATTAAGTGATTCACTGCATATTAGTAATGAGACACTGCTTAACATTACGTTTACAGGCTTAGCACTTGAATACCACGATCAGGTATTAAAAGAGCAGGTACGCTACCAGCTTGTTAAGCAGGAGAATGACAGCGAAGAACAGCGCTATTTTTATCTCAATTATATTGATGATAACAAGTGCTTTAACTCTTTTATTAGTGAGTTTATCCGCCTTAATCAGTACAAATATAAAATAGATGTACACTACTACTATCAACTCGCAAAAGTAAGTGCACTGAAATATAACTACCTTGCACAGATGAACAGCTTACCTCTCTATCTTGATGCACAAGCGCCCTCACCTTTCCTCTTTAGCCTAAAAAACAATAGCAATAAAGTATTACTTAATGAGTGGCATTGTGGAGGTATTGATCAGCTATCCTATCTGTTTCATGAATTACGCTTTATTAAGTTACTTGCGCATACACTGAGCAATACAACGGTTTATACGTTTACCCACACCGTCAAAGGAAAACTATACTTTTTATCAGCAACCGAAGAAGAGCTTAACGAAAAAGGGCTTAAACAGAGTTTTATCAATTACGGGCGCAGTAAAAGCAGTTGGCGTGTTTACCATTTAACATTAGCACCCTATCAATATCAGCCCTCAAATCGTTACGATATTACCGAATCAGTACCAAGCCTTTTCAAGCGAGTGACCCACATAGCAACGCTACAGAGGTTAAGCAAAGCCTACCCTTTTACTATTAAAACCAAGCTTGATAAAAAGGATGTTAATCAGTTAAATCAGTTTGTACATCGGCCTGAAAATAATACAGCGCCAGCTTCTGTATTTTCCCTTTTTTCTGATGAACAACGTAAAGAGGCACGTTATCTTTATGCCAGTAAACTGTCTGTTTCTGATGGTAAGAATAGCTATAATGGTCATCTTGTCGATTTTTCACATTCAGGCTTAAAAATAAAACTTGAACAGATAACTGCGTTCTCTAATACAACAAAATTAACTATCGATTTAACCGAATTGCAAAAAATATCCAAAAAATACCCACTGTCAGACTTACATTATAAAGTCATTAAAACGGGGGCAAACAATATATTTCACTTGCAAGTTTGTGATAAAAAAACGCTTGATACTTGCGAACATTTTTTCTCTCTCTTAGTAAAAAATAATGCCAAACATTTTACCTGTATCCCCTTAAAAGAGCATAAACAGCCCTCTCTGAAACACCTTGTTGAAATTGCAGAAGAGTCCTTTATTAACTGCATATTTTTCCTGAGTAAGCTCTCTGGTCGTCCTAAAATCACCTTTTCAGCCATTGATATAGCAGATCATCCCTTGCATAAACTCTTTTCACTCTATAGTGATAATCACAATGAGTTAAACTATTATCCACTCGTCAATAACCAACTTTACGAACGCCTTGTCATACAGCCCTTTAAAGAGAGCGAGGGGGGCCTATTAAACAAAGAAGCACTTATCTATATCAAAGCGGTTAAAAAGAGTGATCAGCCGTGGGAAATCAGTAGCTTTCTTGATGAAGATTTTAACTCAGAGCAGGAAAAAATAAATTTTATTAAAGAGAGTCAATTTAATGCAACTTTTTATGCACTGCATTACCGGTTAACTTCCCTAGCAAGCATAGATTTAAGCAGCATTAAATCTGAAATTCGTACCATTTCACGCTTTGCTATCCATTTAACAAAGAAGCTAGAAGATGAGCTATGTGCCATCAATGCAATGATTGAGATAACTGATAGAACGGCTGATATTATTAAAACCGTGGACAATAAAATAAGTTAAAAGAGATAAACTAACACCACTTATCTCTAATCGATTAATCATGACCAGTTAGCATCACGACTGCAGCTTAAAATAACAAGTGCCCCCTCTAAATCAAGGTTATTCAGTGAGATAGAGGCTTGCTCTTGCACAATAGGTTTCGCATGGATTGCAATGCCCATTGCAGACGCTTCCATCATCATTAAATCGTTTGCACCATCACCAATTGCAATTGTTTGTGACATTGGAATAGCGTATTGCTTGGCCAGCTCTTTTAACGTGCGTGCTTTGATATCTGCATTCACAATCTCACCAACCACTTTTCCTGTTAACTTATCATCCTCAATCTCAAGCGTATTGGCAATCGTATAATCAAAACCATGATCTTGCTTTAATCGATCGGCAAAATAGTTAAAACCACCTGACGCAATGGCGACTTTCCAACCCACTTTTTTAAGCCCTGCAATCAACAATTGAAGGCCCGGCATCAATGGCATATTATCAGCCACTTCTTGTAAAACAGAAACGGGCATATTTTCAAGTTTACTCACACGGCTACGTAAGCTCTCATTAAAATCTAACTTGCCCTGCATCGCGAGCGCAGTCACGGCAGAGACCTGTTCACCAACACCGTGTAAACGCGCTATCTCATCAATACACTCAATCTGAATAGTGGTTGAATCCATGTCCATCAATACAAGGCCAGGTTGCGACCAATCGGGGAACTTATCCATTAACGCGAAGTCAAGTTCGCACTCTTTAGTAAAACACTCTAGCTTACTTTTTAAACTGCTTGGATAGTGGCTTAATGCGAAACGAATGCAACTAACAGCTTCAATCTCTTGAGGAGAATAAACTTCAACGGTATCAACCGCTTCATTACTGAGCAGTGTTAATAACGACTTAAGCTGTGCCGTCGTAAATGTTTTTCCCATCACGATCAATTGTGCTTTTTCAACAAAGACCTGATCTATCTGTTGTGTTAACAGCCCATTTTCTGAAAAAAGTGATTCGCCATTTTTAGTAACAGCTTGTTTTAAATCATCTCTCCATTGAATTAATGATTTAGATTTAGAAGGAATTTGCAGTTTTTGTATCGTTTTCACAGTAATATACCTATCTTTAATATAATCATGCGTACGATAACGATTGCATTTAACGATTACAAGCAATTCAAAGGAATAGTCGATGAATAAAAAAATGTATTACTGGTTACGATTTTTGCAAATTAGTGGCTTAATAACCGTCTCAATTATTATTATTTTTCAGTTAAATGAATTACGCATTACCTCTAATGAGGTGAGCCATCAGCAAACTGAAAAATTCTCTTATTCACTCACCAATTTAGCAGCAGCTGAAGCATCACGTTACCTCGCCCAGAAAAAGAGTAAAGATTTACAACTATTGATTAATGATCTCAGTAACGATCCGATGGTACGTGATGCCACCATTTACGATCACTTAGGTAAAATATTATATCAATCAAAAGAGCCTCTATTATTACCGATACTGCTCAAGATAAATGAATCATCAGGTGATGATATAAAAGGTATCATCCCCTATATTGCGGAATTATATAAAGAAGGAGAAAAAATAGGTTATATCAGGATATCACTCCAACAAGATCATATTTTACGCATTATTTTTGATTACCAAGCACAAAATTTAGAAACACTTATCTTGCTACTGTCGCTCTCATTTCTTGCGGGTGCTATTATTATGGCGCTTATTTTCAGAAAAGCGGAAGCATGGTACTACCG
The DNA here is from genome assembly GCF_000420245.1 of Psychromonas hadalis ATCC BAA-638. Taxonomy (GTDB): domain Bacteria; phylum Pseudomonadota; class Gammaproteobacteria; order Enterobacterales; family Psychromonadaceae; genus Psychromonas; species Psychromonas hadalis. Next base: position 20,653 of record NZ_ATUO01000036.1, on the reverse strand, counting down.
CCTAAATAAACTCATTCCAAATTTAATTTTAAGCAATAAAAAAGAGTGAACTGAAAAAAGCCAATATCAACGTGTTAACGATATTGGCTTTTTTTATAGCAATGGAATTAATGAAGCTTACAAGTATTGTACAGATGTCTTGCATTTCAGCCCCCAATTTTTATCTCAGTTTACACTCCGTAATACGCATCTGAAAGTGAAGCGACGTTACTCTCTGTAATGAAGTCACGCTCAGCTAACCATTGCTCAAACGCACTACGATCTTGCTCGGTTGCACTAACATAACGGCCATAACTACTGACATAGATAACAAAACTGTCTGATCCACCCGCCCCACCCAGAATAAGATGACGTGATTCAACAAAAGCGATAATATCTGAGAAGAAATTATCAAACGTTTTCTCATCTATATCTGTAAATTTAAATGAGACTTCAAAACCTAGTACAGTATATTCTTGCACATACAGTTTTTTATTAAGTCGGTTACTTCTTTTAACTTGATTGGTTGTTTTCATGAATTTTCCAAGATTATTTTAAATAATTATAAAGGGCATATAATACTCCTAAAAACGGTTTGATTTAAAGTAAATATTGTTTGTTTTACATCGTCTTACTCTAGAAAGGACGAAATAAAACAACCAACCTCACATTAAACAATAAAGTTAATTTCAATCACAAATAAAAACTGTTATTGGACTTTTGTGAGATAACACATATGCTTTTTATATGAATATTTATTTCAGTGCGATCTTATTAACATTGTTTTCATTGCCATCTTTTGCTGAAGAACGGGCTGAAAGTCGTATTATTGATTTTGAAAATAGCAATATTAACAGCGTACCATTTAAACATATGCTCACCAATACAGGCATTCTAGTCGAAGATGAAAATATCCATAAAAAGACCTTATTAGCCGATCTTATCCTCTCTATTTTTTATAAAAACCCCAAAAATAGAGCGCTCTGTGAAGATACCCCTTTTATCAAAGAGGTCGCCGTTGGCACTTGCAGTGGCGTACTGATTAAAGCAAACTTAATTGCCACTGCAGGCCACTGTGTGGATCAACAAATTTTCTCTAAAACATGGTTTTTTAACTATCAAAATGGCGATGACCTTGCTACTAAAAAAGGTTACAAAGTGCAACGTATTATTCTGCGTCATTTTGACCTTATCAAAAGTGGTTACTCTACTGAACGTAATCTCATTAATCGTCAGCGCCAGCAAATAGGTGTCGGCCCTCTACCACCCGATATGTTTGATTATTCAAATTATCGTGATATTGCACTGCTTGAATTAGAGACTGATGTTGAAGGGTATATCCCCTTTAATATTAATTTTAGCCCTTTTTCAGCAGGACGAAGGGCCATATCCGTGGGTTACCCACTGGGTTTATCATTAAAATTAAATTCAATAGGAACATTAAAAGAGATGGCAACAGCGCATTACATGACCACCAATATCGAAATACTAAAAGGAAACTCTGGTGGCCCCCTATTTGATTTTGAAACGGGTGATCTTATTGCCATTACCGTGAATCAAGGCTTTAATTCCGTTTTTGGTTTGCGAAAAGATAAGCGTTGTTATGGGTTTAAACCCTACTTAGGTAATGGGCGTGATGTTGCCCATTTGAGTGGTCACATGACACTTTCTCAAGTAAAGGAATTTATTTTTAACTGACAACTTCTCTTAACCTACATTTTTAAATAAATTTTTATATAAAAACCCCTGTACAAAATCAGCACCAATCATTTTTGCAAAACGTAAATCTTCCTCTGTTTCAACCCCCTCTAAAATTATTTTTTTACCTGTTTCATGCGCATAACCAATCATTGCATTGACCAAAGGCATAAACTTTTTATTATGCTGCTTACTGATCACATATTTATCGAGTTTTATGTAATCCACCATCTGCACCACCGAGGTGGATAACATAGATTGTGGATTAAACAGATCATCTATCGCAGTATTAATATTGTTTTTAGATAAATTATCAATCATTGAAAGGCTCATTATTGCATCACTTATTTCCGAATTTTCAATCAACTCTACAATAATATTGGCTTTATGATAATTTTTAAAAAGCTTAACAAAAGGGTTATCACTACCGAGTAGACCTGAAGCAGAATAGGAGTCTTGATCTAAATTAACAAAAATATCGGTGCTGTTTGGCGCATAAGAGAGTTGCAATTTTTTCTGTTCATACTCGACCTGAAAAAGGCTCAGTGGATTATCATGCAATGAAGCGTAAACAAAATCAGGACGAATTTTTTGTCCATCTGCGCTAAAAAAACGTGATAAACATTCGTAAGCAAAAACATCACCACCATTGGTTGCAATGATAGGCTGATATTCTACTCCGTAGCGCTTTGTTTCCATTAATTCAAGTAACTGCGGGGCATTTAAGTGCTGTGAGTGATTCATTATCTATTCCATGATTTATAAAACAGATAAATGTAATTGATAATCACTAACAAGTAAATATTGATAGAGCAAATATGACTAAAGATTTAATTTTCAGAAATTGTTATTTAAGATGTTTCACCAATGATGCTTACTGCTTTTATATAACTAAATACTGACAACCCTACTTTTAGTTTTAGTTGCAACAAAGACTTAACGGTGATTTTGGCAAGTAATTTTTGCTCACCAAGATTAAGCGTTAATAATATATGGCTTGCTGACAGATGCTCTATCTGTTCAATTGTAGTGGTTAGGCAATTTTGCAGTGAGCTATGGGGAAACTTTTCTGTGGCAATAATCACATCTTTACTTTCTATTTTTATTTGCAACGATGCTTCACCGATCATTTTATCAATGGTTAAAAAAATGGCTTGCCCATCAACCTCCCCCTGCAACATTGCATGCGATTCATCCCACGATAATTTTTCCACCGTTAATAATAAACCAGAATGAGCATGTTTTACTAAACTCAATGTTGAGTCCAAAAACAGTTGCTGAGGCTCACCAATTGCCTCTATTTTTCCATTATTAATTAATAACATATTAGAGGATAAATAAAATAACTCCTGCATCGAGTGAGTAATATATAAAATCGGAATCTGTTTGGCTAATTGCTTGATGAAAGGCAATAACAGTGCACGACTATGTTTATCAAGTGATGATAAAGGTTCATCCATAATAAGTAGTTGTGGTGCCGTTAATATTGCGCGTGCGATGGCGATACGTTGTTTTTGACCACCTGAGAGCTCTGCTACTTTTTTGTCTAGTAACATTTCAAAGTCGAGTAATGTAGCTAACGTTGCTATCGAATATAAGCTATTTTTATGCAACGCTAATTTAAGATTGCCTAACGCATCAAGGTGAGGAAACAGACGTGGCTCTTGAAATACCATCCCGATTGCGCGGTTTTCTGTTTTTACAAAGTGATGTTGATCTTGCCAAACTTGTCCATTAAATAAAACCTCTCCCATAAAGTCATTATCAAGACCAATTAAAGCACGCACTAAAGAGGTTTTACCCGCACCAGAATCACCGAAAATACCACAAATCCCTTGGGTTGATATTTGACCTACAAAATCAAATAAGCCCTGTTTTTTCAGATTAAATTTAAGTTGTGCTTTAAAGATAGATTTAGGCATTGTTTAGTCGCTTCTGGCGTTTTTGTAATACCCCGTAAATTAAGATAAGCAGTGTCATTGAGAAAGCAAGTAAGGAAAAGGACAGTAGATGCGCTTGCTCATATTGCAGTGTTTCCACATGATCAAACAAAGCAATAGAAAGTACCTGTGTTTCGCCAGGAATATTCCCTCCAATCATCAAAACCACCCCAAATTCACCGATGGTATGGGCAAACCCTAATGCGCCTGCAATAATAAAACTGGGTAGTGTCATGGGAAAGACCACTTTATAAAACGTTTTTGTTGGACTAAAACCTAATGTAGCAGCGACCTCTAAATAGTTTTTATCTAAATTTACAAAAGCACTTTGCAACGGTTGCACCACAAAGGGTAATGAATAGATGATAGAAGCAATTAATAAACCTGAAAAAGAGAAGGCTAAACCACTGCCGGTGAGTTGCATCCAGAATCCACCAAAATAGCTATCGGGCGAAAATGAAAGCAGTAAATAAAAACCTAAAACAGTGGGAGGCAATACCAGTGGCAGTGCCACTAAAGATTCAATAAAAGGTCTAAAGAACAGTTTACTGCGTGCTAACCACCATGCGAGTGGTGGTGAGATAATCAATAAAATCAGCGTGGTTAATCCCGCTAATTTAAAGGTCAGATAGATAGCACTAAGGTCAAACTCACTGAGCATATTTTATAAATACCCTTTACGACGAATTAGTTGCACAATTTTATCAGACTGTAAAAAATCAACAAACTTCTGTAGCGCTTCCCTGTTTTTATTTCTACTCAACATCACCCCTTGTTGCAATACTGGCTGGTAACTCTCTGTAGGCAATAGATAATAGTTTATTTTATTATTTTGCAATAACAATGAATGTGCGACGATCCCTGCAGCGATATTACCCGTATCGATAAACTGATAGGCTTGGGCAATATTATTACCTTTGATATAAGAGAATTTTCTCCATAGTTTTAAGCTTTGCAAAGCCTGCTTAGCAGCCAAACCATAAGGTGCCAATTTAGGGTTCGCAATAGCAACACGCCCTTTAAAATGAAGCAGGCTATTTTTATCAACTTGTTGCTTAGCCTTTGGTTGCCAGAATGCCAATGTACCCTGCGCATAAGTAAAACGAGAGTGGTTGATACCAAATTTTGATTGCTCAATTAGCTTAGCACGCTCACTATCAGCCGATAAAAACAGATCAAAGGGTGCACCATGTGTTATCTGATTATATAAAGTTCCCGTTGAACCACTAGAGATAAGAATTTTTTGATCGGACTGTAACGCATAAAGAGCTACGATTTCAGAAAGTGTCACTTTGAAATTACTGGCCACCGCTACTTTTAATGAGGCTTGTGCGGGCAGTATCGTTAGTAACAAACTAAAAATGACAAAACGGATCATACTTTATGCCACTTATTTAATGCACTTTGGTCACTTTCACGGGCATCAACCCAATAAGATTCACCTTGGCTGTTAGTCTCTTTTTTCCAAAAGGGTGCCTGTGTTTTTAAATAATCCATTATAAATTCACAAGCTGCAAACGCATCACCACGATGCAAACTTGCCACGCCCACAAAAACGATTTGATCCAGCAGTTGCAATTCACCAACACGATGAATCACCGTTGTATCGATAAGCGACCAACGAGATTGAGCTTGCTTTACAATATCAGCCAATGCTTTTTCGGTCATCGCAGGATAATGTTCTAACGTCAGCGCACTGATCTGCTCACCCTGATTGATATCGCGCACTAACCCCGTAAAAGTCACTACCGCACCGGTATGACTTGCTTGACGTAATCGGTCATATTCAATTTGTTGGTTAAAATTTTCACTTTGTACTTTAATCATTTAATTTAGCCACCTGTCACAGGCGGAAAAAACGCGACTTCATCACCACTGCTTAACGTCGCCGTTTTATTGCTGATAGTTTGGTTAATGGCCACCATCAAGCTCGCTGAAGCCAATGTTTTCTCCCAATGATTATCTTTGGCTTTTAAATTATTTAACAAAACCTGAACATTGGGGTTTTCATCACTGTTTACACTCAATTCAGAAACACCTAATTTATCGCGTAGTTGTGCAAAAAAAAGAACTTTAATCATAATAAACAATCCGCTTTAAAGTGCCCTGATTTACCGCCTGTTTTTTCAAGCAGTCTTACCTGTGAGATGATCATATCTTTCTGCACCGCTTTGCACATATCATAAATGGTTAACGCAGCCACGGAAGCGGCCGTTAATGCTTCCATTTCAACCCCTGTTTTACCAGAAAGTTTACACAAACTTTGAATACGCACACGATTAAATTCTGGCTCAGCCGTTAATTCAACCTCTACTTTAGTCAGCGCTAACGGGTGACACAATGGGATCAAGTCCGATGTTTTTTTAGCGGCCATAATACCCGCGAGTCTTGCCGTGGCAAACACATCCCCTTTATGATGGTTACCATCCATAATCAGTGCTAATGTTTCGCTCGACATCTCAATATATGCTTCAGCAATCGCTTGACGTTGTGTCACTGCTTTGTCTGTGACATCAACCATATTAGCTTTGCCATCTTGGTTGATGTGGGTAAATTTATTTTTCATGATGAACCTTTTTTTGCGATATAACGTCAATACTAACTAAAACCTGTTTGATGAATTCAGTCTAAGCTAGATTGTTAAATTCAAGGCGAAAGCGCGGAGCTTGGTGTGCCAAGTGAGCACTTTCAACGCAGAAGTTAGCAATCTAGCAACGACTGAAACATTAAACACCGATGTGTGGCATAAAATTACATGGACTATGAGTCGAATTCATCTGCTCTTTAATAATTTTTGTCCATGCTGTTTTACATGCACCTGTTGAACCCGGCATACAGAAGATCACGGTTTTATTAGCAAAACCTGCAATAGCACGACTTTGAATAGTTGATGAACCAATCTCTTGATAAGAAACATGGCGAAACAACTCGCCAAACCCTTCAATCTGTTTATCAAATAACACAGAAACCGCTTCTGGGGTGGTATCTCGCGAAGTAAAACCCGTGCCACCCGTAATTAATATCGCGTCAATATTTTCATCGGCAATCCACTGAGAAACGATTGCACGAATTTTGTAAGGGCAATCAATAACAATTTTTTTATCCGCTAATTGATGCCCAGCTTCAACTAAGCTATCTGCTAAATATTGACCCGATGTATCGGTGGCTTCATTACGCGTATCTGATACCGTTAATACTGCCATTTTTGCAGGTTTGAACATTTTAACACTAAGATGACTCATTGTTTTTCCTTTAAGGCTTGATAAGTTTGCAAACAATCTGCCCACTGTTCAGGGGTATTGCTATTTTGAAAACGAAAACACGTCTCTATTTGATAGTTAATGGGTTGTAGTTTAACTGTTTTTAATAAACGATACAGCGAACGTTGTTTATTATTAGAAGAACTTAAAACCTCTGCTAAATAGTTTTTAAGCAACACCGTTAGTGGCAAAATCATAGGAAAGGTCGCGTGCTCATAAAATACACCTTGAGGGTGGTTTTTAAACTGCTCTAATAACCATTTACACTGCTCATTTCCAAGCAGAGGCATGTCAACAGGGACAATAAACAGCGCGTCATACTCGATGAATAATTGTTCCACGCACGCATGTAAACCGCCAATTGGGCCTAATGCGACTTGATGATCTTCAATGCAATCAAAACCGACATAAGCGCCACTGACAAAAACATGGCTCAGATCTAATGTTCCAAGTAATGTAACCGCTCGCTGAAGCAAGGTTTTCTCAGCCATCATGAGTTGTGCTTTATCTTGCCCCATGCGAGATGACAAACCGCCCGCTAAAACAATACCTGCTATTTTCAAAACATTTCTCTTCATAATAAATAAAAAAGGGGCTAATGCCCCTTTTATTTAATTTGATCATACATCGCTATTCATCACCGTAATATTAAACGTTTTTATACAATAGACAGTAAATGCTCAGGGCTAAGCCATTTATGCTTAGGAATCGTTACAAAATAACTTGCGATAAATTGTTTCCAAAAAGCCCTAAATGACTGGCTATTTTAAAAAAAATCGCAAGTAATGTTGAAGCCAATCCTTAGTTCAAGGCGAAAATGTGCAGTTTAGTGGTTTAAATGAGCATTTTCAACACAGTTATCAACAGATAACTGAAGTTTTAACTTGAACAAACCTTAAATGGCAACGGCCTGAGTAATTACGATAATACAGGCTACTTTACCAGCCTTCAATACCTTCCATATTTGGAAGTTGATGTGCAATCCCTTTGTGACAATCCACACAGGTTTTTTCACCCGAAGCCAGTGCGGTAGAGTGCTGTTTAACACTACGTGCGCCCTGCTCACTGAAATCCATGAAATCAAACTCATGACAATTACGACACTCTGCCGAATCATTCTCTTTCATACGATGCCACTCACGATTAGCAAGATAACCTCGACGCGCTTCAAATTTTTCTTGCGTGCCAATGGTGCCCATTGCAAAAGCCACTAACTCTTTAGAGGCTTGCACTTTACGGATGATTTTATCTGTCCAGTTATGTGGAACATGACAATCACTACAGATAGCACGTACACCAGAACGATTTGAATAATGAATCGTCTCTCTGATCTCTTTTACGATAGGTGCATGACAGCCAGCACAAAACTCTTCCGAGTTAGTCGCTTCCATGCCCATATTGAAACCACCCCAAAAGATGATCCCGCCCGTAAAACCAAGGATCAAAATAAAACCCATTGCAGCTGATGAGGGAGATTTCATAATCACCCATAAACGTTTTAATAAATTTAGCATAACTGATGACCCTTAACTTATCGTAACGAATCAACTGGTAGGAAAGTATTTTCCACCAGTGGTTTCGCATCGGCTTGCGTTACATGACACTGCAAACAGAAGTAACGGCGTGGCGATACATCTGACAATGTTGTACCATCACGTGTTTCATAGTGCGTTACGCTGATTTTTGTCGCGCCCATCTCACCTGCATTTTTAAAGCTATGACATGATAAACATTTGTTTGCATTTAAATTCACCTGGTAACCACGTGTAGTATGTGGCACTAAAGGTGGTTGTTGTACATAATTTCGATCAATCGGTTGTACATCTCTTGGTACACGTTTTAACGGTTCAGATTTATTAGTCGTTGATATCTCTACCAGCCCACGCAACGACCCAACACCCCCATTATTTGACAATAACTCATCGGCATCATCACTCCATACAGGTGCTGCGGTTAATGCGATCATCCCTGCTACAATCATTGTTAGCAATTTTTTCATTTTATTCTCCACCTTATTTTTCGACCTGCTTTACGTTGCTTTTAAAGCCACTTAAAACAGTTGTAATTACAAAAACATCTTCGGCACAAACATCGATACAACGTCCACAATTTGTACAATTCATATCGCTGACTAACGTACCCATATTCTTTTTTTGTCCATGAACAGGCCCTTTTAAAATGGCAGGCTCAGGACAAACATCAAAACAATCTAAGCAGTCCGTACATTGTTCACGGTTTACTGCATCTACTTTTATAAAACCTACTTTGTTGACTAACGCATAAAAAGCACCCACTGGGCATAAGTGACCACACCATCCATTTTCAACAGCAAGTAGGTCAAACAGAAATATCATTAAAAATAGTCCCCATCCCAACCCCATACCAAAAAACAGACCACGGTGAAATGCTGACACAGGATTCACTAGCTCCCATGTCATCACACCAGTAAACAGTGGCAGGATCATCACCATCGCAAGTATCCAATAACGCCACTGTGGGTTTATCACTTTCTCTTTACGCAGTTTCAGTTGTCGTCTGCACCAAGCGGCGGCATCTGTTATTAAATTAACAGGGCAAACCCAAGAGCAGAAAACACGTCCACCAACAACAATATAAAAAAGCAGTACAATTCCCGCCCCTAAAAAGGCTTCAAAAATAGGTAAATGACCCGCGGTCATACTCTGCATTAAAACAAATGGGTCGGTAAATGGGATCACATCCAGTAATAAGCTGGAACTTAAATTACCTTTTAAGATCCAGATACCCGCCCATGGACCGAGTAAAAAAAGAGTCAGTATTAAACCTTGTGACAAACGGCGAAGCAGTAAAAAACAGTTAGCTAATAACCAGCCTTTTTTTGCTATCGCTTCACTGCCTAGTGAGTGTGAATTTTTCATTTCAACACCTCTGGCACTCTATCTGGCAAATCTAATACCGGATCAATCAATGATCCTCCTGCTTTCTCTTTCTCTTTCCATCCCCAACGATAATGTGCGCCCAATTCGCCTTTGGCGATCGTTCTAGGCAACACTTTAATCGCGGTTTCTTCTAATACACAAGACTCTTCACATTTACCACACCCCGTACACGTATCAGAGTGCACGGTTGGAATAAAGACCGCATGATGACCTGTTCTGGTATTACGATGCACCTCAAGGGTGATCGCTTTATCAATCGCAGGGCAAACTCGGTAACAAACATCACAACGAAGACCTTGAAAATTAAGACAATTTTCTTGGTCAATCAATACAGCCAGCCCCATTCTTGCATCATCAATATTCTCAAGTGCAGGATCAAGCGCCCCTGTTGGGCAAGCGACTTTACAAGGAATATCTTCACACATCTCACAGGGATCAGTGCGTGCAATAAAATAGGGCGTACCTGTTGGTATCGGCTGAAACAGTCTTCCTAATTTCAAAATATCATAGGGGCAAGCTTCAACACATAAACCACAACGTACACAGGCAGACTGAAAATCAGACTCTGCCAATGCACCTGGTGGGCGTAGCATTTGTGGGTTAAAAGATTGGCTTTGATTTGAATACCCCGCCAATCCGAGTCCCATAAATCCAACGCCACACGCACCTTTACTTGCATCAACAAGAAATTGGCGACGTGTCTTTTTGCGTTGCAAAAGCTTAACCATTATTTATCAGTTACCTTTATGCTTTTTTAGTTATTTTAACGGCACACTTTTTGTAGTCCGTCTCTTTTGAAAGCGGATCTGTTGCATCAAGTGTGATCTTATTAACCAGCTGTTTTGCATCAAACCAAGGCATAAATACCAGCCCTTTTGGTGGACGGTTACGACCACGAGTTTCAACACGAGAGGTTAACTCACCGCGACGTGATGCCAGAATGATTTCATCACCACGACGCAAACCACGAGATTTCGCATCATCAGGGTGCATAAATACCACCGCATCAGGGAAAGCACGATATAACTCTGGCACACGACGTGTCATTGAACCAGAATGCCAATGTTCAAGAACACGACCGGTGCTTAGCCATAGGTCATACTCTTCATCTGGCGATTCTGCAGGTGGCTCGTAAGGCAGTGCAAAGATAACTGCTTTTTTATCTTTTTTACCATAGAACTGCACTTCAGAGCCTTTTTCGACGTATGGGTCATAGCCTTCACGAAAACGCCATAGTGTCTCTTTGCCATCAACCACAGGCCAACGCAAGCCACGTGCTTTATGGTATTGATCAAAAGGTGCTAAATCATGACCATGTCCACGACCAAAGGTTGCATACTCTTCAAACAGCCCTTTTTGTACATAGAAACCAAAGTGATGTGCTTCATCATTGAGTTTATCATCACGCACTTCATCCATGCCAAAGGCATCAACTTGACCGTTGCGATAAAGCACGTCAAACATTGTTTTGCCTTTCAGCTCAGGCATTTTATCGATTAAATCAGCTGGCCAAACCTCTTCGATTTTGAAGCGTTTAGCAAACTCCATCATTTGCCATAAATCAGATTTTGCACCTTTTGGTGCTTCAACTTGCTGATACCAGAACTGCGTACGGCGCTCTGCATTACCATAAGCCCCCTCTTTCTCTACCCACATTGCGGTTGGTAAAATAAGGTCGGCCATCTGTGCGGTTACTGTTGGGTATGGGTCTGAAACAACAATAAAGTTATCTGGATTACGGTAACCCGGAATGATCTCTTCATTGATATTAGCGCCCGCTTGTACGTTGTTATTACACATAACCCAGTAAGCATTTAGCTTACTGTCTTTCAGCATGCGGTTTTGCAATACTGCGTGATAACCTGGTTTTGGCGGAATAGTTCCTTCAGGCAACTTCCAAATTTTCTCGGTGATGGCGCGATGCTTCGGATTTTTAACCACTAAATCAGCAGGCAGACGATGTGAGAAGGTACCCACTTCACGCGCTGTACCACACGCTGACGGTTGACCTGTTAGTGAAAATGGACCCGAGCCAGGCTTAGAGATTTTACCGGTTAATAGATGTACATTGTACATCAAGTTATTTGCCCAAACACCACGAGTATGTTGGTTGAAACCCATTGTCCAATATGACGTTACTTTAATGTTTGGATCCGCATAAATTTTAGCAAGTTTAATCAGTTTATCAGCGGGTACGCCCGACATTTTCACAGCGTATTCAACATCAAACTCAGAAACATATTCAGCATACTCTTCAAAACTCATGGGTGTTGATGCACCTGAGTCTGGGTTTTTAGCCGCTTTTTGCAAAGGATGCTCTGGACGAAGTCCATAACCAATATCGGTGACACCTTTACGGAAGTTTGTGTGTTTTTTAATGAAATCTTTATCGACAGCATCGTTTTGAATGATATAGTTGGCAATAAAGTTTAAGATGGCAAGATCAGATTGAGGCGTGAAAATCATGCCGTTATCTGCCAGTTCAAATGAACGATGTGTAAAAGTAGAAAGCACATGCACGCTTACATCTGGGTTACTTAAACGTCTGTCTGTTAAACGAGACCAAAGAATAGGGTGCATCTCTGCCATGTTTGATCCCCATAATACGAACGCATCCGCATTTTCAAGATCATCATAACAACCCATCGGCTCATCAATACCAAAGGTACGCATGAAACCACCTACGGCAGACGCCATACAGTGACGGGCGTTGCAATCAAGGTTATTGGTACGGAAACCCGCTTTCATCAGTTTTGTTGCGGCATAGCCCTCCCAAACAGTCCATTGACCCGATCCGAACATACCGACCGCAGTTGGGCCTTTCTCTTTAAGTGTTTTCTTGAACTTATCGGCCATTACATCAAATGCAACATCCCAAGAAACAGGGGCAAAGTCACCCTCTTTATCATACACACCATTTTTTTGGCGTAATAAAGGCGCTGTCAAACGATCTTTACCGTACATGATTTTTGAGAGGAAATAACCTTTAATACAGTTAAGACCTTTGTTAACGGGCGCATCAGGATCACCCTGCGTTGCCACCACTTTGCCGTCTTGTGTTCCCACAAGTACACTACAACCGGTACCACAAAAACGACAGGGGGCTTTATCCCATTTTATTTTGCTTGCATCCTTGCTGGCAATCAGATTGCTAGCGGAAGCCGGTAATGTTATGCCCGCGACAACAGCTGCAGATGCGACCGCCTGTGCTTTCATAAATTCACGTCTGGTAAATTTCATGTTACTTCCTCACTCTTTTTTGAACTGCTATAAAATTTTTGGTTAGATTTCTTTAGGTGCCATTTGGCATCCATCATAATGATTATAAATATTCTGGGCTAAGCGCTCTGAGCATTTACACTTCTTGTTTTTCAAACTCGTGATACACAAGGCCAACATTAATCACGCCATCAATGGCATTAATGCTATCAATCACTTCCATAATAACGCGCTGATTAGGAGCTTCTAGCACCACAATCGCTTTACCCTGCTCAGAGATAGTGATCACCTCCGCCCCAGTCAGCAAATTAATACTAGCGCGGATATTATCAGCTTTATTTTTATTCACATGTACAATCAAACTTGATACATGTAGCTCTTCAACGGTCATTTTTATTCCTTTATCTCAATCGCTTTGGTTGGACAAGGCGCAACACACGCCCCGCACCCATTACATAATTCATTGTCTATTTTTGGTACTGCACTTAACCCAAGTTGAAAGGTTAACGCTTGCGCCTCACAACTTTCCGCACAACTACGACAATAGATGTTTTCATTCGCCAAACAAGTTTGATTAATAAATGCTTTTTTTAACCAAGGTTGTTCGGTGGTTGCAGTAAATATAGGCTCATTACAAATTTCTGCACACTGCCCACAAAAATCACATTCGCCTAAATCAAAGTTGATGTTTGGAAAGCCACCATCCCCTTTGATAATGATTTTTTCAGGGCAAACCGCTAGACAATCACCACACTGCGTACAATTATCTAAAAAAGTTTGCGCACTAATAACCCAAGGTAATAAATTATCGGTACTCACTGTTTTTCGGGCTTTAAATAAGCCCCTTTTATTGGCATCAAACTGCACACTATAACCTTAAATGATTTGTTGTTATTCAAAGGTTAACAACGTTATTATTTTGTAACAAATGATAACAAGTTGTTTTGCGGAGATCTGTTAAAGGTGGGGTTGAATTGATACATATCAAAAGTTAGTTTACAGAGTGAGATTTACCCCACAAAAACAAAGGTTACTGTGGAGTTTCTTTTATCAATCAACTACTCACAAAGGGATAGCAAGTAGTTGTCAGGAATCTTTAACCACCAATAGAGGCTAAATGCGGTGTAACTCCTGTGTTGCCAGATTGTAAATGATGACTCTCTTTTTTATCCTCCAACGCCAATAAAATACGCGTTTTTAATGCCTCTTTTTGAGATGCTTCTGCTAAAAGATCACGCAGGTCAACGCCCTCTTCTCCAAACAGACAAAGGTGTAATTTCCCTATTGAAGAAACCCGTAAACGATTACAGCTTTTACAAAAATCTTTACTGTAAGGCATGATAAGCCCCACTTCACCTTGATAGTCAGGGTGACTAAAAATTTGCGCGGGGCCATCGTGACTTAATGGCACTTGTTGTGTCCAGCCTTCTGCTAATAACTTCTCTTTGATCCACATACCTGATAGGTGATGCTTATCAAAAAAAGTTTCATTATCGCCCGTTTGCATCAACTCAATAAAACGTAATTGAATTGGTTGTGTTTTTATCCAATCAATATATAGGGCTAAATCTTGGTCATTTAAGCCTTTCATTAAAACAGAGTTGATTTTCACCTGTTTATAACCGGCGGCAACACAAGCAGACACACCATCCATTACCTTTTGAAAAATATTTTTTCCGGTAATTAAATGAAAGGTTTTAGCATCTAAACTGTCAACACTGACATTAATGGCATCAAGTCCTGCATCAAACCATTGTTGTGCATTTTTCTGCAAACTATAACCATTAGTCGTGGTCGCGACTTTTCGAATCCCTTTCACCAATGAAACGGATTTAATAATATCAGAAAAATCTTTACGTAAACTAGGCTCCCCCCCAGTAATACGCACCTTTTTAGTGCCTAATTCTGCAAAAGCAGTAACAAGGTGATTAATCTCTTGATGTGATAAAAATTCATTTTCATGGCTACGCTGGTAACCATCGGGTAAACAATAATTGCACTTAAAATTGCATTCATCGGTTATCGACAGGCGCAAGTATTCAAACTTGCGATTGAAGTTATCTGTAAGTTGTTGCATTGTTTAGTTCCTTTCCAAACACGGGAGGCAAAACAGTTTCCTATTTTACCTTTCTTAACACTTATGAATAGTTAAGCGGCTTAATTCACATATTATTCTATTTTTAGAAAAACTTAGTGAGTTTGAGCTCGGAGCTGTATTGTGAATGTAGCTAATATGTTACATTCTAGTTATGTTTCTTATTCTCTAATAGCTATGAAAATTAATCTACCTTTTCACTCGCACTCTGTCGTAAAAGTGATCACAAACGCCTGTTTATTGATTCTTATCATATCGGCTGTTCATATTATAAGCGTTTTTGCGACTTTCGACAGTCATATTGCCAATATGAAGATCATTGACAGACTCACGGCACTAAAAATATCCACCAGCGAACTTATCTCTGCATCACATTACCATCCACAAGATATGTCTTTGATCATGTTACGGGTAGAAAAAAAGTTACCCGTAGACCTTCTGTTTGAAAGCTCTTGGTTTAATACCCATAACATTAATGAAATAGGTCAAGCATTAACACGACAGTGGCAAACAATACAAAAAAATATAGATGCGCAAAATTTCAACCAAGCTGAGCAATTGTTACATCCTTTTGCATTATCACTTGATGCAATCGTCAAACAGTACCAAATACTTGCCACTAAAAAAATGCACCTCGTACATATTGCCGAACTCATTAGTTTTTTTATTATCATGCTGATTGGTATTACTCTCTACTTTTACTCTAAAAAACAGATCGTACTCCCCATAAAACAGCTCGTTGAAAATGTAAAAGCAATTAAAGCGCGTAATTTTGATCTGATATTTCCAGAAGCAAACAATGAGATAGGGATTTTATCACAGGGCATTAAAGATACATCTAATGAACTACATCATTTAATTGCTAACATGCAGACACAGGTTTCAGAACAAACCATTGCACTTGAGAAAGCACACCAAACAATCGCGTTTTTATATTCTATATCACAACAATTAAGCACCGTGAAATTAACCTCACCGATTCTCTATAGCGCACTAAATGCACTTGCCAAACAAGCGGATCTGAAAAAACTATGCTTAGAACTTAACAATGGCACGTTTATCAATAGTGAAAATGGTTGTGCTGCGAACAATAAAAATATGTTACGACTGCCTATTATCATTAATGGTAAACCTTACGGCTTCTTAAATTACGCTTTTATTGAGGGCTCACAGGAGCAACACGCATTAATAGACAGTTTTGCAGGTTTAGTTGCACGTGCACTCTATCAAGATGAATATAGTTTGCAGGAGCAGAAAATATTATTAATGGAAGAACGTGGCATTATTGCCCGTGAACTGCATGACTCTATCGCGCAATCACTCTCTTTTTTAAAAATTCAGTGCACCCTACTACACCGCCAAGTCGATAGCTCTCAGCAAGTTGAAGCACAACAAACCATTAGCAATATCAAAGAGGCGGTTTCTGATGCTTATATTCAACTGCGCTCTCTGCTTTCTACATTCCGCTTAACAGTGACAGAATCTAATTTTAAAGAAGCGATGTTAACCATGATAAAAACATTGCAAAAACAGACCACCGCAACGATCTCCATCAAACAGTTTGAAACACACTTTTATACCGATGCCAGCCAACATATTCATCTCTTACAAATAGTGCGAGAAGCGATCATTAATGCGATAAAGCATGCACAATGTGAGCATATCAGTATCTCCTGCATTATTACCGATCAGCATAAGGTATGGATCAGTATTCTTGATGATGGTTTAGGAATAGATGATAATAGCGACAAAATTAACCACTATGGATTCTCTATCATGAAACAGCGCGCGGATGAACTCGGTGCAACACTTTCATTTAATCACTTAAGCAAGGGAACGGAAGTTAAGCTGATTTTTCCATACAAAAAAAGAGCAATACTTAATCAAGGAACTGAAAATGTCTAATGTAACACGTATTATGATTGTTGATGATCACCCACTCATGCGCAAAGGGATCCAACAACTATTAGCAATTGAGCCAAGCTTTTTTGTTGTTGCAGAAGCAACCAATGGTATCGAAGCGGTCAGTTACGCTAAAAAAGTGTACCCAGATCTTATCTTACTTGATTACAATATGCAGGGCATATCTGGACTCGAAACACTAAAAGCACTCAAAAAAGATAACTGCCTCGCTAAAATCATCATCTTAACAGTGAGTGATAATAAACAAGATGTGATTGCGATGATCAATCAAGGTGCAGATGGTTATCTGTTAAAAGACTCAGAGCCTGAAGAGTTATTAGCCAACATCATCAAAGTATTAGCGGGCCAACAAGTAGTCACAGAAAAACTGACTGCGTTTTTAAATGAGCTTGATCAAGAGGATAATATTCGCGAAAAACTGGCCAATTTAACTAAGCGTGAGCAGCAAATCATGCAAGAAGTAGCGAAAGGATTAAGCAATAAAGAGATATCAGAGAGTTTACATATCTCTGAAGGTACGGTAAAAGTACATGTGAAAAGCTTATTAAAAAAATTGGCGATAAAATCACGTGTTGAAGCGGCGGTTTTATACCTACAACAACCCAAATAACATCTATTAAACAGTTCGGAATTTATGCTTTCAGACACCGTTAAAAAACAGATCCGCCATGGCTACGATAAACTCACGCAAGCATTGCCTAATTTTGCCAAGCGTAAAGCACAAAATTACCTTGTTGCCGAAATCGCAAAGGTGCTTGCGGGCGAGTATGACAAATCACGACGCATACTGGTAGCAGAAGCGGGAACGGGCATTGGAAAATCATTAGCTTATATTTTAGCGGCCCTGCCCGTTGCACAAGCTAACAATAAAAAATTGATTATCTCTAGCGCAACTATCACCTTGCAAGAGCAACTCATCAATAAAGATCTGCCTTTTTTCCTGCGTCACAGTGATTATAAATTTAGCTTTACCCTTGCCAAAGGCCGCCAACGTTATTGCTGTGAACAAAAACTGTTAGCAACACAAGAGAGCAGTGAACAAGAGCAAGCGCTGTTATTTGATGAGCGTCCCAAAGCAGGTGACAAAGCATTGCTCAAACGTTTAAGCGATGCTTACCTTGCAGGAAAATGGAAGGGAGACAGAGACAGTTGGCCAACACCCATTGCTAATCGAATTTGGCAACATATTGTTTCTGATAAGTTTAGTTGTAAACGTGCACTGGCAAATCATCGTCAATGCCCTTTCCATCGTGCTCGTGACGATATTAATAAATCAGATATCATTGTGGTTAATCATGCGCTGTTATTGGCTGATCTTGAACTCGGTGGCGGTATTATTTTACCCGCACCTGAACACTGTTTTTATATATTAGATGAAGCGCATCATCTGCCTAAAATATCGCGTGACTTTGCCAGTGCATCAACAAATATAAAAGCATCACAAGAGTGGTTAAAAAAATTAAAACCACTTAATCAACACATTTCGAAAAACATCCACAAACAGACCACCATCACCCCTTGTTTGAACCTGCTCGAAAGTGGTATTGAATTAGAGGCAGAACTGAAAAAAATTGAACATTTTTTCCGTGATAATGCCCAGCTATTAGGTGAAAAATCACAACATCGGTTTCAGCTTGGTGAGTTACCCGACACACTGATCAATATCATGAACGATGTTGAATTTTCCAGTAAAAAAGGGCTAAAAGCACTCAATAAGCTCTCCTCCATTATTGATGACGCAATTCAAGATGATGATATCAAACTACGGGTAGCAGAGCCTTTATTGATTGAAACAGGGCTTTTTTTACAACGTTTTGAAAACCTCAACAGCTTAAGTAAAATGTTAATCAAAGAGCGATCAGAAAAATTTGCCCCCATGGCAGCATGGGCTGACAGTGAAAATGGTGAACTCAGTTTACACGCTTCCCCCATTGAGGTTGGCGGGTTACTCGAATACATGCTTTGGTCACAAGCAGCCGGGGTGATTATTTGCTCAGCAACACTTACCTCAATGAACAGCTTTGATTATTTCAAACGTCAAAGTGGTTTGCGCAGTGACGATGGCACACAATATTTACGCCTAAAATCCCCCTTTGATTATCCCGCCATTGCGCTTATTATTGCAGACATGGTGAATGAACCAACACACGCAGATTTTGACAATGAGCTGGCGGATAAGGTCGATCACTTTATTGAGGACAAACAAGCTAACTTGGTGCTGTTTGCTTCCTATTGGCAAATGAACCTCGTTGCCGATAAACTGGCTAAAAAATATGGACAAGCCTTACTGGTACAAGGGGTACTTTCACGCAGTCAGCTGATTATCGACCATAAACAGCGTTGTGATAAAGGACTTACCTCTATTTTGTTTGGCACAGGCAGTTTATCCGAGGGGTTAGACTTGCCCGGTCACTATTTGACCAACCTCATTATCACCAAATTGCCCTTTGCTGTGCCTAACTCTCCTGTAGAGGAAGCACATTCAGAATGGATCACTGCACAAGGTGGTAATCCATTTATGCAACTGGCCATTCCAGAGACCAGTAAAAAACTGATCCAATCTTGTGGTCGATTAATTCGTCAAGAGCAAGACAAAGGTAGAATTGTTATTTTAGATAAACGAGTAAAAACAAAACGTTATGGCAAAGGACTGTTAGACGCATTGCCCCCTTTTAACATCCAATTTGAGCAAAATAATAGATGACTGAATTACTTCTTGATCCCAGCAGCTGGGCTTTATTACTTATAATAGGTTTACTGGCCGGTTTTATCGATGCCATTGTCGGCGGTGGAGGCATGTTAACCGTGCCTGCGCTACTTAGTTTAGGTTTGCCGCCTCATCTCACATTAGGCACCAATAAATTATCAGCTTGCTTTGGGTCGGCCACCGCTTCTTATACTTACTTTAAGAAACAACTTTTTAACCCCCAATTTTGGAAACAAAGTCTCTATAGCACCTTTCTCGGCGCATTCATTGGTACAGTGATTATTAACTTTATCAGCACTGACTGGTTAGATAAACTGTTACCAGCTATTATCATACTGGTGGCGCTTTATACGCTGTTTAACCGCATGAAAGAGAGTGACACAGAGCAACTTCCAGCGCAAAATCGTAGCCTTAGACTAAAACAACAACTTCAAGGTTTCTTACTGGGTTTTTACGATGGCGCATTAGGCCCGGGTACAGGCGCATTTTGGGTTATCTCAACAATGCGTTTATATAAACTCAATATTTTACTTGCAAGTGGCATCGCCAAATCGATGAATTTCGTCAGCAATTTAACGTCATTGCTCGTATTTATCTACTTTGGCCAAGTAGATTGGATAATTGGTTTAATTATGGGTAGCAGTTTAATGTTAGGCGCTTATATCGGTGCACATTCCGCCATCCATTTTGGCGCAAAATTTATTAGACCTGTTTTTATTTTGATTGTCATGATCATGGCACTTAACCTCGGCTATAACGCATGGCTCAGTTAAACTTTACAACTCAAAATAGGTACAATATTGTTACCATCATGGCACAGCACTTTAATTCAGGTTATAACGCATGGCTCAGTTAAGCTTTAACGTCAACTTTACAACTCAAAATAGGTACCATATTGCTATCATCATGGCACT
>NZ_ATUO01000035.1 GCF_000420245.1 Psychromonas hadalis ATCC BAA-638 | reverse complement strand
TTATTTTCATGTGTTGCTTTAGTTGCGCCAATCGTTAACAAGGCAAGACTAAAATCCTACGTCCTATTTTTTATTAGGATGTGCTGTGCTTTAGCCACGCCAATCGTTAACAAGGTAGGACTAAAGTTCTACGTCCAAGAGAAGCAGCAGTTCATATTAAAAACTTGTGTACAGAGCGAACGCTTAATCCCGTTATTATCTAAATGCTACGGAGTCTCTTTTAATGTCCAATAAACTCTTTTCAGTTAATGAATTTCGTGAAAATTTCCCCATTCTCAATCAACAGGTAAACGATCATCCGTTAATCTATCTTGATAATGCAGCCACCACCCAAAAACCACTTGCAGTAATAGAAGCGATCACTCACTACTACCTTAATGATAACGCCAATGTGCATCGTGCGAGCCATCAACTGAGTTGCCGTGCGACCACTGCTTTTGAAGCTGCACGAGAAACGGTTTGCCAATTTATTAATGCTAAAAGTAGTAAAGAGATCATCTGGACAAAGGGCACGACGGAGGGTTTTAACTTATTAACCAATGTGTTTGCCAAGCAATTAGTGGCGGGTGATGAGGTGATCATCAGTACCTTAGAGCATCATGCGAATATTGTACCGTGGCAGATGTTGGTAGAGTCGATTGGCATTGTATTAAAAGTGATCCCACTGAAAGCGGATCACAGTTTAGACATGCAAGCTTATCAAGCGTTATTAACTGAAAAAACCAAATTCGTGTCCGTCGCGCACATCTCTAATGCACTGGGTATTATTAATCCTATCGAAGAGATAATTTCACTGGCACATCAAATGAATGCTTTGGTTATTATTGATGGTGCACAAGCGGTGGCTCATCAAGTGATTGATGTACAAGCCTTGGATTGTGATTATTACCTTTTCTCTGGGCATAAGTTGTTTGCGCCAACAGGTATTGGTGTGTTGTACGGTAAACAGCATCTTCTGAAAGCACTTCCTCCGTGGCAGGGCGGTGGTGAGATGATTAAAAGCGTGAGTTTTTCAACCGTTACTTACAACGATCTTCCTTTTAAATTTGAGGCTGGCACACCTAATATTGCCGGTGCTATCGGTTTAGCGGCCGCCATCGATTTTTTAACCGGTTACGACCGTAAAATGCTGATGTTGCATGAGCAGATGTTACTTGCTGTTGCTGAAAGTGCATTACTTGCTATACCTGAAGTCACCGTTTTTTGTGCTGGCGTTGCGAAATCAGGCGCTATTAGCTTTTTAGTTGAAGATGAACATCACAGTGATATCGCGATGTTATTAGATGCGCAGGGTATTGCAGTGCGTAGTGGTAGTCATTGTGCCATGCCACTGATTTCAGTGTTAAATTGCACGGGTACAGTACGAATTTCATTTTCTATTTATAATACCATCAATGAAGTAACACAGTTTATTAGCGCGTTAAAGAGTGTGATTATTTTGTTGAAAGAGTAAAGGGATATGATCTCATCCCTTTACTGCGGTAGTAACCCGTTATTATTTAAGCAGTACTAAAACTCACTGCATAGGTTTCTATTAGTTGCTCAATATCAGGAATACAACTTCCACAGCCTGTACCCGCCTTTGTACATTGGCCTATATTTTCAACCGTAGGTGAGTGTTGTGCTTGTATCGCATCTTTAATCGCATTGGTCGCGACTTGTTTACAAACACAAATCATTTTCCCTTGCGCGAGTTTTCCTTCCATTAGACCTGAAATAATAGAGCGTTCAATCGTTACATCGGGCGTGATATCCAATAAATATTGCATCCAATCTAACGTTTGTTGTTGCAGATTAGGCGCAATAATATAAGCGTAACAGACTTTTTTTTCTTGTATATTTACGTAGCGGTAAAGAGGGTTATCGCTTTCATCATTGTTGCTGTAATTTAAATTTTTACCTGCTTTATTTTTAATTAATAGTGTTATTTTTGCTTTTAATTGATTGGCTGGCATTTTATCTGCAATACGATATAGGTAACCCTTTTCTACTTTTTGCTTTGCCCAATAACCAAACTCTGCAAGTTCAAGCTCTGTTCGAGTTAAAAAGAGCGCTTCACTTTGAAAATGCCATTTATCGATGTTAACTGGCGTGGCTTTAAACTCTGGTTGGCCAGAGTGCCGGTCCGTATAGGCTAGGATTAACGCGCACACGCTTGCTTGTTTTGCATAGGTTTGATTCCAGTGGATAGGCATAAAGACCTGCTTATTCTTGATTGCCGTTGATATCGATACTCTTACCAGTGCGGAGCCAGTTAAGCTAGTTACCTGTACTAAATCACCATTCTTTAACTGCTTTTTTTGTGCCTCCAGGGGATTTATTTTGATAAATGGCTCGCTGATATGTGCACTTAGGCGGCTAGAAAGTCCCGTTCTTGTCATGGTGTGCCAGTGATCACGGATACGTCCACTGTTTAGCAATAAGGGATAGTTTTTATTACAAATACTTTGTAGTGGTTGGTGGTTGACTGCAATAAACTGTGCTTTTTTAGAGTCGGTAAAAAACAGATTATCGCTAAATAGGCGTTGATGAATAATGCTCTCTTGTAATGCGGTTACTGGCCATTGTTGAGGCTTTAATTGTGCGTATCCTTGTGCATCTAGTTTTGTTAAACCAATTAAATTAAGAGCACGTCTCTTACCATCTTCATTACCTAGTGTGGTCATCTGTGCATATTCAGAAAATATTTCCCCTTCATGAAGGTAATTAAATGCATCACTAAAACCCATGCGTTTAGCTACCTCACTAACGATCCACCAATCCGCTTTACCTTCACCCGGGGTCGGTAAAAGACGTCTTTGTCTTGAAATACGACGTTCCGAGTTAGTGACTGTACCGGATTTTTCACTCCAACCTTGAGCCGGTAATAAGACATTTGCCAGTCGCGTGGTCGCTGTGTCTTTTATGCAATCGGAAACAATCACTAATGGGCATTTTTTTAATGCCTTAATAATTTTATTGCTGTTAGGCAAACTCACCACGGGATTGGTTGCCATTATCCAGATTGCTTTTATTTTTCCTTCATCGATAGCATCAAAGAGATCAATGGCTTTAAGGCCGGCTGATGTTGCTAAGTTGTCTGTTTTCCAAAAATGACTAATGGCAGCGTGATCAACAGGGTTATCAAACTCCATATGGGCGGCTAATGTATTAGCGAGCCCGCCCACTTCACGGCCTCCCATTGCATTGGGTTGGCCGGTGACAGAAAAAGGGCCCATGCCCGCTTTACCGATACGCCCAGTGGCTAAGTGACAATTTAATATGCTGTTTACTTTGTCACTTCCCTGTGAAGATTGATTAATACCTTGCGAGTAAATGGTGACTACTTTTTCTGTTTCTGCAAATTTTTGATAGAAACACTGTAATTGTTTATCTGGAATTTTTAATTTTTCAAGGAGCTGTTGATGAGGCAATGCATCATTTTGAGCACTCTTTAAACTTGCTTGAAAACCTTGTGTATAGTTGCTGATATATTCGGGATTGATTTTTTTCTGCTCGGCTAGGTAAGTTAATAAACCGTTAAACAGAGCGACATCAGCGCCAGGCTGAATTGCTAAATGCAGATCAGCAATATTACAAGTGTCTGTTTGACGTGGGTCGATAACAACAATAAACAGCTTTGGGCGTTGCTCTTTAGCCGCTTTTAAACGCTGAAATAGAACAGGATGGCACCATGCTAAGTTAGATCCTGTGATAATCACCATCTCTGCACTTTCTAAGTCTTGATAACAAATCGGCACTGTATCTGAGCCGAAGGCGCGTTTATGACCCACTACCGTTGAAGACATGCATAGGCGTGAATTGGTATCGATATTGCCACTACCTATAAAACCTTTCATCAGTTTATTAGCAACATAATAATCCTCGGTTAATAACTGACCTGAAACATAAAAAGCCACTGAATCAGGGCCAAACTCTTTGATGGTTTTTGAAAACTGGGTGGCAACATGGTTAAGTGCCGTAGGCCAGTCTGTATCCGCCCCGTCAATGTTGGGTGCGAGTAATCTACCTTGATGACCGACTGTTTCGCCCAATGCTAAACCTTTTGAGCATAATTTCCCGTAATTAGCGGGATGATCTTTATCACCACGAATATCAAGGTTACCTTGCGAGTTTACCTTTGCTTCTATACCACAGCCAACACCACAATATGCACAGGTTGTTTTTGTCCAGCAACTTTTCTCTATCATCATGTGATCCTCTGTTTATAAGCATGAATTCCTTAATTGCTTTATATAGAGCAAAGACCGCACCAATTCCTTTGCGTTATCAGTGTTAATACTCAACAACTTATTTTGTTCCTATTTATCAATGACTAAGCTTAATTCTTGTTTGTGAATAAGCACCTATCTGCGGTTTACTTGTGCTTTGTTTCTTTGTTTTTGCCTGTTATTGCGTCTTGTTGGTGCATGAATGCACCATACTTCAACATTTGTGCAACATTTACTGGTTGTTTTTGTACATAAAGATCAGTGAGATTATCTTTATTTTTTAATAAGCTATTGAATTTAAATCGTTTTTATTATTTTTAAAGAGAAGTTATTGCTATTGGCATCACCTTTGCTCTAGTGCATAAGAGTTTGTTAATAACTTGTTATTTATTTTGAGTTATTTAGAGGCAATGAAGGGGTGATTATGATTTTTGAAAGCAGTAAAGGTGAGCTTGCCAAGTTTCCAGCGAATGCTATTGAGGCTCATAACGTGGCGACTTTAAAGGTTAATCATCAAGGTGATTTGGGGTTGGTTTCACTTGTTGGTGCTGGGCCGGGTGATGCGGATCTATTAACGCTGAAAGCATTTTCTGTTATCCAGCAAGCGGATGTCATTGTATATGACAATTTAGTTAGTGAAGAAATACGTGCTCTTTTTCCTGCCACTATTGAAAAATGCTATGTAGGAAAGATGAAAGGTCTACACAGTCTAACGCAATCTGAAATTAACCAGTTGTTAATAAATAAAGCGTTACAAGGTTTGAATGTCTGTCGCTTAAAAGGTGGTGACGCTTTTGTTTTTGGTCGTGGCGGTGAAGAGATGCTCGAACTTAAAGCGCAAGGTATACAGGTAGAGATAGTGCCGGGAATAACAGCTGCTGCTGGTTGTAGTAGTTATGCGGGGATTCCACTTACGCATCGAGGTATTTCTCAGGGCTGTACATTTGTCACTGCACATGCTGAAAAAGAGCTTTCCATAAAATGGCACGCACTCGCAAAGTTAGATCATACATTAGTTTTTTATATGGGGTTAAGTAAAGCCGAACTTATTGAAACACAATTGATAAAGGCAGGACTTGAGCGACAGACACCGGTTGCTTTTATTGAAAATGGCTGTTGTCCAGAGCAACGCGTTATTACTGGCACATTGCAACAACTTGCTTCCTTGGTCGGTAAACATCAAATCAAATCACCTGCGTTAATTATGGTTGGTAAAGTTGTTGCGCTTGCAGAGCAACTGCAATGGGTTAATGAACAGCAAAATATAGACAGTGTCATCACCCAATTATCTGCTTAAACAGAAAAAAAATTTATAAAGGAAATAACGATTATGAGTAAACAAAGAATTATTGTTGTTGGCAACGGTATGGTAGGCCATAAATTTATCGACGTCATCATTAATGATAAAAGTGTTGATTATGAGGTAATCACTTTTTCAGAAGAGTCTCGTCTTGCTTACGATCGTGTGCAACTTAGTTACTTCTTTTCCGGAAAAAGTGCTGCAGATTTAGCCTTGACCGATGAAAATTATTACCAAGAAAATGGTATCAATTTTGTGCTTAACGATAAAGTAGTTGAACTCGACTTTGCTAATAAACAGGTGCTAACCCACAGCGGTCGTAGAGAACGTTATGACAAATTAGTGCTGGCAACAGGATCATTTCCTTTTGTACCGCCTATTCCAGGCAACGATCAACCGCATTGCCATGTTTATCGTACCATTGATGATCTTGAAGCGATTAGCGAATCTGGGAAAACCAGCAAGGTCGGCGTGGTTATAGGTGGTGGTCTGCTGGGGCTTGAAGCGGGTAATGCATTAGTTAATTTAGGGCTAGAAACACACATTGTTGAGTTTGCTCCACGGTTAATGGCTGTGCAACTGGATGAGGGCGGTGGTGCGTTATTACGTCGTAAAATTGAAGATTTGGGTGTAAAAGTACATACCGAAAAAGCAACTAGTGAAATTGTTGATGGTGAGTTCTGCCGTTATCGCCTTAATTTTGCCGATGGTAGTTTTTTAGAAACCGATATGATTATATTTTCTGCGGGTATTCGTCCGCAAGATGAATTAGCACGTTCGTCAGGGCTCAGTATTGGTGAGCGTGGTGGTATCGTCATTGATAACCACTGCCAAACCAGTGTTGAAGATGTGTATGCAATTGGTGAGTGCGCATTGTGGAATAACTTTATTTTTGGATTAGTCGCACCGGGCTATCAAATGGCCAAAGTGGCCGCTGCCCATATCAAAGGCGATACAAGTCTTGTATTTACCGGTGCAGACATGAGCACCAAATTGAAGTTACTTGGCGTGGATGTTGCCAGTATTGGCGAGGTGCATGGTCGAACACCCGGCGCGAAATCTTATACTTATCATGATGAAATTGAACAAGTTTATAAGCGTCTAACCGTTTCTGCGGATGGTAAAAAAGTGATTGGTGTCGTGCTGGTTGGTGACGTTGATGCTTACGGCACATTATTACAATTAAAACTTAATAATATGGACCTGCCTACTAACCCTAGCATGCTTATTTTACCGAATGTGGGTGATGAGCAAGCCGCTGGGCTCGGCGTGGATGCACTGCCTGACAGTGCCGCTATCTGTTCCTGCTTTGATGTCACTAAGGGGGAGATTAAAGATGCCGTCGCCGCTGGTTGTACATCAATGTCTGCCCTTAAAGCGTCAACCAATGTATCGACTGGATGTGGTGGTTGTTCAAGCTTAGCGAAACAAGTATTAGACTGTGAACTCGCGAACTTAGGGTTTGAAGTGAAAAATGATATTTGTGAGCATTTTGCTTATTCGCGTCATGAATTGGTTGATATTATTCGCGTTAAAAAAATCAAAACCTTTGATGAGATGTTAGAGCACTGTGGGACAGGGTTAGGCTGCGAAGTCTGCAAACCTGCTGTTGGCTCTATCTTAGCCTCTTATTGGAACGACTATGTGCTTGAAGATGCGCATATCGAGCTACAAGATACCAATGATATCTATTTAGGTAATATGCAAAAAGATGGTACTTACTCTGTTGTACCTCGTATTGCAGGAGGGGAAATTACCCCTGATAAATTGATTGTACTGGGCGAAGTTGCCAAAGAGTTTGATCTTTATACCAAGCTGACTGGTGGCCAACGTGTAGACATGTTTGGCGCGCAACTTCATGAATTACCGCTTATTTGGAAAAAATTGATTGATGCGGGTTTTGAAACGGGACATGCCTACGGTAAATCGTTACGTACGGTGAAGTCTTGTGTGGGCAGTACGTGGTGTCGTTTTGGTCTCAAAGACAGTGTTGCTTTCGCCATTGACATTGAAAACCGTTACAAAGGCCTTCGGTCTCCGCATAAAATTAAGTTTGGTGTGTCAGGCTGTACCCGTGAATGTGCTGAAGCACAGACTAAAGATGTCGGCCTGATTGCGACCGACAAAGGCTGGAATATGTATGTTTGTGGTAATGGTGGTATGCGCCCTCGCCATGGAGACCTATTTGCTTCAGACCTGAGTGATGAACAGTTACAAACATATACTGACCGCTTCCTGATGTTTTATATTCGCACCGCCGATCGCTTGCAACGTACTTCTGTTTGGCTAGAAAATCTTGAAGGTGGATTAGATTACCTAAGAGAAGTGATCATTGATGACAAACTTAATATTGCCAGTGAGCTTGAAGCGGAGATGGCTGAAAATATTAAAAACTACCAATGTGAATGGAAAACCACCATTGAAAATCCTGCAAAATTAAAACGTTTTAATCACTTTGTTAATAGTGCTGACATTGATAATAACCTGTCATTTGTGAAACAGCGCGAACAGCGTTTTCCAACACCGAAAGTAACTGCTGAGCCGATAAAAATCATTGAATTAACAGAATAATGGAGAATAAAATGCAAACTCAAATAAACAGTGAGTGGACAACTATCTGTAAAAAAAATGAACTTAGCCCCAATGCGGGCACTTGCGCGCAGTTTAAAAATCAACAGGTCGCTATTTTTTTTTGTAAGCGCAGTGACAATATTTATGCGGTTGCAAATTTTGACCCCTTCGGTCAAGCCAACGTGATGTCACGAGGCATGATGGGCTCAACGGAGGGGAAAACCTATGTCGCATCACCTTTGTATAAACAGCGCTTTGATCTACGGACGGGGCAATGTTTTGAGTCAGCAGAGCATTCATTAAAAACCTACGCGGTACGCGTGGCTAATGAAAATGTTCAACTCAAGGAAGTGAGTTAATTAATTAGTTATAAATTTACATAGGTTTACTGAGTTTATCAATAAGGATTATTAATGAGTAGTTCATCATTTAACATTTTTTCTTTTTCGGGAAAAATGAAAACGTTGCATTTAAGTTGGATGGCATTTTTTATCACTTTTGCTGTGTGGTTTAACTTCGCACCATTATTACATGCAGTAAAAGAGAGTTTAGGGCTAACCTCTGAAGAGATAAAAACGCTACTGATTCTGAATGTAGCGATCACCATTCCTGCACGGGTTATTGTTGGTTCGTTGACCGATAAATATGGACCACGCGTGGTTTATTCTGCCTTACTCGCAATTTGTGCTATTCCATGTTTTGCCTTTGCGATGTCGGAAACCTTTCTGCAAGCGGCCATTTCACGATTTGCATTAGGCTTTGTTGGTGCTGGTTTTGTGATTGGTATTCGTTTGGTATCAGAATGGTTTCCGCATAATGAACTGGGCACGGCTGAAGGCATTTATGGTGGTTGGGGTAACTTTGGTAGTGCAGCTGCCGCATTTACATTACCAACTATTGCGTTAATGTTTGGTGGCGAAGACGGTTGGCGTTATGCAATGGTGATAACAGGCATTATCAGCCTGATATTTGCGTTTGTTTTTTATAACAATATCACCGATACACCTAAAGGCTCGACCTATTTTAAAGCGGAAAATGTAACCGCGATGGAAGTGACTTCAAAAGGAGATTTCTTTTTTCTACTGGTGATGAAAGTGCCAATGTATGCCGCACTGGCATTGCTTGCATGGAAGTTATCACCCGCCAATATAGAGATGATCTCAACGAACGTTACTTATTGTATTTATGGTGGCTTATTTGTTTTGTATCTTTATGAGTGGTCACAGGTTTGGAAAGTGAACAAATCCATTTTTAGCACACCAGTACCTGAAATACATCAATATAAATTCAAACAAGTGGCGGTGTTAAACGTGCTTTACTTTGCTACTTTTGGATCGGAATTAGCGGTTATTTCCATGTTACCGCTATTTTTCTTGGATACCTTTGAATTAACCCCTGTTGTTGCTGGCATGGTGGCGGCTGCTTATGCCTTTATGAATCTTGTTTCTCGACCGGGTGGTGGCTGGATATCAGATCGATGTGGACGTAAAGTCACGCTTATTATTCTGACCGCAGGTCTGGCACTCGGGTACTTGCTAATGGCGCAAATTGACGGTAGTTGGACGCTTTGGGTCGCGGTTGCTGCCGCTATGTTATGTTCTTTTTTTGTGCAGGCAGGAGAGGGGGCCGTGTTTGCAACCGTACCATTGATTAAACGCCGCATGACCGGACAAATTGCAGGCATGACTGGCGCTTACGGTAATGTTGGTGCAGTGGTTTATTTAACGATTTTATCCTTTGTCGATTACCAAACGTTCTTTTATGTGATCGCTGTGACCGCGTTTGGTGGTTTGATTACTCTGCTCTTTATGGTTGAACCGAAAGGCCAGATAGCGGAAATAAATCAAGACGGTAGTGTCACTATGATTGATGTTGGTAGCCATTAATTGTGCCGGGCGTTGCCATTTAAGGTTTGTCGTGGTTAAACTTCAGTTCTCTATGATAACCGTGTTGAAAAATGCTCATTTAAACCACTAAACTGCGCTTTTTCGCCTTGAACTAAGCTTAAATGGCTTAGCCCTGATCGTTTACAGTTTATTTTTATAAAAACACCTCAAACTTGAAGGGGTGCTGAGTAGTTACGGTTTATTTTAATAAAAAAAAGGAGGTGACGGTGACTAAAAAAGCACAAGCACAGCTTGAACTCTGTATTGGTGGTTTTTCTGATGCGGGTACACGTGCGACTAATCAAGATGCGTTTGCGGTAAAAGTACCGTCATCTTATTCAGAGAAGCAATATAAAGGCATTGTTGCTTGTTTGGCGGATGGTGTGAGCTGCAGTCACAATGCTCAGCAAGCCAGTCAAACCAGTGTGACGCAGTTTATAAATGACTATTATTGCACGCCCGATAGTTGGAGCATTAAGCTTTCAGCAAGTAAAGTTTTGAACTCCCTTAATGGTTGGTTATATCATCACAGTAAAGAAAACCTTCGTCATGATAGTCTAATCACAACTTTCAGTTGTATTGTTTTTAAATCCACCTCTGCGCATCTTTTCCATGTTGGAGATAGCCGTATTTATCGTTATCGAAATGGACTTTTAAAACAACTAACCCACGATCATGCACGACCTCTATATGCTAAAAAAACAGTATTAACCCGTGGATTAGGCATGGATTGTAATGTGGATATTGACTATCAAACGGTAGGATTACAACAGGGAGATGTTTTTCTACTAAGCAGTGATGGTGTGCATGATTGGTTAGCGAGCAATTGGTTGAGCGAGCGACTGTCAACGCTCAGTAAAGAAAAGTGTAGCTGCAATTTTTTAGAAAAAGTAGCACAAACAATTTGTAGTGATGCCTTATACAAAGGCAGTAACGATAATTTATCCTGTTTATTATTCAAGGTAGAAAGTTTACCGAACTCCGGTATTGAGGAGTTATTCAACCATGCGCTTAACTTAATTATTCCACCGGCTTTATCTGTGGGTAATGAGATTGATGGTTTTAAGATAGATAAAATTATCCATCAAGGCGCACGTAGTCATGTTTATTTGGCAACAGAGCAAAATACCAATAAACAACAGGTATTAAAAATGCCATCGTTAAATTTTGTTGATGATCTTGTCTACTTAAAAGGTTTTTGCAAAGAGCAGTGGGTAGGACAAAAACTAACCCAAACAAGTATCATGAAGATCCTGCCAAGTATCAAAGACTCCCCTTTTATATATCATATTTGTGAGCCTATAGAAGGCATTACCTTACGCAGTTGGATGGAAAATAATACCCATCCACCTTTAGTGCAGGTTTGCAATATCATCAAGAAAATAGTGTTTGCAGTGCGTATATTACAACGCTCAGCCATGGTGCATAGGGACTTAAAACCAGAAAATATTATCATCAGTGCAAATGGTGATATTACCTTGATCGACTTTGGCAGCATACAAATCGATAGTATTGATGAGATCATAACCGCCGAATCTGCTGAGCTACCATTAGGTGCGTTGGATTATATTGCTCCTGAGTATTTAAATGGTGGCCAAGCAACGTCATTATCCGATCTCTTTTCTATTGCGGTGATAAACTATGAGCTACTTTGTGGCGAATTACCTTATCTGCCGAGTACCTCACAATCATTACAGAAAGCAAGATCGTCACAGTGGCAGTATCGTCCTATTCAACAATTTAGAAATGATCTTCCTGAGTGGTTAAATAAAGTGTTGGAAAAAGCAACGCAGCCAATATTAGCTAAACGTTACACGGCAATGAGTGAATTTATAAGTGACTTATCACCTGTGAATAAAAATGCACCTAAAAATAGATCGTCATTATCACTTATCGAACGAAATCCACTTCGATTTTGGCAGTCTTTTAGCTTCGTCTTTGTTGTCATCGCGATGATTGAATTATTTGTTATTTTACTGGGATAGGGAAAGCAGGCGATAATAAATAAGGGATGCAATTAATTTACCTGTTGATTTGTTCCACACATAAGGGGCTTCAGTTTGCTCATCGTAACCGGCTACAAAACCGTTAATACCTTTTTATCAGCACCAAGCATGTACATTTTTAAGGCTCTGTTCCATTTTACTGTTGTTACGATGCAATCCTTTGAATTACATGGCATTATAAAAAAGTTGAATTTCATTCAATCTCAACATTGACAAGGAGTTAAATACTTGTAAATTAATCGACAACCATATTATGGAACAGAGCCATTTTTAATGTCTTTGTCATCGATAACACCCGCTTTCCAAACACTCTGTGCTTTAGTCGCGATTAATTTTCACCTGTCATTGGATCTGTTAGGCTTGATTCCATCATGCCATTCCATTGATTAAATTTAATGACGATGTTTGCTTGTCCGTTGTATTTAACCATAGACTTGTAACCAGAGGTTGTGTCCCTGGCTAATTCGATTTTAGAGAATTGTAGGTTGTTTGAAGCGTACCTATCGATGTTTGGTGCTGCAGGCACTGCGCTTGCAATCGCTGCCAATATTGATGCCGCTAGAATATTTCTCTTTATACATTCATTCCTTTTTTTGTAAGTGATCTAAGGCTCGACTTCAAAATCATTTGTGCTTTTGTTTTCAAAATAACCAGTTATTTCAGGCTTTTTGAAAACAATTTAGCGCAAGTTATTGTGTAACGATTCCTAAATAATTAAATCAAGCAAAGGAGAGGAATTAATATCAATAAGGAAGGGTGAGTTATTCACGAAAAGTGTCAACAGTCCTTATTCATCTAATTGCCTATCCTTGGCCTGTCATCATCGATAATTAAGTAGTCTCCAGACTCTATTTGATGATGTTTAAACTTTTGTCTTACTCTTTTCAGATTAAGGAAAATTTGACTATATTGTTGTTACTTCTCAAGAAGTGATTTAACATATTTTTGACATTTGGTGCTATTTCTGTGAGTTAGATCGGGAATACAATGGTTAGCTCTGTACAATGCCATTTGTGAGTTTTACTCGCTTCTTAATCACTTTTAAGGTTTGTTAGACAACTTATTACAGGTGATTTTCACAACAAAAGGAATTGTAGTTATGAAACGTTTTAGTTTAAAACTGATCACTGTCGCCATGTTTGGTAGTGTTGCAATCAGTAGTTTACCCGTCTCTGCCCATGGATATTTAAGTTCACCAGCAGCTCGGCAAGTAAGTTGTTATAACGATGGGGGATATTGGTCAACGAACGGTAAAGATATTCCTAATGCAGCCTGTAAAGCCGCGTTTGATGAGAGTGGAACAACGCAGTTTGTACAAAAAAATGAGATTGCTAAGCTAGTCAGTGATTACAATAATATGGAGGCGGTTAAACAAGCGATTCCAGATGGGCAGATTTGTTCGGCGGGTGATAGCAGTAAATCGGGGCTCAATTTAGCGCATCCTGATTGGAAAAAAACAGTGGTGCAAGTCAGTGCTGAAAATACTATTGCGGTTGAACATATTGCGACAGCACCTCACAATCCCTCTTTTCGTCAGTTTTACTTAACCAAAGAGAGTTATGACTCAACGCAACCTATTAACTGGGATGATTTAGAGCTTATCCATGTTGATGACTACACTGTGATGGCAAAGAATAATACCTTTATTATTCCAGTCCCTGCTGGTCGCAGTGGTGATGCGGTTTTAGTGAGTCGGTGGCAGCGTTACGATCCTGCTGGTGAAGGTTTTTATAACTGTGCGGATATTACCCTTGTTGCAAATGGCATACCAATTGAAGTGACGCCGACACCTGAGCCAATCGATCCTGTTGTTAGTTTAGTTGAACTAGGTAGTTTTCTCGAAACGGGCATTCTTAGCAACAGTGAAGTCGACGATAGCGTGCGTTTTCGTGTTTTTAATGCCGCGGGTGTAGAAACAACAGACGTATCACTTGTTGTGACCATGCAAAATGTAGGTTCATGGCCGGGTGATATTGCAGACATGGTGATGCAGGATACCAATGACACATGGGTCATTGGTAACTGGCATGGCGATCATTATATGTATGATTGGAATAACCATTATGCTAATAAAGTGTTTGCACCAGCCAATGAATTTTCCTATCAATTATCATTAATTAAATTTGTACCTGTCACACCAACACCTGTTATTACGCCAGCACCTGTTATTGGTGATGTGATTATTTTTATTCCCGGTGAAACGAAGGTAGGTAATGGTGATGTTGTTGCTTATGATGGTGCTTGTTTTGAAGCGCAGAACAATCCCGGAACTTGGGAAACACCAAAAGTAGGTTCTTGGTTCTGGAATGAAGTAAGTTGTGAAGGGAGCACTGTCGTGACACCTGCACCTGTTGTCACTCCTATACCCGTTGTAGTGACGCCCACTCCTGTGGTTGCAACTCCGACACCAGTAGTTGTGACTCCGATTCCAGTCACTACGCCAACACCGGCAGTTAGTGATTCAACATGGGGTGCTAGCACTATTTATAACAGTGGTGATTCAGCTGTACTAAATGGTGTTACTTATATTGCTGGCTGGTGGACCAAAGGACAAGAGCCCGGCACAACGGGGAAATGGGGGGTATGGAAAGAGGTTAAATAACTCTCTTTCACTAAATCAATAAAAAAGGGGTGCAATTGCATCCCTTTTTACGTTTAATGATCTGGCAATCTCATTTATATCTTTTTCCAAACTGCCCATTCACCTAATTTTTTAGGATCTTGTCCTTTATACCATTTCGCTTAATATAATGATCAGGTTTTACGTAGGGAAAATAGCTAAGGTCAAGGCGCATGATTGAGTAATAAGCAAAATGGTCATTTTTTTTGTACTGCGTACTGTTTGACGAAGTCAAATAGAGCTGCTGGCTATTGCGATTGAATGCAACGCAGGTATTAGTCCTACTTTCTGATGATGAAATTAACAAGTGATTATAAAGTAAACTTATTCTGTTTGTTTAAAGCCGGTTTTTCCTGCAGTGAGATTGTACTCGCGAGTCGTGTTTTAGCCGTTTATGTTGCATCGTTAAACTTCCTTGTCAGTTATGGGTAAGCATCCTGCTTGGTGTGGAACTGTTCGCGGTAAGTGTTAACTATCTTTACCTCTCTCATAATGCTTGTTTAACATTTTTTTAAAAAGTGTGCGCGATCACTTTACTTTAAGAGGGCGGTTTATTTTTTATCTGAAGCTCGTTTTTTTAAACCTTGCAACCCTTGTAAGCCACCCGTATGTAAGGCGATGATATGCTCTCCCGCTTTAAAATAGTCCTGTTTAATCAGCTCAAATAGAGCATAAAACATTTTTCCTGTGTAGATGGGTTCAATGGGGATGGTTGTCTGTTTCTCAAATGTTTGGCAAAAATCAAGCAGTTGTGCTGATATTTTTGCATAACCACCCCCATGAAATTCTGTTTGTAATTGCCACGGTACTGTTGCTTTAATCGCACCTTGTTGCAGTAATATATTAATATTATCAACTAAATAATCCGCCTCTTTTAATACTGCAATACCGGTTATTTTTGGGGCTGTGTTGTTCTGGTTGTGTGAAAAGCCTGCAATCAAACCCGCGAGTGTGCCCCCACTGCCTGTTGCAGTAACAATATGGTCTATTTTTTTGTTACACTGACTTTTTATCTCATTGCAAAGCTCTGACATGCCAATTAATGCAAGGTGATTACTTCCTCCTTCGGGAACGATAAACGCATCGGGAAAGCGCAGTTGAAGCTGTTGTAAATATTCACACTTATGGCGCTCTCTGTACTCTTTGCGCGTGACAAAATGCAGTTGCATCCCCCATTTTTGGGCTTGTTTTAGTGTCGGGTTGTTGGCGTAATGGGCTTCACCTCGAATGATGGCACTGGTCTTAAAACCAAAATAGAAACCTGCGGCGGCTAAAGCATGGATATGGTTTGAGTATGCACCACCAAAGCTAACGATGTGGTTAATGCCCTGTTTTCTCGCTTCAAGAAGATTAAATTTTAATTTCCGCCATTTATTACCGGATATATGAGGGTGTAAAAGATCATCCCTTTTCACGCTAACTGTTATTTTTTTCTTATCAAACAACGGGTGAGTAATTTCCTGTAAAGGAGAGGGACATATTAATTTTTGTAGTTGCTTTTGCAGTAACTTTTGTTGATCGATTGGTGATTTTTTCACTATTTCTCGGCCTGCTTAATAGATTTAAAAAATAAAATTAATATTTTACCGTTTTATCGCTTATTATTCATCGGTAACTTTCAATAAAACAATCAATAAAACAAAGAGAAAGCCATCGTAACTATGCTTAAAAAATTGTTCAATAAAAAAATAGAAAAACAGATCAGCCTCTATTTAGGTGGCAAGCAAATTGCAATTTGTCATCAGCAAGAGGGAGACTTAGTTTTGCTGGCTAAAAAGGCAATCAACTCGGAAAATCAATGGCTGGATGTTTTTAGTGCATTGGTTACTGAACATCATTTACAAGGAGCGCTTGTTTCTGTGGTGTTAGGCCGAGAATTCTATCAAACTCTGGATCTTGAAAAACCTAAAGTAGAGGAATCTGAGTTATTAGCGACACTGCCTTTTAGTATTAAAGATCTGGTTTCTGAAAGTGTATTTGATCTGGTGGTGGATTATTACGATATGCCTTTTCAGCAACGTAAAGGGGAGCAGATAACCGTTATCTACTTACCCCAAACACGTGTATTGACGATCCGAGATATGTTATTAACGCTGGGTTTGAAGCTGAAAGGGATCACTGTCGAAGAGCTTGCTTTAACTGCGTTATTAGGCATGCATGATGAAACGAATATTTTACTCTCACAGCAAAATAACGAGTTGGTATTAACCGTCGTCAAGCAGGGACAACTTTATTTTACCCATCGATTACGAGGCTTTAATGAGTTACTGGCATTACCATTGGAAGAGGTGGAAAATGCGTTGCTCGATGGCCTCAGTTTAGAGTTACAGCGCGCGCTCGATTACATCAATTCACAATTAGGTATTAATACTATTGGTACGTTATATCTTGCGTTAGTTTGCCCCGATATAAAAATACTCTCTGAAAAATTGGGCAATTATTTAGCGCGTAATGTTGTGCCCTACGGAGAGGATGATCAATATGATTTTCTTGCGATCCTCGCTTATGGCGGTTTAATTGCAGAGAGTAAAGCATGAAAATACAATTAAATCTGTATCATCCTAGTTGTTACCCTAAACGTGAAAAAGCAACGTTTAGGCAGCTGTTGTCACTGCTCACACTTTGTATCAGCGCTTCATTGCTCTGTTATTTTGTTGTTAACAAGCAGGCTCAAACATTGAATGAATTAATCTTAATTCAAAAAATACAATTGACGGATAAACAGTTACAGTTATCCGATTTAGTCGTTGAATTGCAAAAGAATCGTGCGCCCGATAATAAGCTACGCCAACATGCCACTTTGCAAAGTGAGATAAAAGCGAAGCAACGTTTACTCTCGAGCTTAGCGGGCATTGATTTACAAGAGCAGTTAAGCTTTTCAGCGCTGATGCGTGGTTTATCTTATGCTGATATGCCTGATGTAACCCTTCATCGGTTCTCGATGGTGGAGGGGATTTTGAATATTGAAGGTGATGCAAAACAGAGTGATTCTGTGCCTTTGTGGTTATCTAATATGCAAGTGACCGCAGCGTTACCATCGGTTGCATTTAACGCATTATCAATTTCAGAACAGCGTGGTTTTTTCACTTTCCAGTTAACCAACAGTAAGTTAAAGGGGAAAAATAGTGAATAAATTCAGTTACCAAATACTGGAAAAAAGTTTTAATAAACTGACCTTGCGTGAACGTTTTATTATGTTGGGTGCATTACTTATTTGTAGTGTCTCTATCAGTTATTTTTGGATCATCGATCCTGCCAATATTCAGCAAATAAAAAAAGAAAAAGTGCGACAAAAAAGTGTGCAAGCCTCAAAGGTAATTGACAGCGAGATAGCCATAATTAAAGCGCGTTTATTACAAGATCCTCTGCAAGAGATCAATAATAAAATTGCATTTTCAGAGGTAACCCTCTCTGCGCTCGATAAGCAACTCGATGATAAACTGGTGAAGTTTATTCATGCACAAAAAATGCCCATCGCACTGACTAAGCTATTAAGTAAAAGCCCAGGCGTGAGGATTAGTAGCTTAAAATCATTACCTATTAAGGCATTTAATTCATCAGCACAAACGAGCAATGAAGATGTTTTTTACAAACATACATTAGAGATAACACTGATGGGTGATTATAACGCTATCTATCAATACCTATTAAACTTAGAAACGCTACAAGAGAAATTTTACTGGCACTCATTGAATTATGAGGTGAGTAACTACCCACTTGCAGAGGTAACTATTCAAATATACACATTAAGCGACCAGCAGGATTTAGTCAGTGGTTAAATATATATTTATTATGCTATTTATTAGCTCAAACCTTTTTGCACAAAGTGAAGTTGCGCAAAGGGAGGTGTTGGTTGATCCAACCAAACCGTTAAATTTTCAGGTCAAAAAGGTAAACAAAGTTTATCGCGCTGGCCTGCCAACATTACAAAGTATTATTATTAAACAGGGTAAGCAACAAGCCATTTTGGACAATAAAATGTACCAAAAAGGGCAGTGGATTAATGGTTATAAAATAACCAAAATTGACAAGAAAAAAGTGTTACTAGAATATCAAAATAAAACTTATAAATTGACCTTATATTCATCAAGTGAACGCTTTACCGATTAAGGCGCCCTGCGCTAAGAAAACAGAAAGATGGGAAAATAGAAAGATGAAAAAAATTATATCAATTAGCTGTTGCCTTTTACTGTTAACTGCATGTCAGATAACAAAAAAAAATGATGCCAGTGCGCAAAAAGAACTACTAAAAACAACCGAAGATAAACAGATTTCGGCGCTTATTCTGCCTAAAGATATTGAAGCCGAATTATATGCTGAGCTTGGTGAAGAGCAACAAGCGCTTTATGTTGAAGAGAAACGTATTGATATCTCCGCGCGTGATGTTGATGCTCGTCTATTTTTTGCTTCAATGATCGATGATTCTGACTACAGCGTGGCGATTCACCCTGATGTCACTGGCGAGATAACACTCTCTTTAAAACAGGTTACCCTTGCTGAGGCAATACGTGTTATTGAAGATATGTATGGCTATGAAGTAAAACTTAAAGGGCGTATTTATTATATCTACCCAGCGGGAATGCGTGTTGCGAGTTTTACCCTTGATTATCTCTTTATGAACCGCGGTGGTGCATCGCGAACAACCGTCTTGTCGGGCGGATTAACCGATGGGAATAGTCGTGACGATAACAATAGTAATGATGATGACTCCTCTTCATCGACCTCTTCAACGGGCAGTTACGATGATCCCGGTAGTATGAAGATGAAAGAGTTAGAAGGTAAGTTAGATTCAGATGGTGTACAAAGTGGCACTAAAATAACCACTATTACTAGTACCAATTACTGGGCTTATTTGGAATATAAGATTAATGCATTGCTGGAAAATAAAAAAGGCCGTAATGTGATTATTAGTCCGATGTCAGGGGTGATTACCGTACGTGCTTATCCTAATGAAATTAGGGTGATACGTGAATTTTTAGAAAGAGAGACGGATCACCTTACTCGCCAAGTTATCCTTGAGATGCAAATTATTGAAGTAACGTTAAGTGATGAGTATCAGCAGGGTATTAGTTGGTCAAATACAGGTGATACTTTTGGCAGTACAGATATCCTATTTGATAGTGTGCATAAAATTGCTGATAGTTTAATTCGCAATACCATTGGTGGTGGTGGCGCGTTAACGATTAGTAATGGCTCATTTAATGCAGTTGTTTCGTTGCTTTCCACGCAAGGTGATGTAAACGTACTCTCTAAACCACGGATCACTGCAATGAATAATCAGAAAGCGGTGATTAAAGTGGGCGGGGATGAGTATTTTGTGACTGGCATCTCGACGACAACGGTGACGGGTACTGCGACAACATCAAGCCCTACGGTAGAGTTAACACCTTTCTTTGCGGGAATATCGGTCGATGTTACACCAAAAATTAATGATGATGACTCTGTTATATTACATATTCATCCGAGCATTATTGATATTGAAGAGCAGATAAAAACCATTAGTTTTGGGGGGGATATTGGCGATCTCATCATACCCGTTGCTAAAAGTGACGTGCGTGAGACAGATACCGTGGTAAAAGCTAATTCAGGTGATGTGATTGTGATTGGTGGTTTAATGAAAACTATCGAAAAAGATTTGATTTCTAAAGTGCCTTTTATTGGCGATATTCCTTGGTTAGGCGAGTTATTTACTAATCGTCAAAAAGTAAGTTACAAAACTGAGTTGGTTATTTTAGTAAGACCACAAGTGGTGAAGAAAAATACTTGGAAACAGGAGATACAAAAATCTTCTGATCTGATTGAAAAATGGTACCCATCGAAATGATCTATTTAAAACACTTTGGATTAGAAAAAGTTCCCTTTTCATTAACCGCAGATCCGCATTTTTATATCGACTTTATTCCTCATAAAGAGGCATTAGAGGTGATCACTACTGCACTCTCTTTTGGTGAAAGTATTCTAAAAATTACCGGTGAGGTGGGTACGGGTAAAACGTTACTTTGTAATAAATTACAGCAAGAGTTAGCTGAGCAATATTTAATTTGCAACATCGATAACCCCTATTTAAGTGCCCATGAACTGCGTTGTGTATTGGCTAATAAAATTGGTATCAATAAAATTGATTTTGAAGATCAGTTTCTACTTACCGAGAAAATTAAACAGCGCTTATTAATATTGCTTGGCGAAGATACCAAAGTATTAGTCTTGGTGGATGAAGCGCAAGCATTGCCCGATTCTACCTTGGAAGCATTACGTCTATTTTCTAACCTTGAAACATACTCTCAGAAACTGTTGCAAGTTGTCCTGTTTGGCCAACCTGAGCTTGATGTACGCCTTGCTGATAATAAACTGCGCCAACTGCGCCAACGTATCACTTTTTCTTATCAACTTCGCGCTCTCTCAGAAAAAGAGATTGAGCATTATATAAGTGCCCGTTTAAAGCAAGCGGGTTATCGTGGCGCGCGTCTATTTAGTCGCAGTGTGTGTCGTAAAATTAGCCAAGCAAGCCGTGGTATTCCTCGTTTGATTAATGTGCTTGCCCATAAAGTCTTAATCTTAAGTTATGGGCAGCAACACTATAAAATTACCAATAAACTGGTTCAAGAGGCGGTTGCAGACACAGAAGATGCTTATACCGTGCAATCAAATACACTTTGGTGGTTATTATTGCTCTCGTTTATCATACTTAATGGCACCCTGTTATTATGGTGGAAAGGGCTATTATGAGTATCATCAACAAGATGCATCAAGATCTACAAGCAGATGAATCACCTATATTAGCATCCATGCCGACTAAAAAACGTCATCAGAAACGGTTGCTTTTTATTTTAATTAGCCTGTTACTGGCTTCGTCAATTGGCCTTTCTTATCTTATTTATAATAAAGAGGGAGACATTGAAAGCATAACGGAAATAACCCAAGCAGATGTATTCATGGTCTCATCAAATGATCCCATTAGTGCAGTAAAAAGAGTGGCTGTGGCCATTAAGCCGAGTGTGATACCTGTAGTAACACTTCCTGCGCCCGTTGTTATCGCTGCCACCATAACGCCAACCTCAATACCCACGGTCGTACCTACGCCTGTGCACAAAGTGATTGTGATGAAAGAGAATGTCTCTGTAAAAGCAGAGCCTGTCGCACCGGAAAAAAAATCGGGTCATTTAGAGATAAAAAAATCGGTATTAAGTAACTTACAACGTGCTGAACTGCACCTTAAGCGCGCTTCAATAGCACGTAAAAATAATGACTTAACATTAGTGGCAAGAGAGAAAAGTAGGGCATTAGCGATTAAACCTGATCTACATGAAACGCGTAAATCATTAGCACTTTATTACTATGGGATTGGTGAACAGCGCCAAGCCACCAACCTGTTAAAAAAAGGGGCGCTTACATACCCTGATTATTCTGATTTTAACTTGATGTTGTCACGTATTGCTTTAAGAAATGGTGATCAACAAAAAGCTTATCTTTATCTAAATCAGTATCCGCCTAAGGTTAAAGGTAATCTTGATTATCATGTCAGTTATGCCATTTTGGCACAAAAATTTGAAAAATATGCACAATCTGAACGTTTGTATCAAGGGTTATTATTGGTGCGTCCAAGCAATGGTCGTTGGCGGATGTCACTGGCGATTGCTCAAGATAAACAGGGTAAAAAGGGCTTCGCAGTTGAGAGCTATCAAAAAGCATTGTTGCAGATCGATCTTTCCAGTAAAGCCAAAAAATATATTAATCTACGTTTAACCTATTTAGCTAATCAGTAAGGGAAACCATGAAACCGCAACTAAAAAAACGTTTAGGTGATCTACTTGTCGATGAGCAACTGATTAGCGAAGTGCAATTGGAAAATGCTTTAAAAGAGCAGCGTAACCTGGGATTGAAACTGGGGGCAACCTTGATTCATTTAGGTTACATCGATGAAGATCAGATGCTTACCTTTCTTGCTCAGCAACTTAATATAAAAATTGTAAATCTGCTCCAAGTCAAAATAGATCACAATGCGGTGCAACTTATCCCCGAGGTGCATGCACGTCGTTTACGTGCGTTAGCAATTCATGATAATGGTGAAATGATCACCCTTGTTGTGTCAGATCCTGCCGATCTACACAGCTTGGATGTACTATCAACGTTGTTAAAAGGGCGCCCTTTTGAGTTGATGATTGCCCGCGAAGATCAATTAATTGAATCGTTTGACAGAGTTTATCGCCGTACCAAAGAGATCGCTTCATTTGCCGTTAAGTTAAGTGAAGAGCATGGCGAAACCTCTGCCTTTGATGTCAGTGGTTTAGAGTTAGGGGGGGAAGGTTCGGATGCAACCGTGGTTAAATTATTACAGTCTCTGTTTGAAGATGCTGTGCAGGTTGGCGCATCAGATATTCATATCGAACCCGATGAAAAAGTGTTACGTATTCGTCAACGTGTTGATGGTGTCTTACAAGAAACTCTGTTACCAGAAAGTGGTATTGCCAGTGCCTTAGTATTACGTTTGAAATTGATGGCACAACTTGATATCTCAGAAAAACGTTTGCCGCAAGATGGTCGTTTTAATATCAAGATTAAAGGTAAAAGCATTGATATTCGTGTTTCTACCATGCCGATTCAAGAGGGAGAGTCAGTGGTGATGCGTTTATTGGATCAGTCTGCTGGCATACTTACCTTTGATGAAATTGGTATTCCTCCACACCTGCGTGTGCGTTTAGAGTTACAACTAAAGCGCCCTAATGGATTAATTCTCGTTACAGGGCCGACAGGCAGTGGTAAAACGACCACTCTTTATTCTGCTTTGAATATTTTAAATAAACCGGGTAATAAAATCATTACCGTTGAAGATCCTGTTGAGTATCGACTGCCTCGTGTTAATCAAGTACAGGTTAACACTAAAATTGGTTTAACCTTTTCGACTGTATTGCGTACTGCACTGCGTCAAGATCCCGATATTCTATTGGTGGGTGAGATGCGTGATAGCGAAACCATGGAGATAGGTATCCGTGGTGCATTAACAGGGCATTTAGTACTTTCAACCTTGCATACTAATGATGCAATTAGCAGTACATTACGATTACTCGATATGGGCGCGCCAGGTTATTTGGTAGCGAGTGCTTTGCGTGCGGTGATAGCGCAGCGTTTGATTCGCCGTTTGTGTGGGAACTGTAAAACACAACATGAAACACCGCTGGATCAACAACTGTTATTAGAC
The DNA here is from genome assembly GCF_000420245.1 of Psychromonas hadalis ATCC BAA-638. Taxonomy (GTDB): domain Bacteria; phylum Pseudomonadota; class Gammaproteobacteria; order Enterobacterales; family Psychromonadaceae; genus Psychromonas; species Psychromonas hadalis. The sequence continues at coordinate 4,226 of NZ_ATUO01000035.1, read as the reverse complement.
CAGCTCAGCAGCGAATCATTACAAGGTACCTCTTTTTACTGCGCACCGGGTTGTCAGCGTTGCCAGTTTACAGGGTATCGAGGTCGTATCGGTGTGTTTGAACTGCTTGAACTCGATGACGATATGATATCTGCACTGCGTATTGATGATACTGAAGCTTTTTCAGTGGCAGCCAAAAAATCACCCTATTTTGAGCCATTAGCGATTGCAGCTTTGGATTATGCAAAACAGGGGATCACTTCATTAGAAGAGGTATTTAAACTGGTGGATCGTTTTGAAAGTGTTGCGCCAGTTAAGCAGAGTCAGCCTGTACCTGATAGTGAGTCTGCTGAATCAGGATTAACACTTGCTCCTCGTGAACCTTCATCATTAGATACTCTTCGTTAATGGCTACTTTTAAATACATTGGCCGTGATACACAGGGAAACGCGGTCAACGGTGAAGTTGAAGCAAGTTCACGTGACACTGCAGCGGATCAAGTGATGCAAAAAGGGGTGTTACCTAGCTCAATCAAAGAGAAAAAATCAGGCGGTGGAGATCTTGATCTGACGTTGATTTTTGCACCTAAAGTGAATTTTTCTGATTTGATTATATTTACTCGACAAATATATTCGTTAACCAAAGCGGGCATTCCTATTCTGCGCGCCATTAATGGCCTTGCTGAATCGACCCATTCCAAATTATTAAGTGAATCATTACAAGATGTATTAACACGTATGCGTAATGGTTATTCACTCTCTGCCGCCATGAGTGCACACCCACGTGTTTTTTCACAGCTCTACGTTTCATTGATTCAAGTGGGCGAAAATACCGGTCAACTCGATCGTATTTTTCTGCAACTTTCAGAATATCTTGAGCAAGAGATAGAAACACGAAAACGGGTTAAAAGTGCGATGCGTTACCCAATGTTTGTGATGATTGCATTGGCGGTTGCGATGGTTATCTTAAATATTTATGTGATCCCAACCTTTGCAGGTATGTTTGCTAAATTTCATGCTGAACTGCCTTGGACCACACAAGTTTTACTTGGGACATCCTCTTTCTTTGTTAATTATTGGCCTCTTATGTTGGGGATTTTAGTGGCAACTTTTGTGGGTGGGAAGATTTGGCTAAATAGCCCAAGGGGCGCATATCTATGGGATAGATGGAAATTAAAAATTCCCATTGTGGGCAGTGTCATTGAGCGTTCACTGTTAGCACGTTTTTCTCGTAGTTTTGCCATGATGTTAAGTGCAGGTGTCCCCCTTAATAATGCCCTTTATTTGATCGCACATGCGGTTGATAACAATTATTTACAAGAAAAAATATTAGCGATGCGCAGTGGCATTGAAGCGGGTGATCCGTTATTAAAAACGGCTACGGCAGCTGGCTTATTCACTCCATTGGTATTACAGATGATTGCGGTCGGCGAAGAGACGGGACAGGTGGATGAACTGCTTAATGAAGCTGCTGATTTTTATGAGCGCGAAGTGGATTATGAACTTAAAAATATGACCGCTAAAATCGAGCCTATTTTGATCTCTATTGTGGCGGGTATGGTACTTATTTTAGCATTAGGTATTTTTACACCAATGTGGGATATGATGGGAGCGATGAAGGGTGGTTAAGGTTTTTATGCGTGGTTTTTTATTCGTCTGTTTAGTGAGTTTTGCATTTTCAGCAATGGCGCGTCCTAAAATTGGATTAGTGCTCAGTGGTGGTGGTGCTAAAGGCGCAGCTCATATTGGTGTATTAAAAATCTTAGAAGCTAATAATGTGCCTATCGATTATGTCGTCGGTACGAGTATTGGCTCTTACATTGGTGGTTGGTATGCACTGGGTTATAGTCCTGCCCAAATTGAAGATATTATGCTCAATACCTACTGGGATAAAGGATTTTCTGATTTTATCCCGCGTGAAAATCTATTATATGAAGATAAAAAACTCCGAGATAAATATAACCTTACTTTTAGATTAGGTTACAGCGATGGCAAATTAAAGATGCCCACTGGACTTTTTTTGGGGCAATCTGCACAGCAACTCCTAAAGCTTTCAACGGGGGCTGTCGGTATATTTGATAGTTTCGATGATCTCGCTATCCCGTATCGTGCCGTCGCCGCCGATATAAGTAGCTCAGAAGTCGTGGTATTAAGCAGTGGTAGCATTACCCAAGCAATGAAAGCTTCCTCAGCAGTGCCGGGGGCTTTAGAGCCCGTTGAAATCGATGGGAAATTGTTAGTTGATGGCATGATTGCTAATAATATGCCTGTTGATGTTGTGCGTGCAATGGGTGCGGATATTATTATCGCTATTGATATAGGCTCTTCCCTGTTAAAAAAAGAACAGATAAATAGCACCGTGGATATACTGGGTCAGTTATCCACTATCCTTACCATTAATACCACCAATCATCAAAAATCCCTGCTTAAAGAGGGCGACCTTCTTATTCGCCCTGATATTGATGATCTCAGTCCGACTGATTTTTCTATTCTTGGTATTGCGTTAGAAAAAGGAGAGCAGGCGGCGCTTGAAAATTTGACAAGAATCCGTGAGCTTAGTGTGACAGATAAAGAGTTTGCACAATATCGTTTTGCAAAAAAACAGAAAAGCCGTACTTGGATGCTACCTCTTTTTCACCCTGTTATTGACATCGAATACGACAATCAATCTAAGGTTGCGCTTTCTATTATTGAGAAGCACTTTTCTATCGTGATAGGAGATGTTGTTAGTAAGGAGCAGTTAGAGGCTGCTATTGACAGCGTTTATGCACTTAATCGTTTTGATTATGTTAATGCTGAATTTGTTGATGGAGAGTCGGGTCGTACCGTTGTGTTAACCACTAAAGCTAAATCATGGGGGCCAAATTATCTGCATTTTGGCTTTGATTGGCAAGGGGATTTATCTAATACATCGATGATTTCGGTGGATTTTGCCTATCTATTAACGGATGTTACCAAGAATGGGGGGCAGTGGAAAAATGAGCTCTCTATTGGTTGGGAAAGTGCTGTGTCTACCGAGTTTTATCAACCCCTCAATAAACAGCAGGATATATTTTCACGTATTCGCGCACAATATAAAGAGGACAAGTTTGCAGAGAATAAGTTTAATGCTGATCAGCTTCGCCCTGAATTACGTAATCGCTTTGCTGAATTACGTCTAGGGGTTGGTTATCATTATAATGATTATGGGCTTTCTGAGATTGGATTTGTGGGTGAGTTAGGGACCGTACATTTTGATGATCCCTTTTATGATGAGCTAGATTATGATTCTTTAGGCGCTTATTTATCATTAGGATATGACTCCCTAAATAGTATTAACTTTCCAACACAGGGTAATAAAGTACTTTTTGAGGTTTATTTGCGCAAGGATAATTATCTGCATAATCAGATTGAAAATCAAGATGAACCATCCATTGAACTAAGCCTTGATTGGCGTGGTGCGCTGGGATTAGGGCATCATACTTTTGTGGGTATTGGCTCCTTTGCAACGGTTTTGAGCGATAATGATTTCTCTCTTCGTTACTCTGAATTAGGCGGGTTTTTAAACCTGTCGGGTTATCAAAAAGATGCATTAATTGGCGCACATAAAGTGTTTGGTGCAGTGGTTTATCAATATGATTTAGGGCGTGATATTCCCGGGGGAACAGGTCTACCTCTTTATCTAGGCACAAGTATTGAAAGTGGTAATGTTTGGACATTAAAAGAATCTGTAAATATTGATGAGCTAGTGACAGCAGGTAGTATTTATTTAGGTACCGACACGAGTTTTGGCCCCGCTGTTATCGGTGTCGGATATGCGACCAGTTTTGGTTCTTATGAAGAAGATGAGATGACTGTATTTTTCTCATTAGGAAAAAATTGGTAGTAAAGCTGACAGCTAAACGCGATCAGCTGTCAGTTAATATTATACCAATCCGCCTAAGTAACTGATCGTTTTTACTGGTTTAAATGACTAATATCTGCGTTGCATTCAATCGCAATAGCCGGCTATTACTCAATCATGCGCCTTGACCTTAGTAATTTACTCTGCGTAAAACCTGATCATTATATTAAGCGGAATGGTATTATACCATATATGGACCCTCTCCGATTGCAAGACAATTTTGATCGTTGAAATAGAGTGCATTGCAGCCATATATTCGGCTTTTTTATGAGGTATCACTGATGCCTCTAGCCCTGATGGATTTCCGCCCCTATTACCTCATCAATCCGGCGGCTTATTATAGCCCTTGGTATAAAAAGGTTTCC
>NZ_ATUO01000034.1 GCF_000420245.1 Psychromonas hadalis ATCC BAA-638 | reverse complement strand
TAAAAGTAAATTGGGAGAGGCTATTAATTATAGCTTAAATCAATTTAAAAAATTCCAGCGTTATCTCGAAGATGGCAGGTTAAGCATTGATAATAATCGAGCAGAGCGTGCAGTGAAGCCCTTTGTGATAGGTCGTAAGGCTTGGCTATTCTCGTACACCAATACAGGTGCGAACGCGAGTGCAATTTTATATAGTTTGGTTGAAACAGCAAAAGCGAATGATCTTATTGTTCATGATTATATCGCAACCTGCTTGCAGCAGATTGCTGAAAACCCGAATGATATTGATGCGTTGCTACCATGGAATATTAAGCGTAGCTAGGTGCCATTACCCAGACGCTTACGTTGAATAAGGCATATACGATAACTAAGTAGTGATCCAGTTACGGGAATACGAATGGGAATTGTAACTTTCTCTCTTTCTTCATTGGGTGCAAAAACAGCAATATCAACACGGTTTGCCTGTAACTGTTTTATTACCCTTCCTTGTTCCATTACCTCAGATGGAATAAGTTGATAAACACCATACTCTTTAATTGTCACCTCCAAAGCACGCTTTAATAAATCTGGCACCATTGAATTGGGGTGAGTGAGCAACCGATCCCACACAACAATAGACTGACTGAAACTCTTCATTGCCAATAGGCTTAATGTAAACATACAAACGAGCTTAATAATGTACATTATGGTCTCCTTTATCTGCCCGACCAATACAGTATGGAACCCTCACTATTTTCTGCAAATAAATAGCGCGATATAAAAATAAATAAACAAAAGACAAAGGTTAACTGCATCACAAAAAAGAGAGTGATCTGTTTTTATACGAGCGACATCACAAAATTTTCTCACAAAAACATGATCTAAGCCTCGCTACCTGACTAACAATTAAATGCATTTAACATACTATTAACATTGTCTTTTCAGAGGTGGAAATATATCGACTAACAAGTGATACATAACTGATCAAAAAGGAATAAAAATGAGTTTTGAAAGTGAAGATACAGCAAAAAAATATTGGAACGAGAATATAAAACTCGTTGTCTCCTTATTAACTGTTTGGGCACTGGTTTCGTTTGGGTGTGGCATTTTGTTCGTTGATGCGCTAAACGAGATACAGTTTATGGGCTTTAAACTAGGATTCTGGTTTGCTCAACAAGGTGCGATATATGTGTTTTTGATACTAATTTTTGTCTACGTAAAAAAAGCAAATGCACTTGATAAAAAATACGGCGTCGATGAGTAGGTAAGTAAACAAATAAACGAATAATAGGGAGTAATAAAGATGGATGTTCAAACATTAACTTATCTAATTGTTGGCGTTACCTTTGCGTTATACATAGGTATCGCAATCAAAACACGTGCAACTTCAACGAAAGAGTTCTACGTCGCAGGCGGTGGTGTTCCACCGATACTAAATGGGATGGCAACAGCAGCTGACTGGATGTCAGCAGCGTCATTTATTTCTTTGGCTGGTATCGTTTCCTTTGTTGGTTATGATGGCAGTGTTTACCTCATGGGTTGGACGGGAGGTTACGTACTACTGGCTCTCTTAATGGTGCCTTACCTGCGTAAATTTGGTAAATTTACCGTACCAGATTTCATTGGCGATCGTTACTATTCACAAACGGCACGTACTGTTGCTGTTGTGTGTGCGATCTTTATCAGCTTTACCTATATTGCGGGTCAAATGCGTGGCGTTGGTGTTGTATTCTCTCGCTTCCTAGAGGTAGAGGTAGATACAGGCGTTTATATCGGTATGTGTGTGGTCTTTTTCTATGCGGTTTTAGGTGGCATGAAAGGCATTACTTATACACAAGTTGCGCAATACTGTGTGATGATATTTGCTTTCATGGTACCCGCGATCTTTCTTTCGGTGATGATGACAGGACATGTTTTCCCACAACTTGGCTTTGGCGCTGAATTGCTCGATGCAAGTGGCAATAGTTCAGGTGTCTATCTGCTTGATAAGCTTGATGGTCTTTCTACCGAACTCGGTTTTGCAGAATACACTCAAGGCTCTAAAAGCATGATTGATGTGTTCTTCATCTGTGGCGCCCTCATGTTTGGTACTGCTGGTTTACCACACGTGATTGTTCGTTTCTTCACTGTGCCAAGTGTTAAAGCATCACGTAGTTCTGCAGGTTGGACATTACTGTTTATCGCCATTATGTACACAACGATTCCAGCGCTTGCCGCTTTCTCTCGCGTCAATATGATTGAATCGATCAATGGCACAGATGGGAAAGGTATTCCCCATGAACAAGCACCTAACTGGGTAAATAGCTGGGAAAAAACAGGCTTAATCCAATGGGATGATAAAAATGGTGATGGTAAAATGCAATACTCTAAAGGTGAAGCCAATGAGATGAAAATTGACCGTGATATCATCGTATTAGCCACACCTGAGATGGCAAATTTACCAGCATGGGTTATTGCACTGATGGCTGCCGGTGGTTTAGCGGCTGCACTGTCAACATCTGCAGGCCTATTACTGGTGATCTCAACCTCTGTGTCACATGACTTACTGAAGAAAAACTTAATGCCACATATCTCCGATAAAAAGGAGTTAATCTTTGCACGTTTAGCAGCCGCTGCTGGTATTGTGATGGCAGGTTACTTTGGTATTAATCCGCCGGGGTTTGTGGCAGCCGTTGTCGCCATCGCCTTTGGACTAGCGGCTTCTTCACTGTTCCCTGCAATTACCATGGGTATTTTCTCTAAGAGAATGAATAAAGAGGGCGCAATTTCTGGCATGCTTGCAGGTCTACTGTTTACCACGGTTTATATTGCTTACTTTAAGTTTATAAACCCAAGTGCAAATACATCGGATAATTGGTTATTCGGTATTTCACCTGAAGGTATCGGCATGTTAGGCATGGTAATTAACTTTGTAGTCGCGGCCGCGGTTTGTAGAGTAACGGCAGCAACACCACAATCAGTGGTTGATATGGTCGAGTCTATCCGTTTCCCTAAAGGATCTGGTGAGGCGCAAGATCATTAAGGAATCGTTGCACAATAACTTGCGCTAAATTGTTTTCAAAAAGCCTGAAGGAATCGTTACAAAATAACTTGCGATAAATTGTTTCCAAAAAGCCTTAAGTAACTGGCTATTTTAAAAACAAAATTGCAAGTAATGTTGAAGCCAATCCTAAATGACTGGTTATTTTGAAAACAAAAGTGCAAGTAATTTTGAAGCCGATCCTAAACACTAACTGCAAAGCTAACGTTTTACTTCCAATTAACGCATAGGAAGTAGAACGTTAGCTCTGCCTTTTACTTTAAAAGGCGACTTATTAATGGATATAACTGAACTGCAACCTATCACTAACTTCATAAAAACACTTCCCCCTTTTGATATCTTAAACGATCAGCTTATTCATCAATGTTGCCAGTCTTTATCTATTGTTTATTACAGTAAAAACGCATTACTGGTGCATGTAGACAGTAACGAAGCACAACTTTATATTGTACGTAGTGGTGCATTTGAGGTAACAACCCAAAAAGGAGACCTTATTGATCGTGTTAGCGATGGTCAATATTTTGGTTTTAGCGGTATGTTATCAGGCGAAAAAGTCGTTAATAAAGTCCATATTTTAGAAGATGGTTTGATCTATCAACTGCCCCTAAAAAGCTTTAATCAACTGCGCGCAGCAAGTCAGCCCTTTGATCGTTTCTTTAATCAAGCTTTTGCAAAACGCTTACGCCATCAAGGAGAGCTAAAGAGAAAACAGATAACCACCCGCCGTATCAGTTCGCTTATTTCAGAAAAACTGATCAGTCTCGACAGCAACTCAACCATTCAACAAGCGGCCATATTGATGTCTGAAAAACGTGTTTCTTCACTGATTATTATTGATAACCAACAGCTCACGGGTATATTAACAGATCGTGATTTACGTAATCGTATACTCGCAAAGGGGTTAAATGGTGATACATTAATCAAAAGGGTAATGACTAAAAATCCTATTACCGCACAAAAAGAGGCACTTATTTTTGAAGCGATGTTATTGATGAGTGAAAAAAACATTCACCATCTACCCATTGTCGAAAATGGTTTGCCTATCTCGATGCTTACCAGCACCGATATTATGCGTAGCCAAAGCTCACAACCGTTATTGCTCATCGGTCAAATAGACAGACAAAATAACCTTGAAAGCTTAGTGACAGTCAGTAAACAACTACCCTCTCTATTACAAAACTTAATTAACAGTGATGCCAAAGCACAAGAGATAGGGAGAATTTTAACTTTAGTCACTGATGCCCTAACAAAACGTTTGATTTTTATTGCTCAGTTGCAACTTGGCAACGCACCGATGAAATTTTGCTGGTTATCTTTTGGCTCACAAGCAAGACAAGACCAAGCAGCAGGGGCAGATCAAGATAACGCTCTGCTACTTGAATTTGAAACGGATGACAGTAGTAAACGTTATTTCAAACAACTTGCAGAATTAGTCTGTGATGGATTAAACAGTTGTGGTTTTCCTCACTGCCCCGGCAATATCATGGCTAAAAACCCTAAATGGAATATTTCACTACAACAATGGCAGAAAAATTTCAGCTACTGGATAACCACCCCACAGCCACAAGCACTGCTTAATGCCACTATTTTCTTCGATATGCGCCCCATCTATGGAGACAATAAACTATTTGAACAGTTACAAAGCAATATCTTAAAGCAGACTAAAAATAATGATATTTTTCTGGCAGCACTCACACACAATGCAGTGCAACAAATTGCACCATTAGGTTTTTTCAAAAATTTTGTTATTGAACGTGATGGCAGTGAGGTGAAAGGCATCGACCTAAAACATAAAGGAGTGGCGTTAATTAATGATATAGCCCGTATTTACGCACTGGCAAATGGTTTAACAGCCGTGAACAGTAAACAACGTTTAACCGCGCTTATCGGCACAACAGGCATTAACAAACAAGATATGCTCAACCTAATCGATGCATTAGAGTTTATTGCCCATAAACGTCTTATTAACCAAGGTGTTCAGTATGAGCAAGGTTTAGTGCTTTCAAACTACCTGATACCAAGTAATCTATCGCCTCTTGCACGCCATCACCTCAAAGATGCGTTTAAAGTGATTGATGATAGTCAAAGTGGCATTAAACTTACGTTCTTAAGGCAGTTTTAATGTTAGCTAAACTGTTTATAAAAAGTGTTATTCACTACCAATCATATCGCTGTCAAGACAAGCAACTGCGTAGCTATCAACAAGCATTGTTACCCCTGCTTGACTTAACCATTAGAAAAGCCCCCTTGCTAGCGTTAGATCTTGAAATGACGGGGCTTAATGCAAAATCAGATCAGATCATCAGTATCGGGTTAATCCCTATTATTAATGGGCAGATAAAAATCAGTCAAGGTAAGCATCAACTTATAAAAATTGAGGGCAGTGTCGGACAAAGTGCCACCATACATGGTTTAGTCGATGCCGATTTACAGCAAGCAGTGTCTTTAGAGGAAGCGTTACAATGGTTACTGACAGAAGCAACAGGCAGTGTGTTAGTCGCGCACCATGCCCCACTTGATCTCAGTTTTATAGAGCAAGCCCTTCACAAGCAACATCAACAAAAGCATCGCCTATTTGCCATTGATACCCTACAGATAGAACATCAACGCTTGCTGCGCAAACAACCGATGATAAAAGAGGGAGAGCTAAGGTTAACCAATTGTCGCAACCGTTATAACCTTCCACATTATGATGCCCATAATGCATTGGTAGATGCACTCTCTTGCGCAGAACTGTTACTTGCACAAGTGAGTCAAATGGGTGGATTAGATGCGATAAAGGTTTCTGAGTTAATACGTTGACATAGGAAGTAGTAGTTTAGTTCTGCCTTGTTTTCAGTAAAAACAACACGCTGAAACTAAAGCTTCATATCCAAAAAACACACCATACACGGACATAGCACTTTAGTTCAGCCTTGTTTTCAGCAACATCAACACGACGAAAATAACATTTCACGTCTAAAAACTAAAACGTAACACTTTAGTTCAGCCTTGTTTTCAGAAAAATCAACACGACGAAACTAACATTTCACGTCTAAAAACTAAAACGTAGCGCGTAGTGCGGCTGTGCGGTTAAAGACTAAGTGTTCTGCGCTTGAGTCTTTATTATCGGCGCAGAAATAACCTTCGCGCTCAAACTGATAGGCTTTTTCAGGCTCAGCATCGGCTAAATTAACTTCCACAAAGCCTTTTTTAACCACTAATGAATCAGGATTTAACGCCGTGTGGATATCCTCTTCTGCCGCTGGATTATCAACTAAAAACAGACGGTCGTAGAGTCGAAACTCCGCAGGATGATTATTGTTAGCATCAACCCAGTGAATAACACCTTTAACCTTGCGACCATCTTCAGGGTTTTTACCCAATGTATCCGCATCATAACTACAGTGAACTTCGGTAATATTACCTGTTTCATCGGTTTTATAATCATCAGCGCGAACAACGTAAGCGTTACGTAAACGTATCTCTTTGTTTAATTTCAGACGTTTATATTTTTTATTACCTTCCACTTTAAAATCAGCACGGTCAATATATAACTCACGAGAGAAAGGGACGCTACGTGTACCCATCCTTTCATCTTTAGGATGATTTGGGGCAATTAATAACTCCGATTTATCTTCATCATAGTTAGTGATAATGAGTTTAATAGGATCTAACACCGCCATCACACGTGGGCCATTAGCTTCTAAATTTTCACGTACACACGCCTCTAATGAAGCCAATTCAACGGTATTTTCTTGTTTAGTCACACCAATACGTTTTGAAAACTCACGCAGTGATGCAGCAGGATAACCACGACGACGCATACCAGAGATAGTTGGCATACGGGGGTCATCCCAAGAGGTGACAATATTCTCATCGATTAAAGCACTTAATTTACGTTTTGAAGTTAATGTATATTGTAGGTTCAAACGAGAAAACTCAATTTGACGCGGTTTAGCGGCAATGCTGATATTCGCTAATACCCACTCATACAGTGGACGGTGATCTTCAAATTCCAACGTACATAAACTGTGGGTGACTCCTTCAATCGCATCCGAAATACAGTGCGTGAAATCATACATTGGGTAAATGCACCACTTATCAGCCGTTTGGTGATGGTGTGCAAAACGGATACGGTAGATAACAGGATCACGCATCTTCATATTAGGAGATGCCATATCTATTTTAGCGCGAAGCATCATTGAGCCCTCTTTGAACTCACCTGCGCGCATACGTGCAAAGAGATCTAAGTTCTCAGCAATAGGGCGATCTCGAAATGGACTGTTTTTACCCTTCGATGTCAAGTTACCACGATATTCACGCGTTTGCTCCGCACTTAACTCACAAACATAGGCTTTATTACTCTCAATCAGTTCAATCGCAAACGCATAAAGTTGGTCAAAATAGTTTGATGAATAACGCACTTCACCCTGCCATTTAAAACCTAACCAAGTAACATCTTTCTCAATCGCATGCACGTAATCCACATCTTCTTTAAGCGGATTAGTATCATCAAAACGCAAATTACAAGCCGCATTAGGGTAATCTTCTGCGATACCAAAATTCAAACAGATAGACTTAGCGTGACCGATATGAAGATAGCCATTTGGCTCAGGAGGAAAGCGTGTCTGGATAGACTGGTGTTTGCCCGTTTGAAGATCATCTTCAATAATATTACGAATAAAATTGCTTGGGGCTGTTTCAACCTGAGTCATTGTCTACCTCTGAAATAACAAAAAAATTAAGAGGACAATCATCTTACATTCTGTGGCGAAGCTCAAGTAAAAAGGTAAATTGTAAGCAAAAAAAAGACACTCCGAAGAGTGTCTTTATAAAGAGAACAATGACAGCAATTAGCTGTCAGCGTTCAGCCATTTATTTATAACGCTTTCATACGATTAGCAATGCTTTCTGCTTGTGGACCGATAATAACCTGTAGGTTATTTTCGCCAAGCTTAACAACACCCATTGCACCCAATGCTTTAAGTTCAGCTTCACTGACTATACTACGGTCTTTTAAGGTAAGACGTAGACGTGTAATACAAGCATCAATCACTTCAAGGTTATCTTTACCACCAAGCGCAGCAACGTATTGACCCGCTAACTCATTCGCATCTTCTTTAGCAACAGATACTTTTGGTGCATTTTCTTCTTCATCTTCACGACCTGGCGTTTTAAGATCCATGCCTCTAATTAGCGCGAGGAAGATAAAGTAGTAAATAGCAAAGAATGCAAACCCTTGAACAATTAACATGTACCACTGTTTAGCAAGAGGATTTTGTGAAGAAAGAACCATATCCACAAGACCTGCTGAGAAACCAAAACCAGCCATCCATTGCATGCTAGCAGCAAAGTAAACTGAAATACCTGTTAACAATGCATGAATCACATAAAGTAGCGGTGCGGCGAACATGAACGAGAATTCAAGAGGCTCTGTTACACCCGTAAAGAAAGAAGCAAGTGCAGCAGCACCCATAATAGAAGCTACTTTCTCTTTATTTTCAGGTTTTGCAGCTGTGTAGATAGCAAATGCAGCACCTGGTAGACCAAACATCATGATGGGGAAGAAACCCGCTTGGTACATACCTGTTTTACCTAGGATAGCTGTACCTGCATCGATACCAGACTGACCACTTAAGAAGTTAGGGATATCATTAATACCTGCAACATCAAACCAGAACACGGAGTTAAGTGCATGGTGAAGGCCAACAGGAATCAGTAGACGGTTAAAGAATGCGTAGATACCCGCACCTACTTCACCCAATCCAGCAATTGTTTCACCGAAGTGTTGTAGTCCACCAAAAATCAGAGGCCAAAGGATCATCAGTACGAATGATACTCCGATCATCACAGCCGCGACGATGATAGGTACAAGACGGCGACCAGAGAAGAATGCCAGTGCTTTATGTAATTCAACACTTGAGAATTTATTGTAAAGTTCAGCGGAGATAATACCCACTAAGATACCAACAAATTGGTTTTGAATTTTATTAAATGCAAATGGTACAGAGCCATCACTATTTAATACTAAGCTTTTCAGTGCTTCAGGGAAACCAGCTGAAATTTGCGCCACAGCGCCCGGAGAAAGTAGTGTTGTTACCACTAACCAACCCACTAAACCAGAAAGTGCAGCTGCACCATCTTTGTCTTTAGACATACCGTAAGCAACACCCACTGCAAAGAGCAATGCCATGTTATCAATTACAGCCGCACCTGCTTTAATTAAAAATGCAGCCACAGCAGAATCACCACCCCAACCATTGGGATCAATCCAGTAACCGATACCCATTAAAATTGCGGCTGCTGGTAAAACAGCAACGGGAACCATTAAGGCTCTACCTACTTTTTGCATGTAACCAAGAATATTCACTATTAACTCTCCTAAAGTTTGATTATTCGTCTAATTTATAATTTTTTGGATCTATTTAACAACATCGAGAAAGCAAGCGGTTAAACAAATCTCTCCCTGACTGTAAAGACTTTCTAACCCTACGCAAATCAAAACAAACTATTTTGTGATGATAATCAACTATAATGGGATTTTTATTGAAAATGTGGTGGTAAGTTATACAAACTTAATTTACGCTACACATTAACTATATTATTTACTGGAATCTTGGAGAAGAAAATGCGTTTAATCCCTCTTGCTACAGCACCGGATGTTGGCCTTTGGTCTGCTCGTTACATTGTTAATACTATCAATAAATTTGCACCGACAGCTGAGCGTCCTTTTGTTTTAGGTTTACCAACAGGCGGCACACCGCTTGCAACTTACAAGCGTTTAATTGAATTGCATAAAGCGGGTGAAGTAAGTTTTGCTAATGTGGTTACTTTTAATATGGATGAATATGTAGGTATCGAACCTTCACATCCCGAAAGCTACTACAACTTCATGCACAGCAACTTTTTCAGCCATGTTGATATTCAAGAAAAAAACATCAACTTACTTAATGGCCTTGCCGATGATTTAGAAGCAGAATGTCAACGTTACGAAGACAAAATCAAAAGCTACGGTCAAATCAACCTATTTTTAGGTGGCATCGGCATTGATGGCCATATTGCATTTAATGAACCAGCGTCTTCACTCGCATCTCGTACACGCATCAAAACACTCACGGCAGATACACGCATTGCAAACTCGCGTTTCTTTGATAACGATATCAACCAAGTACCAAAATCAGCACTGACTATTGGTGTCGGTACTTTACTTGATGCACAAGAAATTTTAATTCTGGTCACTGGGCATAACAAAGCACTTGCACTAGAAGCTGCGGTTGAAGGCAGTGTAAATCACTTATGGACAGTTTCTGCGTTGCAGCTTCACCCAAAATCGATTATCGCTTGTGATACAGGTTCAACCATGGAGCTTAAAGTGAAAACACTTAAGTACTTCACTGAGCTAGAAGCTGATAACATCGGTAACCTATAAAACGGCACATGATTTAAAACCATGTGTTTGGAAGTGATAGCGAATTGAACGACAGTTCAGTTTACTGAGCGGGTAAGCTCTGCGAACCCTTTTTTTAGTTTCGCCTATTTTGATTTTACAAAGAACACAAACAAGGCAGAACGAAAGTCCCACTTCCATTGTTACTTTTTACCGCCGATAGGGGATTGGGTTTTGGCCCTACTAATTATCGCCCCCTCTCCCTTCAAAGGGTTCCAAAATGTACGCATTGACCAACTGTACCATCTACACAACAGAAGCAGTTTTAACAGACCACGCTGTTATTATTGAAAACGATCTTATCAAAAATATCGTTGTCGCTTCAGATCTTGATTCAAACATAAAAAAAATTGACCTAAATGGCGCAAATCTCAGCCCTGGTTTTATCGACTTACAACTTAATGGTTGTGGTGGCGTGATGCTTAACGGTGCAGAAACACAAGAAACGCTTAAAATCATGCAAGCTACCAACTTAAAATCAGGCACAACCAGCTACCTGCCAACTTTTATTACTGATGCCGACGAAGGCATTAAACGTATGTTAAAAGTCACACGTCATTACATGGATAAAACACCCAACGAGGTATTAGGTTTACATTTAGAGGGTCCTTACCTAAGCATTGAGAAAAAAGGTATCCACCGTCCAGAGTTTATTCGTAAACCCGATGCTGCCATGATTGAAATTATCTGTGAAAATAGCGATATCGTCAGCATGTTAACGCTTGCACCAGAAAATAGTCCCATCGCCGTTATCAAACAACTCAGTGAGAGCAATATTGTAGTTTCAATGGGTCATACCAATGCAACGTACGCACAAGCAAAAGTAGCGATTGATAACGGCGTAAGTTGTGCAACTCACCTATTTAATGCAATGTCTGCGATTGCAGGTCGCGAACCCGGTGTGGTTGGCGCAATCTACGATAACGACATTTATGCCGGTGTGATTGTTGATGGTTTCCATGTGGCTTACGAAAATGTACGTATCTCTAAAAAAATCATGGGTGAAAAACTTTTTTTAGTCACGGATGCAACCGCCCCAGCGGGTGCAAATATTGATTCATTTGATTTTGTAGGTACCACGGTATTTTACAAAGAGGGTAAATGCTTGGGTACAGACGGTACATTAGGAGGCTCTGCGGTAACCATGATTGAATCGATTGAACAAACGGTAAAGTTTGTTGGTGTGGAACTAAAAGAAGCAATTCGCATGGCAACGCTTTACCCAGCAAAAGCGATCTCGGTTGACAATAGACTAGGAAGCATTAAAGTGGGCAAAGTTGCTAACCTTGCAATTTTCAACAACGATTACAAAGTAACAGCAACCGTTGTAAATGGTGTTTATAAAGCATCGTAAAAATAGCATCGCTAAAGTCTCACGTTCTCCTTAGTAGTGGCAATGAGACTTTATTTTTGGTTTTATACAAAATAAAAACTAGGACTAAAGTTCCACTTTAAAATAAAACCGTTACCAATATTTTTGTAAATAAATAAGACCTAGGATGGGTTTCAGATGCAACAGACAAGCTCAAAGATGATATCTACCATTGCTAATATTGACCACATCAAACAAGTTAACTGCGCGACTATCTACAAAGTTATTGAACAACATGCACCTATCTCCCGTGTGAAAATAGCTAAAGTAAGTCAGCTTGCGCCAGCGAGTGTGACTAAAATTACGCGCCATCTCATTGAAAAAGGCATCATCACAGAGACAGAGCGACAACCCTCTACAGGTGGGCGTTGCGCAATCTCGCTTGCACCAAACTCACAAAAAATTTATGTTATCGCGGCCAAGATAGGCCGTAAGTTTCTCTCCATCAGTCATTATAATCTAGCAGGAAAAAAATCAATTGATAAACGCTTCAATATTGAAGATAAAAAGGGTGAGTCACTTATTAGCTTACTGCGTCGAGAAATAAAAAGTTTAATAGATGATGAATTACAACAAGGCAACAGTATATCAGCAATATCAATCACCCTATCAGGCTTAATTAACCCACAACAAGGCAAGATTATTTATACCGAGCTGAATGGGCTCAATAACTTTCCACTGGTGCAAGTAATTGAACAAGCCTTTAATATCCCTACCTTTATTGGCAATCATACCCGCGCACTTGCCCTTGCTGAACACTACTTTGGCGCAACACAACAGAGCCAAGACTCGATTGTGATTAGTATCCACCACGGCGTAGGATCAGGCATTATCATGCAGGGTAAAGCGCTATTAGGCGTAAACTGTAATATAGGTGAAATTGGTCATATACAGGTAAACCCAACAGGAAAACAGTGCCATTGTGGGAATTTTGGTTGCCTTGAAACAGAGGTCAGCGATACGGTTATTGTAGAAAAAGTACAAATAGCAATAGAAAATGGTGAAGTAGCACCATTTAATAACAAAACATTAAATATTGAAGATATATACCTAGCGGCAGCCAGTGGTGATCCCCTTTGTGAGAAGATAGTCTCAGAAGCGGCAAGCTATTTAGGGAAAACCATTGCCATTTTAGTCAATATTCTAAACCCTGAAAAAATAGTTATCTCTGGTAAAATAACCACGGCAAAAAACACCCTATTCAGCGCAATTCAACAATGCATTGTACACCAATCCCTGCCTGATTTTCACAAAAAAGTAATTATACAAGCAACAGAATTACAGCCAAATTCTACCATCGCCTCATTCGCACTCATTAAGAAAGCGATCTACGAGGGAGATCTTTTACAAAAGATAAACATTAAAAACTAACATACCTATGTAGTTGACTCCTATTTTTTGTAAAACCAAAAACACACTACCACGAAGGCAAAAAGGCACTACACGAAGAAAAATTAAAATAGCCGTTATACGTTTTTTATATTTTCCTTCTTTAACACTGTGCCTCTGTGGTTAATTGTTTTTTTGGCGAAGTAAAAGGTACAAAACCTATCTATTGCGACTTTTTAACTGTTGGTGAGTTTAATATTGTCTCAAAAAAAGCATTTTCAAAGCGGTATTTAGAGGCTTTCTTATCACGAATAAGTTGCGAAACTAATGCTGATTCAGGTTTGTTATAACCATTTAGAATCAGTACAAATAGGCGATCACCCTGATTACTTTTCACCACACCTAATAGATTAGCCACCCCTTTCATCGAACCTGTTTTAGCAATGACTTTGCCTTTAAACTGTTTGCCACGCACCCCTTTGTGATATCTCAGCGTGCCATCAATGCCTGCAATTGAGAAACTCGATAAAAGATTAAACTGAACATCGTTTTTATAAACAAACTGCAGTACCGACATAAATAACTCAGCACTCATTAAATTGTGACGTGATAACCCAGAGCCATCGGCTAAATAAGCATTTTCTAATGATACGCCCTGCTCCGCTAAAATCGCTTTAACCGCTTGAGCGCCATTTCTAAAATTTCCAGCACGCTGAAAATAACTCGCACCAATTGTTTTAAAGAGACTATCCGCAATCAAGTTATCTGACTTTTTCATCATTACCGTTAACAGCTCATCTAACGGTGGGGATTGATAATAAGCGAAAATATCACTATTTTCATTTTCTAAGATAATACTTTCTAAACGTACCTTGCCAGTGAGTTTTATGCCTAATTTGTCCAACTCCGCATTGATGATACCCGCGCTATATTGAAACGGATCATTTACCGAAAACGCCAAACCAAAGGGCCGATTACGTGGCACCATGCAGCCCCAAAGGTGATAACTATTTTGACTATTACGCATCACTTCTAAGGCACAAAACTGCGTTTCTTGTTGCTTTTTTGTCACCACATCAACATCTGCGGTAATGGCAACGGGCTCATAATTGGGAATATACAGTGTCGCTTTTTTTGCATTTTTGTTAGCAAGACTTAAATTACCCAGTACGCAATTTTTATTAACAATAATCGCATTCGATGGCGCAGTATAACAAACCCCTAAATCGTTCCAAGCTTGCCCATTACTCCACTGATACCCATTAAAGTGACTATCATTTAAGATAAAATCACCGGCTATTTTTTTTATGCCTAACTTTTTCAAAGTGCGCAACATCTGACCAAGATCAGCACGTGTAAGTGTTGGGTCACCGACAAAATTCAAACGTAGATCACCTTGATAAACCTGTTTGTTAATCGCTAATTTTTTCCCAACCAACTCGGTTTGATAACGAAAATCGCCCCCTAAATGTAGTTTGGCAGCCGTTGCAGTTAATAGTTTTTGCATACTGGCGGGCGTACGTAGTGTCTCTTGCTGGTATTGCGCTAATACTTTTTGACTATTGGCATCAACCACCATATAGGAAAACTGTGTACCTTTGGGTAATAACGGATGCAGTGCTTGCCATTCATTAGCAACACTGTTGATAGAGAAGAGCAGAGAGAAAATAAAGATAAGACGCGTTAACATTAGCCAGATTCCAAAAACAAAATATTCTGCATCATAAGCGAAAACAGTTAAAGAATTCAAACATTAAAATGTTATAATTTAACATCTTCACAGGTTAACCATGAGTCTAAAACAATGAATAACCCGCTATACCAACAAAATATTATCTCTATCGCTGATTTAACCCGTAGCGACCTTGAGCTTATCGTACAAACTGCAAAATCATTAAAACAAAATCCACAGCCAAAACTACTAAAAAACAAAGTAATAGCCAGCTGTTTTTTTGAAGCCTCCACACGTACCCGCCTCTCTTTTGAGACCGCCGTGCAGCGTTTAGGTGGCAGTATTATCGGTTTTGATAGTGGCGGCAATACTTCACTGGCTCAAAAAGGTGAAACCTTAGCGGACTCCGTTAAAGTAATCAGCTCCTACGCAGACGCTTTTTTTATGCGCCACCCACAAGAGGGTGCTGCACGTTTAGCCTCAGAGTTTAGCGATATTCCTGTGATTAACGGTGGCGATGGCGCTAATCAACACCCAACACAAACACTGTTAGACCTTTTTACTATCTATGAAACACAAGGCACCTTAGATAACCTCAATATCGCCTTTGTAGGGGATTTAAAATATGGACGTACGGTACACTCTTTAGCTCAGGCGTTATCGCAGTTTAACTGTAACCTGTTTTTTATTGCGCCCGATGCACTGGCGATGCCTGATTATATTTTGGAAGAGCTAAACGATAAAAGCATCAACTACTCAGTGCATAGCAGTATTGAAGAGGTCATTGATTCACTTGATGTCTTATATATGACCCGCGTGCAAAAAGAGCGTTTTGATGAAACCGAGTATCAACATATCAAATCTGCTTTTTTATTAAAGGCCTCAATGCTAAACAATGTGCGTGATAATTTAAAAGTATTACACCCGCTACCGCGCATCGATGAGATAGCACAAGATGTTGATGACACGCCTTACGCTTATTATTTTCAGCAGGCTCAAAATGGGGTTTACGCACGCCAAGCGCTATTAGCACTCCTATTAACTAACCATTTTCAAGCAGAGGTTTAAAATTATGGGCAATCATAAATTACAGGTTGAAGCGATTCAAAATGGTTCAGTGATCGATCATATCCCTGCACAGCAAGGGCTCAAGATATTAAAGTTTTTTAAGTTAGCACAAGCAAATGAAAAAATTACGGTCGGATTAAACCTCAATAAAAAAAATGGCCTGCGCAAAGATCTTATAAAGGTAGAAAATACTTTTATCAGTGACGAGCAAGCAAACCAATTAGCACTGTTTGCCCCTGATGCCACTATCAATCAAATTAAAAACTTTAAAGTGGTTAATAAGTTTAAGGTGCAACTACCCGATGCCTTTGTTGGTGTATTAGCTTGCCCAAACAGTAATTGCATTAGCCATAACGAGCCGGTTAATACCCAGTTTTATGTTAATAACCGCAATGAGCTAAAACTAAAGTGCCATTATTGTGAAAAGTCATTTGTGCGCTCATTTTTTAATGAGCTAGATTAATTTTTCATTAAAACATAATTGTAAATTAGTAGGTTACGTTTATACTCAAAAGTATTCTTTTAAAAACTATAGGTGAGCCACTCATGAATTATAATACCTCTTTACTTTGTGACATTTATGCTGAAACCATTGATGTGGTTGAGCCTCTATTAACTAACTTTGGTGGACGTAACTCTTTTGCGGGTGAAGTTGTCACCATTAAATGCTTTGAATCTGTCGGCCTTATCTACAAGACCCTTGAAGAAAATGGGGCAGGAAAAGTATTACTGATTGATGGCGGTGGTTCACTACGTCGCGCACTGATTAACGCCAACATTGCCGAGCTTGCTGTTGAAAATGGCTGGGAAGGTTTAGTGGTCAATGGTTGTGTACGTGAAATAGATGCACTAGAAGAGTTAGATATCGGTATCCAAGCGATTACAGCCATACCCGTTGGCGCTGAAGACAGTGAAATAGGAGAACTTAATGTCCCGGTTAATTTTGCAGGCGTAAGCTTTCTACCAGAAGATATCCTTTATGCCGATAGCACAGGTATTGTTATCTCCCCTGAGCCATTAGAAGTTGATGATTTAGAAGAGACAGAATAGATAATTTAAAAATATCGTAATAATACCAGTCGGAATAAATAGCTGATCTATTTTACTGGTTAAAACAACTTACTTCTTCGTTGTAAGTTTCGTAAAGGGAACAACCATTTACGTCAACTTTCGCCTTGAATTAAGCTATTTTTCCTGCGCAAAATTTAGATCACATACTTAATCCAATTGGTATAAAAAGCCCAATCAATAATAATATTGATTGGGCTTTTTTGTGGAAGTGAAAAAGAGTTACATTGCTTCTTCAGCTTCTTCAATTTTACCCACTAATGCACTTAAACGAGACTGCCACTGTTGATGCTCTTCGGTCAGTTTATCGTTCTCTGATTGCAGTTGCTCTGTTTTTTCTGAAAGTGTTTTTTTATCTTCTTTTAACTCTTCAACTTCCATCTGTAATAAAGCAATAGTATCTACCGCGTTTTGAACTTTACCTTCTAATTTTTCTAATAGTTCTAATGTCATGAATGCGCCCCTTTAAAAAATATCAATATATGATAGTGAGAATAAGCATTCCTAAGTGCTTATTCAACCATTGTTTTTGATTTAGGAAAATAAAAGCCAACATGTTACTCTTTTACTCTCTTTTCCCCTCATAAATGAGAAACAGATGATCAAGCTTGGCAAATATCAACACTATAAAGGCAGTTTTTATCAGGTCGAAGGTATCGCGACACACAGTGAAACAGAAGAAAAAATGGTTGTTTATCGTCCTTTATACGGCGAGCAGGCTCTCTGGGTAAGACCACTTGAAATGTTTATTGAGCCGGTAAGTACAAACGGAGCCATGCAACCCCGCTTTAAATTTATTGAAGCTTAAAAATTAAATGTTCTGCTCCATAGAGAGGGATGGCATATCGCAAGAGGGTCTTCCCACTATTTTAGCAGGCACACCTGCAACGGTAGTGTGTGCAGGTACAGGCTCTAAAACTACACTGCCCGCACCCACTTTAGCGCCCATACCAATTTCGATATTACCTAATACTTTCGCACCCGCACCAATCATTACCCCTTCGCGTATTTTAGGATGGCGATCACCACAATCTTTACCCGTACCACCCAGGGTAACACCTTGCAATATAGAGACATTATCTTCAATCACAGCCGTTTCACCCACCACCACGCCTGTTGCATGGTCAAACATAATGCCTTTACCGATGCGCGCTGCGGGGTGCACGTCCACACCAAACAGCTCTGAACTTCTGTTTTGAAGATAGAGTGCAAGTGGCACACGCTTTTCATTCCATAACCAATGCGCAATACGGTATACCTGAATCGCATGAAAACCTTTTAAGTATAAAAGTGGAATTGAAAAATCTTCAACGGCGGGATCGCGTTCCTGCACGGCAATAATATCAGCCATGGCAGCATTTAGAATATCGGGTGACTTTAAAAACGCCTCTTCAATCACTTCACGCACTAAAATAGCGGGCATAGTATGACTATCTAAACGATTTGCAAGTTGATAACTCAAGGCAGATTTAAAGTTACTGTGATTTAAAATAGTTGAATGAAAAAAACTGGCTAATATTGGCTCATTTTCAGAGCTTACCCACGCTTCCTCGCGGATCTTCTTCCATAATTGTTGTTGCTCTGCTTGCATTAGTCGTTATCCTTTGCGCTATGTTCAGATTTTTTTTCCAGGCTAAACATTTTTTTTCCGATTGGTACCACTGAGAGTGGATCTAAGTGGATTAAAATATCGGCATGTGGAAAATGCTTCTCTAATTCGATCTCTAGTTTATCTGCTTTTCCATGTGCTTCAAACAAACTCTGATCATCATCTAACTCTAAATGTAATTGGATAAATTTTGTATTACCCGATTGGCGAGTACGTAAATCATGTACGCCACGGACATCTTCAATTTGATAAGCTGTTTTAATAATTAATTCTTCATCAGACTTAGGCAGTTGCTTATCCATTAATGCATCCACCGATTGAGATCCAATCTCCCATGCACCATGTAAAATATAAACACTCACCGCAATGGCAAACAAGCCATCAGCCCAATGCCAACCAATTCCCGCTAAAATGAGTGCAAGTAACACAGCACCATTCATAAAGATATCTGTACGATAGTGCATCGAATCGGCTTTAATTGCCAAACTTCCTGTTCTTTTAACGATATGCGTTTGAAAAGTAACCAGTGCCATGGTCACTAATACCGAGAAAACCATCACTGCAATACCAATATTAGAAGCATTAATTTGATTACCGTTAATCAGTGCAGAAATACCCGTCAACATTAAAAGAATAGAGGAGCCAGAGATGAAAGCAGCTTGTGCAAGTCCTGCTAAACTTTCCGCTTTACCATGACCAAAACGATGATCTTCATCTGCTGGTTGCAAGGCAATTTTAATAGCAAAAAGGTTGATAATAGAGGTGGTCACATCCATCAATGAATCGGTTAATGCGGCTAAAATGCTTGATGAGCCAGTCATAAACCAAGCGAATAACTTAACGATGATCAATAAGGAAGCAGCTACAATCGCAACACGCCCAGCCTGATTGACTAAGCGTCCATACTCCGCTTTAGTTAATTTTTTTTGCAAAATAATACCTTCAAAATATTATGTTATGAAGATGTTATTATATCTAGCTAAATAGAAGAGGCTATCTTTTATTTGTTTTTACCTTTGCCTCTATTTTGCTGCTTCTGATAATGTTGCTCAAAAAGAAGATTCATCTTGGCTTGTTGCTCACGACTAAGTGAATGATAAATCTCATGCACCATCTGTATCCTGTTCATCGTTTTGGTTTTTTTCATCGATTGCATGCTATCAATTAAAGCACTCGCTTGATTTTCATCAAATTTATCTGCTTTTATAATTACCATTTTAGCACGATGAAAACTGCCTTTATTCGCATTTTGCTTCATCTCACTTCGAGATGATTGCATAATTTTTTTAATTTCAGTTTGTTGATCTGCCGTTAACGCTAACTGCTTTAACATCCCCTTTAGTGGCATTTGATGCGCACCTCCTTGCCCACCCTGAGCATAAGCGATTGAAAATGTAAGTGGCAATATCACCGTAGCAACAATCATATTTCTTAATAACGCATACATTTTAAATCACCTGTATTTTATAATTAACATGGGATGGATAGAGTATAAAACAATTACTAAATAATAGAGCCAATTGTAGCTAAAGTAGTGTAAAGAAGTGTAAATCAGATTACATTATCAATAGAAACAGTGTTTAATAGCCACATCAAAAAAACATACATCACACCTCTTGACTACGAATGGATTTGAATTAGAGATGAACTTAATTTTATTCTAACCTCTCGTAAGTGACTTATACTTATGCAGGGGCATAACAATAAGGCCACACTATGAAAAATCTTCTTTTAATTGATGATGACAAAGAACTTGTTTCTCTGCTTGCTGAATTTTTATTACTCGAAAACTTTAATGTCGATACTGCGCCCGATGGTGAAAAAGGTTTACAGAAAGCATTAACAGCTGAATATGACCTAATTTTACTCGATGTAATGATGCCACGTATGAATGGTTTTGATATGTTAAAACTGTTACGCCAAAAAAATGATACGCCTGTTTTAATGCTAACCGCAAAAGGTGATGAGATAGATAAGGTATTAGGCCTTGAAATGGGTGCTGATGATTATCTTGCTAAACCGTTTAGTGAGCGTGAACTACTTGCACGCATCCGTGCTATTTTACGTCGTACTCAATATAAAAACAGCAACACAGCTAATAAAATATCGCACTTAGATATTGAACTATTTCCCGCTCAGCAACAAGCGATTTGCCAAGACTTTACCATTGAATTAACAGGCACTGAGTTACTTTTACTGGAAAAATTTCTAACTCATCCGGGGGAGCTATTTTCCAAAGAAGAGCTTAGCGAAGAGGTACTAGGGAAAAAACTACAGCCTTTTGATCGCAGCATTGATATGCACCTAAGTAACATTCGTCGCAAATTACCAACAAGATTAGATGGTCAAACCCGTGTAAAAAACTTTAGAGGCCGTGGTTATATGTGGTTAGATGGTGAAGAAAATTTATCAGCGGCTAGCTAGTATATAAAATAAAAAAACAACAAAGACACATAAATGCAATGTTAGCTTTATACCTGAAACGATTGGATATTCCTCATGAACAAATTATTCAAGGTATCACCTTTAATCATTTCAGCTGCAGTGCTTGGAAATATAAAAATAACATTTGCCTCTTCTCTTGAGTGTAAAGAATATATCGGTTGTGAGAAGAAGTTGTGTGAAATTGAAAAGCAAATAACGATTGCTGAAAGTAAAGATAACAACGCTAAAGTTGATGGATTAAATATTGCACTTAAAGCGTCAAAATCAAACTGTAGTACGAAGTCACTTGTAGAAGATTTAATCTCTGAAATATCAGAAGTTAAAGAAGAAATATTAGAGTACGAAAATGATCTGAAAAAGGCTAAAGATGATGAGAAGCCTAAAAAAACCAGAAAATATAATGACAAGATCGCAGAAGAAAAAATTAAAGTAAAGTTAAAAACATTACAATAAATCACTTTATAAGCGGATTTGAGGAGCAATTAGTTCCCCATATCTAACAGGTGTTTACACAGTTAGCTCAAGAAAACTTGTCTGCGACGCATTAATATGCGATAAAAGAGCATCACCACGGTGGTGCTTTTTTTATGCAGTAAAGGATAATATTGTGCAATGGAACTCACTCTTTAGTAAAATATTTGGCGCCTTCTGGTTATTAATATCCCTACTTATCAGCGCACTTATCTTATTACCAAATCTAGATGGTAGACAGTTGCAAGCGATCACCAGTAGTGATCTTGAAGATCTAAATAAACAAACCCGCTATATTACTAAACTAATTGACAAAAATCCGATGCTGAGCAGTCAATCGATATTACGTTTGATTTCAAAAGATAACTCACGTCAGATCTACTTAACCGATCTTTATGGACGTTTAGTGAATCATCGTACACCACGTAAAATGCGACAATTTGTACTTGATAGCCAATCCCATGAAAATCCGCTAAAAAAGATAAATACCTTTAAAACCTATTTTGGCCCAGCCCTGATACAGCATGACAATCAACCACTACTTATCTATGTATCGATTCCAAACCAAAAAAGAACCCTCGAATTAGTAGAATGGTTACTTGACCACCCACTGTTGTTATTACTGACCGCACTCATTATCAGCATGCCTATTTGTGCTTTTTTAGCATGGCATTTAACCCAACCTTTACGCAAACTAAGTGATGCTTCTATTAAGGTCGCCCGAGGAGATCTCACCACCCCTTTCCCTGAAATAAAACACAGTGATGAGATCACTCGTCTGGCTAGATCGATGCAACTAATGGTTAACTCACTAAAAAACATGCTGAATAACCAACAGCGCTTATTAAGTGATATCTCTCATGAGCTGCGTTCTCCCCTGACCCGTTTAATCCTTGCACTGGCTATTACCAAAAAACATACAGGCGAAACAAAAGAGTTGCAACGTATTGAATTAGAAGCACAACGCATGGAACAGATGATTGCTGAAATGTTAAACCTTTCACGTATTCAATTACATCAAGACAAAAAGGAGAACATTTCTGCTAATGAATTTTTAGAAGATCTCTTTCTTGATGCACAGTTTGAAGCAAATGAATGTGGAAAATCATTTCATTATCCCAAACTGAGTGAGGATATAATCAATATCTACCCAGAGCTCGCTTATCGCGCCATTGAAAATATTATTCGCAATGCCATTAAATATGCACAACAACAAATTAGCGTAACGATTGAAATGAAAGTGGATACCATCACCCTTACTATCAGCAACGATGGTGAGCTTATTCCAGAGAGTGAACTGAGCAACATTTTCCGCCCTTTTTATCGCCTTAATGAATCACGAGAAAGGGAAACCGGTGGTGCAGGCTTAGGGTTAAGCATTGCTGAAAATGCAATGCTAAAACATGGTGGAAAAATTTGGGCAGATAACCTTGGTAATCAGGTATCGATGCATTTACAATTCCCCCGATTTAATTAATTTACTTAATGAAAAAACAGAGAAACCATGATTTAAATTACCCACGGCTTAAACCTAAAATACATTATAAATAGTCGGGACAATTATTAATTCTACATGCTTAGACACTTAACTCCGTAAAAATAAAAAAATTAACCACAGAGACACATAGCGACAGAAGAAAAATATAAAAAACATATCGTACCTGTTTTAGCATTTTATTCGTATAGCGCCTCGGTGGTGATGTTTTAAAGACTTTTACAAAAAACGAGTCAGCTACATAAGTATGTGATTCTATTAACTTATATAAAAAATGTTGAGAAACCATGATTGAAATTGCACTGTTTGAACCTGAAATTCCACAAAACACTGGCGCTATTATTCGTTTATGTGCAAATACAGGCTGTGCGTTGCACCTAATTGAACCATTAGGGTTTGATTTTAATGAAAAAAGAGTACGTCGTGCGGGGTTGGATTACCACGAGATTGCCAATATTCAACACCATAAAAATTATGATGCATTTTTAGCAGTCGTAAAAGGCAAACGTATTTTTGCTTGTACCACCAAAACCACAACATTTCATAGCAATGCAAGTTTTGAAAGCAATGATGTTTTACTGTTTGGCCCTGAAACGCGTGGTTTACCCAGTGAAATTTTAGAAGCACTGCCTGCGGAGCAAAAACTGCGTATTCCAATGCAACCCGAAAGTCGCTCAATGAACCTATCCAATGCCGTTTCCGTGTTTGTTTATGAAGCATGGCGACAACTCGGTTACTCAGGCGCAGTTTAAAACGAGAAAGTAGGAAGGATAAAAATCCTTCCTGCGCCTAACCTTCAGCTTTTACTTGATTACGTCCCGCTCTTTTTGCGACAAAGAGCGCTTTATCTGCACGCCCCAAACAAAGCTCTACCGACTCACTCGCTTGGTATTCACAGACGCCAAAACTCGCCGTTTTTCTGCCAATATTCAAGAAAATAGTTTGCTGAACCTGCTCGCGTAATTTTTCAGCCAGTATGCTTGCTTCCTGCAGATTAGTTTCAGGACAAATTATTAAAAACTCTTCACCTCCCCAACGCCCAATTACATCACTATTACGTACATTGTCAGTAATTAATAGTGAAAATTGCACTAACATTTCATCTCCAACAAGATGACCATATTTATCATTAACCACTTTAAAATAATCGATATCAATCATAATCAGACTGAAGGTTTTTTTATAACGCAGGCTTTGCGCGGTTGTTTGTAACAATATTTTATCTAAGTAAAGGCGGTTGTGGATATTGGTCAGCTTATCCGTTTGCGCAAGCTCAGTTAATACCTTCGCTTGCTTTTTAAGTAAGTGATTACGATAAAAAACAAAACCAATAAAAAAGATAGTCACTAACATTAGCACACGCATTTTTTCAGGAGAATAGCGGTCGATGTATTTATGTTTTATCCATTTAGCGAGGATTTCATGACGTTCCTGTTTTGTTTCATGTAATTTCACTTTATTGATAATGTCCCACAATATCGGTTTATCTCGATTAACAAACAGCGTCAGCTCCATATCCAGATCCGTAATACCCACGATACGTAACTCATATAAACCAAGTTCTGCCATCTGGTAACTCGCCACCGACATACTCATCAATACAATATCGTATTGCTCATTTGCAACGCCTAATAACGCATCATTAATCGAATCCACTTTAATAAAGGTAACATTGGGGTATGTTTGCCTAATAATATGGCTATATCCCGTATCAGAAATAACAGCAATACTCAGGTTTTTAACTGAATTTAAATCAGGAATATAATGCATGTCTCCACGCGCAATCATGACAATAGGGTTTTTAATCGTAGAATAAGTGGGTCGATAATTCTTATTGAGAATAAGGTTAGCACGACTTGCAGAGATAATGTCAACCGGTTGTTCTGTTGAGAACTGTATGGTGTGTTGCCATGTAGCCGTTTCACTGACATTAAAGATAAGACCAGATTTACGCGTGATAAGGTTTAATACTTCAGCCACAATACCCACATAACGTTTTGATTTATCAAAGCCTTCAAAAGGAAACCAAGCGGGATCACCAATTAAAGTAACCTGAGGATTTTCTTTTATCCAGGTTAACTCCTGCTCTGTAAATTTAAGCGCTATATTTTTACTATTAGCAATATTTGTTTCCGACAATAAGCCCGCTTCATTGCTCGATGCGAAGAGTATTGTGCTAAAAAAAAAGCTTAAAACGGTAATTAAAAAATAACGCATAAAAATCCTTTTATTGAACAATCAATAACTCCACTAACAATTGCACCGTGCGGTTACCCCTAAATTCATTCACATCTAAACGATAGGCACAGAAAACCTTTTTTACCATTGGATTTGGCCACGTTTTTAAATCAACATTAAATGCAATCGCATCAATCGACTTGCCCTCGTATTCCAGCACCATTTTTAGATGCTTTTCTCCCACTAATCGCTGTTGTAAAATGGTAAATTCACCATCAAATAACGGTGCAGGAAAAGCTTGTCCCCACGGCCCGGCTTCACGCAACTCTTGCGCTTGTTCTAAACTAAGCTGCTGCCCAGTTAACTGCCCATCAGAGAGTAATACATTGGTTAATATAGACTCATCAACCTGCTCAGAAAGCACACTATTAAGGGTATCGCTAAACAGTTGAAAATCCCCCGTTTTAAGGGATAACCCGGCAGCCATCGCGTGCCCACCAAACTTCAAAATAACATCAGGGATTTTTTTATCCACCAAATCCAATATATCACGAATATGGATACCGGGAATCGAGCGCGCAGAGGCTTTTATTTCACCCTCATTGCCTTGCGCAAAAACAAAGGTCGGGCGGTAGTATTTCTCTTTAATACGTGATGCAACTAACCCAATGACTCCTTGATGCCACTGCGCATCAAACAAACAGAGTGCATGGGGCATATTTTCCTCATCAAACTTCAACGTCGCTAATGTTTGTAGTGCCTCTTCTTGCATCCCTTGCTCTATTTCTCTGCGAGATTGATTAAGCGCATCTAACTCATTGGCCATAATATTCGCCTGCATCGGGTCATCACAAAGCAGTAATTCAACCCCATAACTCATCTCATCTAAACGCCCTGCAGCATTCAGCCTTGGGCCTAACGAAAAACCTAAATCGCTGGCAACCAACTGTGCTTGATTACGTTTGGCAACACTAATGAGCGCGCTAATACCTGGGCGACAAATGCCAGCTCGAATACGTGCAAGCCCTTGCTGCACGAGCGTGCGGTTATTGGCATCGAGTGGCACCACATCGGCCACCGTACCAAGAGCAACAATATCTAATAAGCTTGCTAAATTAGGCGCTTGCTGAGTGGGTTGTGACGCGAAATAGTTTTTTTCAGCAAGGTAACTCCGCAGTGCTAGCATTAGATAAAAAGCAACACCCACGCCCGCTAAATTTTTACTGGGGAAAGTACAGCCATGTTGATTTGGATTTACAATCGCATCCGCATCGGGCAGTTGCGCTGCGGGAAGATGGTGATCGGTAACTAACACTTGCACGCCCTGTTTTTTAGCATACGCCACACCATTAATGCTTGAGATACCGTTATCCACGGTCATGATCAACTGTGCGCCTTTCGCAATGGCTAAATCAACAGTTTCAGGGGTTAAACCATAACCATAATCAAAACGATTAGGTACAAGGTAGTCGATATTGGTAAAACCTAACGCACGAAATGCCAGCATACTCAGTGCGGTACTGGTTGCACCATCAGCATCAAAATCACCCACCACCACTATTTTCCGCGAGCATAACAATGCTTGATATAAAAGTTCACAGGCAACATCGATCCCTTTTAACTGCTTTGCATGTAACAATGTTTTAGTGCTGTTATCTAATTCACTTTCATTTTTGATGCCTCGGTTGGCATACAGTTGTTTCAACAGTGGAGAGCATGAAAGGTTTAAAAAGTCCGCATCAACATGGGGTCTATTTTTAACTTGAATTGAAGACATAAAAAAACTGCACTTATAATAGGGAATATAAGTGCAGTTTATAATAAAAATTAAGTAACTACTCAGGCCGTTGCCATTTAAGCCCATTTCTTCGTTGGAAAATGCTCATTTAAATGATTAAATTACGCTTTTTCGCCTTGAGCTAGGCATAAATGGCTTAGCCCTGAGCATTTACAAAACGAAAATATTTTTTAGCCTTTCTTTTGCTCTAACATCTTAATCAGACGATCAGCAGGTAAATAACCAGGTTGCAAAGAGCCATCCTCTAAAATCAGTGCAGGTGTCCCCGTTACACCAAAGAACTGTCCTAACTCATGTTGCTCTTTGACGCTGTTTTTACAGGTTTTAGATTCGATTTTTTTACGCGATTTTGCATTATCCATCGCTAATTTGGGGTCGTCAGCACACCAAATAGACACCATAGTATTGTAAGCACTTGAACGCATACCACCGCGCGGGAATGCTAAATAACGCACGGTAATGCCGAAGTTATTATAATCGGCCATCTCAGCATGTAATTTCTGACAGTAACCACAACTTGTATCAGTGAATACCGTGATCACATGTTTCTCGTTTTCTGCTTTATAAACGATCATATCTTTTTCAAACGCTTTGAGCTTTTCTTGGCGCAACACCGTCAGGCTTTCTTCGGTAATATTCTGCATCTCATTGTCTAAATCATAGATGCTACCATGCACTAAAAATTGCCCATTTTTACTGACATAATAAACACCACGATTGGTTAAAACTTCATATAGTCCGTCAACAGGTGAAGCTTCAATAGAAGTAATAAAAATATCTAAGCTATTCAATTTTGTCGTAATACTGGCAATAGACGCTTTGTCCGCCATCACAGCAAAAGAGGAAGTGCTAAAAGCGAGCAGTGCAAACGCACCAATAACACTTTTTTTGAAAGGAGTAAGTTGCATCATAAAGCCTGTTTTTGAATATTAGAGAACTCTGATTATGCCTGAACTTTGCCCAGACACAATCTTTTTGAATATTATACCATATATGGACCCTCTCCGATTGCAAGACAATTTTGATCGTTGAAATAGAGTGCATTGCAGCCATATATTCGGCTTTTTTATGAGGTATCACTGATGCCTCTAGCCCTGATGGATTTCCGCCCCTATTACCTCATCAATCCGGCGGCTTATTATAGCCCTTGGTATAAAAAGGTTTCCTATAGGGCAGTGCTGAACTGTATCCCATCAATCTCTATTCTCTAGCAATATTACAGGGTGGTTAAACTTTATTATCGACTGATTAAATTTTAT
>NZ_ATUO01000033.1 GCF_000420245.1 Psychromonas hadalis ATCC BAA-638 | reverse complement strand
AGGAGCAGTTGCCAATGAGGTCTATCGTTGTATTCAAATATATTGCGGAAGATTAGATTGTATAATTGTAGATCTAAACGTACAGCCAGATCATGTACACTTATTGGTAAAAGTCCCCCCGAAAAGATCTATTTCAAAAGTTCTTGGAGCAGTAAAAGGGCGGACCGCAATAAGGGTCTTTAAGCCATTCCCATACTTAAAGAAAAAGCCATATTGGGGTAACCATTTTTGGGCGAAGGGATATTGTGTAGACACAGTTGGAGTTGATGCTGAAAGTATGTAAAGTATCAAGAAAAGCAATATGAATTAAAATTTTAATAATTTAGATATAATGGAACAGCAAAGTTTGCCTTCTATGAAGGCAAACCACAGCCCCTTCTAAGAAGGTGGATATTTAACTGGTTAAAGTTAATCTCGATTGTGCTATTTTAGCGCTTTATTTTTAAGACTATTCCGCTTTGGCCGTTTTACTGCGCAATAAAATTTCTCGATGGATATTAACGTTTATAATTTGGATAACCATGACATTACCGACAACATCATATGTAACACTATTAGACGCTTGTGAAAATGGTGGCCTCAAAGATATTAAAATATTAATTGATCGTGGTTATAATGCAAACAATGCGGCAGCTTTAGAAGGGTTATGTAAAAGAGGCGATAGTGAAAGTCTTGCGTTACTTATTCATCACGGGTGTGATGTAAATAACGCATACGCCTTAATGGCATCATGCGAAAGTAGTGATGCCAAATGTGCTGACTTATTGATCAATCATGGCTGTGATGCTAACAATGAGGTGGCATTATACATTGCATGTGTTAAAGGAAATTTATCCTGTGCTGAGTTACTCATCAAAAATGGTTGTGATGCGAATAATTCGATTGCTTTAAATGCAGCATGTGGAAACGGGCACTTAAACTGTGCCACATTACTGGTAAATAATGGTTGTGAAACGAATTATGAAGGGGCATTAAAATGGTCTCTTCATAATGGCTATCTAAATTGCGCGAATCTACTCATCTCCAAGGGAGGGGATTTAACTCAAGGTCAACTTAAAAAAATAAGGGCAGATAGAGCGATTGCATGTTAATAACATCGCTATTTTACCCCAACCCAAACTCTTTAAGTTTACGAGTCAGGGTGTTTCTTCCCCAACCTAATAGTTTTGCTGCTTCTTGTTTTTTACCGTCGGTAAATTGCAGGGCGGTTTTGAGCATTATTTTTTCAAACTCAGGTAATGCTTCACTGAGGATGTTTTGCTCGCCCTGTTTTAGGGAGGTGAGTGTCCACTGCTGTAGGTTTTTTTGCCAAAGGGGTGTTTCGCCATCACTATGTTGTGTTTCTTGAGCGCTTAATTCAGGTGGGAGATCACTAATCTGTACTTCTTGGCCACTTACCATGACCGTTAACCAGCGACAGATGTTTTCTAGCTGACGCACGTTGCCCGGCCAAGGTAGGTGACTCAAATACTCTTTGGTTTCTGCGGTGAGTTGCTTGGTTTCTACATTAAGCTCGGAGGCTATGTTATGTAAAAAATGTTGTGCAAGTAAGCTGATATCTTCACTACGTTCTTTAAGGGCAGGAAGCTGTAAACGAATAACATTCAAACGGTGGAAGAGATCTTCTCGGAAGTCGCCAGATTTTACTTTTTTCTCTAGATCTTGATGAGTTGCCGCAATAATACGTACATCGACTTTAATACCTTGATTACCACCGACACGATAAAACTGCCCATCGGCTAAAACGCGCAGTAAACGGGTTTGTACATCTAACGGCATATCACCAATTTCATCTAAAAATAGTGTGCCACCATCTGCTTGCTCAAAGCGCCCTTGACGGTTATTAGTGGCACCTGTGAATGCCCCTTTTTCATGACCAAATAGCTCGGCTTCAATCAATTCTCGTGGAATGGCTGCCATATTAAGGGCGATAAAGGTATTTTTTTTACGCGGGCTATGTTTATGCAGTGCATGTGCGACAAGCTCTTTACCGGTCCCTGATTGGCCGTTGATAAGTACACTCATGCTAGAGCGAGATAAACGCCCAATAACACGAAAGACCTCTTGCATAGCGGGTGCTTCACCAATAATTTCAGGCGTGGAGACAAGTTGTTCTACAGGTTTTTTCTTCTGTTTTAATTCTAAACTATGGCTAATAGCACGTTGAATCAGTGCCGTGGCTTCATGGATATCAAAGGGTTTGGGTAGGTATTCAAATGCGCCACTTTGGTAAGCGTTCACCGCGCTGTCTAAATCGCTGTGTGCGGTCATGATGATAATGGGAATAGTGGGGAATTTTTTGTGAATTTTTTCCATCAAAGCAAGCCCATCAATACCCGGCATGCGTACATCGGAGATAATCACCTCTGGCTGTTCAACTTGCAGTTGTTGCCATAAACACTCTGCATCCGGAAAGCTTGCATGATTGATATTATTGCTTTTTAAGGTACGTTCTAATACCCAGCGAATAGCGTGATCATCATCGACAATCCAAGCGGTAGCGGTCATTTTTTATCCTTTATACAGTCATGGGTAGGTAAATGCAAAATTCCGTATGCCCTGTGGTGCTGTGACATTCAATACGTCCATGATGCTGTTTTATTAACTCTTGTGCAATAGAAAGACCTAACCCTGTGCCATCACTTTTACCGGTGACCATTGGGTAGAACAGGGTGTCTTTAAGGTGATTAGGAATACCTGCTCCATTGTCGATTATTTTTATTTCAACGGCTAAGCGTTGTGGTAAACCATTAATGGTGACTTGATGGGCTGTGCGTGTGCGCAGGGTTATCTCTGAGCCCTGTTTGAGGTCGGGAGTCAGTGCTTGTACTGCATTTTGTAGAATGTTTAAGAAAGCTTGTTGGAGTTGGTCTGATTGCATCTCAAAATCAGGAATGCTGGGATCGTAATCAAGTTTGATGGTAATAAAATCGGGCAGGTCTAAACAGACCAATTTACGCACTTTCTCTAATACACTGTGGATATTATCTACTTTACGCAAACCAATAGTCTGCGGGCCTAACAAGCGGTTAACCAAGGCACTTAATCGGTCTGCTTGTTCAATAATTATTTGTGTGAACTCTTTAAGCTCTGGGGAGGGCAGTTCGCTCTCTAAGAGTTGTGCCGCACCACGTAAACCACCGAGTGGGTTTTTGATTTCGTGGGCGAGACCGCGCACTAAATCTTGGGCCGCTTTTTGCTGATGTTCTTGATAGTGTACTTGGCTTATTTTACGCTGTTGCTCAATACAACGCATCTCAATAATGGCGTAATTATTCTGTTCAAATAATAGATGAGTTGCACTTAAGCTAATTAATATAGGTTGTGCATCAACAAGCAGGGTGACTTCATTTTCACTAAAAGCACCTTTATCGTTAAACAGTTGTTCAATGCCGACGGGGCTAAAGTGATAATGGTCTGCAAGTTGTAACAAGGTTTGTTGATAAAGACGTTGGCAACTTTGTGAAAGTAATAACTCACTCGCGGGGTTGGCGTAAATAAGCTGCAGTGTTTCATCGACAATAACAAAGGCAGTATTGGCCTCCTCAATAATAGCACTGGGGAAAGTTGAGGGCAGTAATATTGGCATTGTTATTGTTATCTTTTACCTGCACGTTGTAGGTGTACGGTGACGACTTGTGTTTTGGCTAACAGTTTACCGTTTTCATCTAATAGGTGTACCTGTATTTGATGTGTACCACGGTCGATATTGAGTGCGCGCATGGTGGGAGATATTTGTGGAGAGCCCAGTTTTTTACCATCTAAATAAAGTTGTAGTTTATGGGTATTCTCTTTTTCTGGCTCTGTGACAACATGAATATCAATGGTGCCATTATTGCTACGCAGTGGTTTGTCGTCTTCTGGCGAGGTAATCGTTGCTTGGTAGTTAATAATGGTTTTCTCTTCATCGGAAAACTCATCAAGAGAAAGCTCATTAGCGACTGACGTTGCTTGTTTCTTCTCTTTCAGACCACTTGAAAATAGATTATTGTTTTTAATAATGATCTCTTCTGTGCCTGGCGTTGCGGTATCAGAAAAATGGACTTTCCCATCTTCATCAACCCAATGGTAAATTTTCATTTCAGCAGCAAGTGACAATGAAGAGAAAAGGTAAAATAGGCCAGTAAAAAATAACAGAGATAATTTCATCGTTTTAAACCTTATATGAGAGTGTTAATCATGAGCCATGAAGTTACTTTAGGCAATAAAAACCCGCCTGGATGCGGGTTTTATCACTCAAACCGATGAATTAATGGTATTAATTATTTCATCGAGTTTAGTTTCAAGTTATACGCTGTAGTACAGCTCGAACTCTTTTGCGTGAATGTTTTGCTTGAGAACATTTCTCAAGCGGACATAACACGTCAAATTATACACAGGTCAAGTTATACGCTGTAGTACAGTTCGAACTCTTTTGGATGTGTTGCTTGAGAAACCGCTTCACATTCAGGGATTTTAAGCGCGATGTATGCATCAATAGATTCATTTGAGAATACGCCACCTTCAATAAGGAAGGCACGATCTTCGTCTAGTGCAGCAAGTGCTTCTTCAAAAGAGATGGCAACTTGTGGAATCGCATCTGCTTCTTCTTTTGGTAGGTCGTATAGATCTTTATCTAAAGACTCACCCGGATCAATTTTGTTTTTGATACCGTCAAGACCGGCCATCAGCATCGCAGCAAAACCTAAGTAAGGATTCATGCTTGGATCTGGGAAACGTACTTCAATACGTGCTGCACGTGCCGTCGGTACTACTGGAATACGGATTGATGCAGAACGGTTACCTGCTGAGTATGCAAGCATAACAGGCGCTTCAAAATGCGGTACTAAACGTTTGTACGAGTTAGTTGAAGCATTGGTGAATGCGTTAAGTGCTTTAGCATGTTTGATGATACCACCGATGTAGTGAAGTGCCATTTGAGACATGCCACCGTATAAATCACCAGAGAACAAGTTAACGCCATCTTTACCGAGAGATTGGTGAACGTGGTTACCAGAACCGTTATCGCCAACAAGAGGTTTAGGCATAAATGTTGCTGTTTGACCGTATGCGTGAGCTACGTTATGTACTACATATTTGTAGATTTGTAACTCATCCGCTTTTTCAACCATAGTGTTGAAACGACAAGCGATCTCATTTTGACCCGCAGTGGCTACTTCATGGTGATGCGCTTCAACAACAAGACCCATCTCTTCCATGATTAAACACATTGCAGAACGGATGTTTTGAGCGCTGTCAACGGGTGCTACTGGAAAGTAACCACCTTTAACACCAGGACGGTGACCGGTGTTACCGTCTTCGTATGAAGTGCCTGAGTTCCAAGCCGCTTCTTTAGCGTCGATAGAGAAGAAAGCACCTTGCATCGTGTTACCGTATTTAACATCGTCAAATAGGAAGAACTCTGGTTCAGGACCAAATAAAGCATAATCAGCAATACCCGTTGAACGCATGTAAGCTTCAGCACGTTTAGCAACAGAGCGTGGATCACGGTCGTAACCTAACATGGTTTTTGGCTCTAAAATATCACAACGTAATAGGAGTGTTGTATCATCTGTGAATGGGTCAAGTACTGCAGTAGAAGGCACTGGCATTAATACCATGTCTGAATCTTGAATGCCTTTCCAGCCAGCAATTGAAGAGCCATCGAACATTTTGCCTTCTTCAAAGAAGTCATCATTTACTTGATGGTGCGGAATAGATACATGTTGCTCTTTACCGTGTGTATCAGTGAAACGTAAATCAACGAATTTAACATCCTGTTCTTTAATCAGATCAAGAACATCTTGTGCATTTTCTACAGACATGTTGGAAACCTCTATTAACATCAATTATGAATTTATTTTACGATAAGTAAGCGAAAACTATGCCAACTTGACCAAGGCCCATTATATCGCGCTTTGCTTGAAAAACGACTTAAATCTTTCTCAATGACTGCACCGTTTTGGTGCGTTTATGGATCTTTGTGGTGCTTGATGCGCTCTGTTTGGGCTACGCAGGGGGATTTATATTAAATTATGCAGATAACTTAACTGTGACGTAGTTAAAACTTTCTATTTTTGAAATTATGGTTACAATGTGCGCACTTGGGGAATTGGCAAAAAATTAAGTCCAAATAACCTGCTTATACCAATTAGATAAACGCAACAAAACACTGTTAAGTTTATCTAATTGGTATTTTTTTCAATTGTTACTTTTTGAGGCACATCATGTCGTTAGATAAATTAAGAAATATAGCTATCATTGCTCACGTTGACCACGGTAAAACTACCCTTGTTGATAAATTATTAGAGCAATCTGGCACCTTAAATTCACGCGGTGGTAATGAAGAGCGTGTAATGGACTCTAACGATTTAGAGAAAGAACGTGGTATTACCATTCTTGCTAAAAATACTGCGATTGAGTGGGGCGGTTACCACATCAATATCGTAGACACACCTGGACATGCGGACTTCGGTGGTGAAGTTGAGCGTATCATGTCAATGGTAGACAGTGTTCTTCTGCTGGTTGATGCCGTTGACGGTCCTATGCCACAAACGCGTTTTGTAACACAAAAAGCATTTGCAATGGGTTTAAAACCGATTGTTGTTATTAATAAAATCGATAAACCTGGCGCGCGCCCAGAATGGGTTATTGATCAAGTATTTGATCTGTTTGATAACCTTGGCGCAACCGATGAACAGTTAGACTTTAAAGTGGTTTATGCTTCTGCATTAAACGGTTGGGCAAACTCAGAGTCTGACGAGCCAACTGAAAACATGGAACAACTGTTCCAAGCGATTGTTGATGGTGTTGATGCGCCTGATGCTGATCGTGATGGTGATTTGCAGATGCAAATTTCACAGCTTGATCACAACTCATATGTAGGTGTTATCGGCGTAGGTCGTATCATGCGTGGTAGCGTTAAAACAAATCAACAAGTAACCGTTGTTGGTAGTGATGGCAAAGAACGTAAAGCGAAAGTTGGCCAAGTATTAGGTTACTTAGGGCTTGAGCGTCATGAAATTGAAGTCGGTCAAGCGGGGGATATTGTTGCTATTACGGGTTTAGGCGAACTTAAAATTTCTGATACCGTTTGTGCACAAAACAATGTTGAAGCATTACCACCATTGAGTGTTGATGAACCAACAGTGACCATGACTTTCCAAGTAAATAACTCGCCATTCTGTGGTAAAGAGGGTAAATATGTTACTTCTCGTAATATTCTTGACCGTCTAAACAAAGAGCTTGTGCATAATGTGGCACTTAAAGTTGAAGAGACTGGCGATCCTGATAAATTTAAAGTATCGGGTCGTGGTGAACTGCATTTAGCCATTTTAATTGAAACCATGCGTCGTGAAGGTTTCGAGCTCGCTGTATCACGTCCAGAAGTTATCGAAAAAATGATTGATGGCGTGTTACATGAACCAGTTGAAACATTAACCATTGACTGTGAAGAGCAACATCAAGGCTCTATTATGGAGCAACTTGGTATTCGTAAAGCTGAATTAAGCAATATGACACCAGATGGTAAAGGGCGTATACGTTTAGACTTTATGATCCCAAGTCGTGGTTTAATTGGTTTCCAAACTGAATTCATGACCATGACATCGGGCTCAGGTCTGCTTTACCATAGCTTCGATCATTACGGTCCTCATAAAGGCGGTAAGATTGGCCAGCGTCAAAATGGCGTATTAGTGTGTAATCAAGCGGGTAAAGCGGTTACTTACTCACTGTTCTTCCTACAAGATCGTGGTCGTCTGTTCCTTGGTCACGCAACAGAAGTCTATGAAGGTCAAATCATCGGTATTCATAAACGTTCTAACGATTTAACGGTGAACTGTATTCGTGGTAAACAGTTAACCAACGTACGTTCTTCTGGTACAGATGACGCACAAGTACTTTCTCCTGCAATCATCATGACACTTGAGCAAGCACTTGAATTTATCGATGTTGATGAATTGGTCGAAGTAACACCAAAAAGTATTCGTATTCGTAAGAAACTACTTTCTGAAAGTGAACGTAAACGTGCAGCGCGCCCTAAAAAAGGTGAATAAACGCTAACGTTTGACTAAAGATGAAGCCTCTATCTGGTAAAACTGGATAGAGGCTTTTTTTTTGTGCTATTTTGATAATTAAAAATAAGGATATGTGATGAATAAACAGCTTATGATTGAAAAAAGTAAAACCGCTTGGTGCTACCTGTTATTTTTATACTCACGTTGTCAGCAAGACAACATTAAAGTACCTGCTGGGCATTTGGCTTACGTGACCTTGCTCTCTATCGTACCTTTTTTAGCGGTTATCTTTTATATGCTCTCTGCCTTTCCGATGTTCTCTGAGCTAAATGAGGTGATGGAAGATCTGATTTACAATAACTTAGTGCCTACCTCGGGCGATGCGATCAAAGATCATGTCAGTGGTTTTATTGAGAACACCCAAAAGATGAGTATGATGGGGCTTGCTTCATTAGTGGTGATTGCGTTAATGCTTATCTATACCATCGATCAAACCATTAATCGTATTTGGCGCTGTAAGAAAAAACGCTCTATTGTGCAGGCCTTTACTATCTATTGGACCATTCTCAGTCTTGGCCCCATTATTCTAGGCAGTAGTATTGCATTGAGCTCCTACCTATTTTCAATTGTGCAAGCACAAGGTTTTCTCTCTATTGGTCAGCAGTTATTAAGTTTCATGCCGTTTGTTATCGCTTGGGCTGCTTTTACAGGTGTTTATACCTTAGTGCCTCATCAACGTGTGAGTTTTCGTTATTCAGTCGTCGGTGGGTTTGTTGCTTCGCTGTTACTTACATTAGGCACGGATCTTTTTAGTCTATATATTACTAATTTCCCCTCTCAGCAAATAATTTATGGTGCATTAGCGGTGATCCCTATCTTATTTGTATGGGTTTATTTCAATTGGTTAATTGTTCTATTTGGTGCAGAGGTGACAGCAACGTTAGAGGAGTATTTAGTGGTGCATAAATCAGAGAAGGCGACATCATGATTGCATTAATTCAACGAGTGACCAAAGCCGATGTTGAGGTCGAAAGTCATGTTGTTGGCAAGATAAAAACAGGTTTATTGGTTTTATTAGCGGTTGAAAAGGGCGATGATGATAAAAAATGTCAACGTCTTGCCCAAAAAGTGATGACGTATCGACTTTTTGCTGATGAAAATGACAAAATGAATCTCAATGTACAACAAGTAGGAGGTGACCTACTGGTTATTTCCCAATTTACCTTAGCGGCGACAACGAATAAAGGCAATCGCCCGGGGTTTTCTAATGGTGCAGAGCCAAGTGAGGCTAAACGACTTTATGAACGCTTCAGCCAACACTGCCGTGATAACGAGTTGCTTGTTGAAAATGGCGTTTTTGGTGCTGATATGCAAGTT
The DNA here is from genome assembly GCF_000420245.1 of Psychromonas hadalis ATCC BAA-638. Classification (GTDB taxonomy): domain Bacteria; phylum Pseudomonadota; class Gammaproteobacteria; order Enterobacterales; family Psychromonadaceae; genus Psychromonas; species Psychromonas hadalis. Next base: position 19,058 of record NZ_ATUO01000033.1, on the reverse strand, counting down.
AGCTCAACGAATAACGGGCCAGTTACTTTTTGGCTACAGGTATAAACTTTTTTGGGAATAGGTTGTCTATCTATTTCTACTTATTTAATGAGAATTTTCTATGTCGCGATCTATATTACGATCTATTTTAGCTGTTTTATCTTTAGGAATATTTATGACACCCGTTGCCATCGCTGTTACCTCTCCTGTATTTAAAGTCAATGAAACTACGATAAAAAAGAGTCCTAATGATGACCGTGATTATCAACTGATCACCCTCAGTAATGAGCTTGAAGTGTTGTTGATTTCTGATCCCGATTTAGAAAATAGTGCGATCTCGCTCTCTGTGCCAGTGGGCAGCATGCATAACCCTGAAAGCCAATTGGGTTTAGCGCACTATTTAGAGCATATGCTGTTTTTAGGATCAGAGCGTTATCCAATTATTAACGAATACAGTAAATTTATGAGCCAAAACGGGGGTTATACCAATGCTTATACGTCGCAAGAAAGTACTGTTTATGGTTTTGAAGTTAACGATAAAGCGTTTGATGAAGCGTTAGATCGTTTAGGTGATGTGATGCGCTCACCACTGCTTGATGAAAAATACGCTGAAAAAGAGCGTCATACCGTCAATGCAGAGCATAAAACCTATTTCGATAATGATATGCGTAAGTTGTATGCCTTACAACGTTATACCCTGAACCCTGAACATCCAATGGCACGTTTTAGTACTGGTGATTTAACGACGTTAGTCGATAAAGAGGGCAGTAAGTTACAAGATGAATTGGTTAACTTTTTTGATGAGCACTATTCTGCCAATACCATGAAAGTTGCGTTAACCAGTCCGCGTTCTATTGCTGAACTGGAAAAAGTAGCCAGTCTTTATTTGACTCAAATCCCCAATAAAAAAACCAATAGACCGATCATTCTCACGCCGATGTTAACCGCTAAAGAGTTAGCCATAAAAGTCGAGATGAAACCGACTGCTGACATTAAATTACTACAAGTAAACTTTTTAGTGCCCAGCGTAAAAGATGAATATATGTATCAGCCCGGCGCTTATATCAGCCGTTTGTTAGGCTCTGATCATCAAGGGGGCTTATCGGATAGTTTAATTAAAGCGGGGTTAGTTGATTCAGTGATGGCAGGTTTTTATGCACCACACAGTGAGCTTTACTCACGTTTTTCGTTACAGTTTAAACTGACCAATAAAGGCATCGAATCACAACAGCAAATAATGGCCACTCTGTTTGCTTTTATAGCGTTGATAAAAACAGAGGGGATCAATGAAACGCAGTTCACTGAGCAAAAGAAAAGCCTAGAGACACGTTTTAAATTCTTAACTAAGCATTCTGGGTTTAACTATGTGATGGGCTTATCGGCCAATATGCAAACCTACCCCGTGAAAGATATTCTCTACTTTCCTTATCGTTTAGATGCTTTTAACGCGAAATTTATTAGTGAGTTGTTAACCTATTTAACCCCTGAAAACAGTCGTCTATTTTTGCTTGCACCGAATGCAAAGGGGGGAACAAAAATCCCTTACTATCAAGGTGAGTATGCGGTTGAAAAGATCTCAACTAAACAACAAAAAAAATGGTTAACAGAGGCGAAATCAATCTCGTTAGTATTACCTGCGAACAACGAATGGTTGCCAGAAAATCTCACCATTGTGGAAAAACAACACCGCGGTAAAGCCGTGCAACTTATTAAGCAGACAGGTCATTCTGTTTGGTTTGCACAAAGCGCTACACTTGAAGAGCCTAAAGCAAGTTTTAAATTGCAATTAAATAGTGATATTAGCGATCAAAGTGCCCAAAATAGAGTGAGTATGAGCTTGCTACTCACGATGCTTAAAAAGCAGTTTTCAGAGCTTAACTTTGTTACCCAAGAGGCGGGGCTTAACTTCTCTATCGGTCAATCAAATGGTCTATTAATTAGTACATCAGGTTACAGTGATAAACAGGATAAACTGTTGCTGACTGTCGTTGACCATATTAAAAATGCACAATTTAGTGAGCAATCACTACAGCTTGCAAAGCAAGAGTTACAACGCGGTTTGAATAATAAAGTGAAAATGAAAGCGTTAGATCTCGCATTGGCTGGTTTTCGACAAGTGATCCGTCAACCTGCATGGTCAGATGAAGCGCTATTAGCTGAAATAGAAGGGCTGAGCCTGAAACAGATTGCGCAGTTTAAAGATAAGATATTTGAGCAATCAACAGTGCGTTTATTGGCGTTGGGCAACTTAACAAAAGCACAAGTGTTAGCCGTTGATAAACAGCTGATGCAACGAGTAACCATCCAAGAAAAATCATTTTATAATATCAAACGTTTGCAAGCAGATGTTGAGCAAGGGGCGCTAAATTACACCTTAAAATCACAGATGCAAGACGATGCATTCGTGATGGTTCACCTTACTGATTTGCATGGGGATAAAGCGTCGGCTACCTCTGAGTTATTAAATAAGTTATTACAGCCTGCTTTTTACGATCAGATACGTACTCAAGAGCAGCTCTCCTATTCCCCTTTCACTGCCTCATTTAGTGTTAATGAATATGTTGCGTTTGGTCTATTTACACAAAGTCCTGCTGCCAGTAATAGTGAGCTTTATGCTAGATTTAATGATTTCCTGGTTAACTTCCAAAGCAAGCTGAATGAGACCACAGAGGTTAAATTCAAAAAAATGCAAGCAGCACATATTGCGAACTATACCGCTAAGCCAACGTCACTAATGGCTGAGTTTAATTATTTAAGCAATGAGTGGCTGACATTAAAAGAGAAGATAAACCACAAACCTGCTTATATAGAGGCACTACGCTCAGTGTCGTTAAAAGAGGTGCAAGCTTTCTATCATAATCTGTTTGTAAACAAGAAAAGTAGACAACTTATTCTAATACAGGTGCAGGGACAGAAGTTTATTCAATCCCCAGTGCTAGCATTAGAAAAACAAATTGCGATTCACAATGTTGATAAATTAAATAAATAAAACTAAACAACTGAGATAGTTATCACTGAAAAAACTATCTCAGTTGTTGTTTTTTCACTCACTGTTCACAAAAAAGACATGACAATACTATCTTTCTGTGTTTATTTGATAAAATGTTCACTATATCGCGTTAAATTTTCACCAAAGAGTCCAATTTTCATGATTGCTGTTATTTTCATCCGTTTATCCAGAGCCTCTCTTTTTTTACTGTTATCTCTATTGAGCTTAACACCTATTGCGCTTGCATCTGATTTAGATCTGACCCTCGATGAACGCAATTATATTGAGTTAAACCCTGTTATTAAAGTGCATGCAGAAAAGTCTTGGCGACCTTTCAACTTTATTGAAAATAATGAGGTAAAAGGTTATTCCAATGACTTGATGCGTTTAGTGGCAAAAAATGTGGGTTTAGAGATTGATTTTGTAGTGGGCTATCACTGGAATGATTACCTGATGATGCTTAAAAATGGTGAAATTGATGTGATCACCAATATGAAACGCACTCCTGAGCGAGAAAAGTATGCAATATTTACACAATATAAACCACTCAAAGCAATTAACGGTTTATTAACCTTCGATGAAACGTCTCATTATTTAGATTTTAACTCTCTGAAAAATAAGAATGTTGCTGTGGTACGTGGTTTCTTTTATGAGGAGTTAATGCGCACTCATTTTCCTGATATCAACGTATTGTTAACCAATAGTACCGAGGAGTCTGTTGAACAATTAGTATTGGGACATGTTGATGCTGTTTTGGACTCTTATGCGGTGATTAACTTTTATATACAACGCTATTTTATTACTGGTGTGACCAATGCGCCTCTGTTTGAAAATACCGTTTTTAACCATCTAGCTCAATATATGGGGGTGAATAAAAGTAACCCTATTTTGCGTAATATTCTTGATAAAGGGTTACATAAAATAACCGAGGATCAATTAGTTAAGTTGCAGCAGAAATGGTCATTAATGGAGAACAAAGATAGCCAATTTGTAGATACGAGTTTTCAACAAATCATGCCAATGTTCAGTGAAAGTGAACACCATTACCTAAAGTCTAAAACAGTATTAAAAATGTGTGTCGATCCTGATTGGTTGCCTATTGAGGGAATTCGTCACGGCGTTTATACCGGCATGGGAGCGGATTTTGTGCATCTTTTTGAGCAACGTTTACCTACCCCCATTAAACTTATACAAACAGAGAGTTGGCCACAAACATTACGTTACATGAAGCAAGGATTATGTGATTTTATTCCTATTATTAGCCGTACTGAGCAACGAGACAATTTCTTAGTATTTACCTATCCCTATTTGCGCTTTCCACTGGTGTTGGTGACTAAAAAAGAGCGTTTAGTACATAAGTTAGAACAAGTTTTACATAGACCGATCGGTGTCGTTAAAGACACCTCCTATAAAGAGGCGTTTGAAAAAAATTATCCACAAGGTGATTTACGAGAATATACCTCCGCTGCGGCTGGTTTACAGGCAGTAAAAAGTGGTGAAATTTATGCTTTTATTGATTCACTGCCGGTGATAGCAAAACATATTAAACAAAATCACCCAGAGTTAAAAATTGTCGATAAAATTGATTATCAGCACACACTTTCACTCGCCACTTCTCTGCTTGACCCCGTTTTAATGGATATTTTTAATAAAGTGATTGCCACCATTTCAGTACAACAGCATGAAGAGATCGTCAATCGCTGGTCCCCCTTAATTTATGAAACAAAAGAGGATCTTACTTGGCTTTGGGCGGTTTTGATTGTCATCATGATACTCTTTTTATTGCTGATTTTTCGTAATCAAGTGCTTAAAAAGAGTAATTTTAAACTTCAGAAGATGCAAAATAAGCTTGAAGCGTTAGCGATGCGTGACGTTTTAACGGGCTTACCTAATCAACACTATTTTATCGAACAACTTGATAAAGAGTGGGCGCGTGCAAACCGCTCGCTGCAACCACTTTCTGTGGTGATGTTTGATATTGACCACTTTAAAAAATTTAACGACAAATATGGGCGTTTAGCGGGAGATCGCTGTTTAATTGAATTCTCTCGGCGCTTACAAGTGACCATTAAACGCCCAGCGGATCTGCTTGCGCGTTATAGTGGAGAGGAGTTTGTACTTATTCTACCTGAAACTAATGAAAAGGGTGTTGAAGCAATTGTTGTAGAGCTTTTTAAACTGCTTGAGCAGTGGGCATTACAGCATTCAGATTCTCCATGTTGTAAAATATTGACGGTCAGTGCAGGTGCTGCGACACTCAAATATAACAGTAAATACGGTGCTGAAGAGCTAATTCGTCGTGCTGATAATGCACTTTATAAAGCACAGCAAAATGGTCATAAGCAACTTGTACAGTATCAGAAAAAAAGCAGTGATTAGTTTTTTTAAATTATCTCTATTTTGTTATAATAGCCTTCATTTTTAAGAAGGCTTTTTATTATGCGTCCCAGCAACCGATCCCCTGAACAAAACCGTGAAATCAAAATTACCCGACATTTTACTGCTTATGCTGAAGGTTCAGTATTGATCGAAGTGGGTAATACTAAAGTCTTATGCAACGCTTCTGTTTCAAACTCTGTACCACGTTTTTTAAAGGGTAAAGGTAAAGGCTGGATAACGGCTGAATACGCAATGCTACCTCGTGCAACGCATACTCGTAATATACGTGAAGCAGCTAAAGGTAAACAGAGTGGCCGTACTTTAGAAATTCAGCGTTTGATTGCGCGTTCACTGCGTGCAGCTGTTGATTTAGATGCCTTTGGTGAGAATATGATCACCGTTGATTGTGATGTTATTCAAGCAGATGGAGGTACTCGCACGGCCTCTATTACTGGCGCTTGCATTGCACTTGCCGATGCACTGAACTGGATGGTTGCAGAGGGGAAAATCAAAAAAAGTCCACTCAAGCAGATGATTGCAGCGGTTTCTGTGGGTATCTACAAAGGCAATCCTATTTGTGATTTAGATTACGATGAAGATTCAAATGCACAAACTGATATGAATGTTGTAATGACAGAAACAGGTGGCATGATTGAAATTCAGGGTACTGCTGAAGAGGGGGCGTTTAGCCATGAAGAGTTATTAGTCATGCTAAGCCTGGCGAAAAATGGTATCGATAAGTTAGTGATTGAACAGAAAAAAGCATTAAATGGAGTGTAAAAAATGAAAGATTATCAAAAAGAGTTTATTGAGTTTGCGATTGAAAAACAGGTATTAAAATTTGGTGAATTTACCCTAAAATCAGGCCGAGTAAGTCCTTACTTCTTTAATGCGGGGCTGTTTAATACCGGTTTAGATTTAGCGCGTTTAGGACGTTTTTATGCAGCTGCTTTGCAAGATTCAGGTATCGATTATGACCTGTTATTTGGGCCTGCGTATAAAGGTATTCCTATTGTCACTACGACAGCGGTTGCATTATCAAATGACTATAATTTGGATTTACCTTACTGCTTTAACCGTAAAGAAGCTAAAACTCACGGTGAGGGTGGCAGTCTAGTCGGGGCTGATCTTAAAGGTAAAGTGATGTTGGTTGATGATGTTATTACTGCGGGTACAGCGATTCGTGAATCAATGGATATTATCAATGCCCATGACGCAGAGCTTGCAGGTGTTTTGATTGCATTAGATCGTCAAGAGAAAGGAAAGGGTGAGCTTTCTGCGATTCAAGAGATTGAGCGTGATTACAGTGCTAAAGTTATCTCTATTGTACAATTGAGTGATGTGGTGAGTTATTTAGAAACATTACCAGAAATGCAACAGCATCTTGAGTCAGTAACCGCATACCGCGCACAGTACGGTATTTAAAATGTAACTACTCAGGTCGTTGCCATTTAAGCCTACTTCTTCGTTGAAAAATGCTCATTTATAGTACTAAACTGTGCTTTTTCGCCTTGAATTAGGCATAAATGGCTTAGCCCTAAGCATTTACTCGCTAGTGATAAAAATAAACAATCGATAGCTGTTTTATTTTCATTATATTTTAAATTGCTTCACGACCTCATTAAGCTCATTTGCGAGTGATTCAACTAATTGGTTGCATTTTTCGATATTGTTGTAACTTAGTTGCATCTCACTGTAACCATCTTGAATATGTACCATATTACGATTTATCTCTTCGGTAACACTACTTTGCTCTTCGGCTGCAGTGGCAACTTGCTCATTCATTAAATTAATTTGATTAATACTGTCAGTGATATGTGAGATATCTTGACCTGTTTGCTTGGCATCATGGACACTCTTATCAACCATCTCAATGCCTTTCGACATGGCTGTTTGCGCTGCATGTGAACTTGATTGTAGCTCAGTGATCATCGTCTCAATTTCACTGGCTGAGTCTTTGGTTTGCATTGCGAGGCTACGGACTTCATCGGCAACAACGGAAAAACCACGACCTGATTCGCCTGCGCGTGCGGCTTCAATGGCGGCATTGAGGGCTAATAGATTGGTTTTTTCGGATATATCTTTAATTACATTCAGAAATTTTCCAATATTAAGGGCTGACCCATTGAGTTTTTCAATGATCTTAGAGGCATTATTAAGCTCGGTTGATAGATGATTAATATTGGTAATGGTCTCTTCAACTTCATGGTTACCATGCTGACTTTCACTGCTTGCTTTTGCTGTTTCTTCTGAAGATTGCATTGCATTACGTGCAATTTCTGCCACCGTACTACTCATCTCTGTGGTGGCAGTAACGACTTGTGTTACTTGATCAGAACCACTGTTTATCTTGGCTTCAATCATGTGACTATTTTGGATATTTTCCACTAAACTGGTTTTTAACATCTCTGCTGTATTTTGTATCTTTTCAACTAACCCTTGCAGATGTGAAACAAGTTGATTGATGGTATTGCCAATTTCGCCCAGTTCATCGCGGCTATTTATTTCTATACGCAGTGTTAAATCATTACTGTTGGTGATTTGGGTTAATTTTTTAGTGATTTCTGCAATCCCTTTATGTAATTGTGTGGCGATATAAAAAGAGAGCCACAGTACAAAAATAAGCGGGATAACAATAATGATTACGAGTGTAGTTAAGCGGTCATTTTTATTATCGATCAGTGCAATGTTTTGACTATGTAACTGTTTCAGTAGTGTCACCTCGACTGATTTCAGCAGGTTTATTTTCTGAGTGATGGTATTAAACCAGATTGTGGGATCAACATTAAAGTCACCTTTATTCATTTTGCTGAGCGCTATTTGACGGTAGCTTTGCACCTTTTGAATTGCCTTTCCTGTCACCGTTTTCTTATAAATTGTTAGTTGCTCTGTGGTGGCGTGTGCGCTGAATTTATCAAAATAGGCTTGTTGTTCTGCTAATAAACGGATAAATTTTTCAAGCAGAGCAGGAGTGAAATTGTCTTTTGTGAATACATTACTAAGCACAGCGCGCTCGATACCAGCACGTTCTTTATGTTGTAAAAAACTACCGATAGCGACCGATGATATTGCTAACCCTACATTTTGATTTTGGTTAGCGCTGTTGTCAATAATGGAGAGTAGTAGGGCGTTAAGCTGGGTGTAAAAAGTAATCTCCTCTTTAATGCTAACGGATAAGTTATCGACCCGATTGCGCATATCCGCTATTTTATTGAGTTGCTGGGTCACCTGTGAAAAAAGTGTGACTAAATGTGGCGTCAGGGTTTTGTTTTCTATAAACATCTCTAGGGTTTTACGTTTCTGATCGGTGGTTTGACGATGTTTTTTAATGGCGTTTTGGAATTTATTGCCTTTTGAGGAGAGATAACCTGCGGATGCGCCACGCTCTTTTTGTAACTCATGCACTAACAGCGCGCTCACTGAGGCTGAATCTGTTAATACTAAACTCTCTTCAAGTGCGACTTTCTCTTGGTAAGTTTGTACAAAGTTATAACCTGCAAAACAGATAAAACCTAAAAGTGGAAAAAGTGTTAAGCCAAAAAGTTTACAGCGAATAGAGAGGTTATTAATAAAAACAAACATGATTTTTTCCTATAATTAAAGTCTTTTTAATTGTAGGGGAAATAAGGGGGGTTTCAAGATTAAATAGGTTATTTGAAAATAATTTTCTGGGAAAAGTAATGAGCTAGATCAAATTGTGATCTAGCTCATTAATATTACTCCTGTAATTGATCTACTTTTAGCGCTTTTGTTTCATCAAACTCTTTTCTTTTTTGATGTTTGCTCGCGATAAAGGAATAAATCACTGGTAAAATAAATAGTGTAAACAGTGTACCAATTGATAAACCTGCCACGATAACAATACCGATACCAAAACGACTTACCGCTCCTGCTCCTGTTGCAAATAATAGTGGAATTAGACCTGCTACCATTGCCGCTGTGGTCATCAAGATTGGACGTAAACGCACTGTTGCTGCTTTTTTAACTGCATCAATACGATTTAAGCCATTATGCAACTGTTCCTCTTTAGCTACTTCTGCAATTAAAATACCATGTTTAGTGATAAGCCCGACCAGTGTTATCAAACCCACTTGGGTGTAAATATTCATGGTGGCTGCTCCCCATGCAAGGGCAACTAATGCACCACTAATTGCAAGTGGTACTGTCATTAGAATCACCAGTGGATCACGGATACTTTCAAACTGACTCGCGAGTACTAAGAAGATAATCAATACCGCAAGCAGGAAGGTCATATATAACGCACTGCCCTCTGTTACAAACTGACGTGCTTCACCGAGATAATCATGACGATAACCTTGTGGTAGTTTTGTGGTCGAAAGTTCTTCAAAGAAGTTAATTGCATCACCCATTGCAAAACCAGGGGCGAGTACCGCACCAATCGTTGCGCTGTTTAGTTGGTTAAAGTGTGGCAAGGAACGTGGTTCGGCAACGATATCAATGGTGATCAGTTCACTGAGCGGTAACATGTCGCCATTTTTTGCTCTCACAAAAAAGTTACCTAATTTATCGGGTGATAAACGGTATTTACGTTCAACCTGTGCGATCACTTCATAACTACGCCCATCAAGATCAATACGATTTAGGTAACCATCACTCAGTAGTGTGCCTAAGGTGATACCAATATCTTGCATGGTTACACCATAAGCACCGGCTTTATCTCGGTCGATACTGATATTCATGGTTGCAGAGTCAAACGCTAAATCAAGTTCTGAGTAAACAAAGTTAGGGTTTGCTTGTGTGGCTGCTAATACATCGCTAGCAATCTCCACCAAACTCTCAAATGGATTTGAAGTGGTGATCACAAATTGCACCGGTAAACCACCTGATGAGCCTGGAAGTTCAGGCATCTGGAATGCTGTTGTTGCAACTGCAGGGACGCTATTAAAGCCATCTTTTAGGTTGGTTGCTAGTTGTTTAGGGTCAATATCTCGCTGACTCCAAGGTTTCATAATTGCGATACCAAATGCTTGGTTTGCATTAGGCACACCTGACATTGCTAAGCTACTTTGTACAGAGGGTTGCTCTGCAATCATACCGGTGATCACCTTCATGCTATTTTCGATATAGTCTAAATTGGCATTCGAGGGGCCTTTAGACATCATCATTAATGCACCTTTATCTTCAGATGGCGCAAGCTCAGAAGGGATAGATTTGAATAAAAAGGGCAGTGAAGCAAATACTAATAGTGCAAAGACAATCACTGCAGGTCGACGTGTCATCAGCTTATCTAATAAGCGCCCGTAACTATTTGTTAATCTTGTTAATGCGCCATCAACTGTTCTCTCAAAACGGTTTGGTTGATGATTACTTTTTAGCATCACGCTACACATCATTGGAGACAGTGTTAAGGCAATGAAGCCTGATACAAATACCGCCCCTGCAAGTGTTAATGCAAATTCTGTAAATAGCGCGCCTGTTATACCGCCCATTAAGGCGATAGGAGCATAAACGGCAGCCAAAGTGATAGTCATTGAGATAACTGGAACGGCTATTTCGCGTGTACCGATAATGGCTGCACGAAAGGGTTCTTCACCTGCTTTGATATGCCTATCGATATTTTCGACCACTACAATCGCATCATCTACCACCAAGCCGATAGCCAGTACCATTGCTAATAGTGTCATCAGATTGATAGTAAAACCAAACATCTGCATCACGACTAATACACCAATCAGTGACAGAGGAATGGTGATGATTGGGATAACAACCGCACGCCATGAGCCTAAAAAGAGAACCATGACCACTAATACAATTGCACCCGCCTCAAGAATAGTTTTAATTACCTCTGAAATGGACTCCTCAATGGCGATGGTAGAGTCATATAGCACTTCCATATTGATGGAGCTAGGGTTGTTTTTTTGTAGATCAGGCAACATATTGCGCACGCCCGCAGTAATGTCGAGTGGATTCGCGGTAGGGGCCGCATCAATAGCAACAATGACCGCATTGTTGCCATTGGCCATTGCACGATAGATATCGTGGCTTTTTTCTAGTGATACACGAGCAATATCTTGCAAGCGAATTGTTTTGCCTTTTTCTCGTGTGGCAATAATAAGGTTTTCTAGCTCATCTGTCGTAGAAACTTGTGTTTTAGTATTACCATTAAACAACGTGTAATAGCTGTTTGCTTGACCTGTGGCAGATTGAATATTGTTGGCTTGTAAAATTTGTACCACATCTTTTGTTGTTAAATTAAAACCCGCCATACGTTCAGGGTCAAGCCATATACGCATTGCAAAAGCAGTACCGCCATAAAGGTTTACTTTGGCAACACCATTTATACTAAATAGCTGAGGTTTGATAACGCGTTCAAGATAATCGGTTATCTGGCTGGCATTGAGTTCTTCGCTTGAGAAAGAGATATAAATAACCGAGGTGCTTGAGCCGGTGCTGAGGTCAATGGTTGGATCTTCTGCTTCACTAGGCAATTGTGAACGAACGCTGTTTACCTTGGCAAGAATATCCGCCACTGCACCGTTCGGATCAGTATTGAGTTTCATATACACGGTGATACTGGAAACACCCATATAACTTTGTGACGTCATAAAGTCGATATTATCAGCCTGCGCAATCGCTTGCTCTATCGGTTGAGTGATAAATCCTTGGATCAAGTCGGCATTTGCACCATAGTAACTGGTGCTTACCGTGATCACGGTATTAATCATGTTGGGATATTCGCGCACCTGCATTTTGCTCAGTGCTTGAAAGCCTAATAAAACAATCAATAAGCTCAGTGAAATAGCTAATACTGGGCGCTTTATAAAAATATCTGTAAATTTCATAATAGTCCCTACAGTGCTGGAATTTTAGCTGGTTTATTAAGAATATCTGACTCAGTGATAGTGATATGTGAGCCATTACTTAAACGAACCTGTCCACTAGTGACGATAATATCATCTGCTTTAAGGCCTGATAAAACATGGATATCACCATCTTTACTCTTACCCAGTTTTACAATCTTTTGGTCCACTTGCTTAAACGCTTTACCCGCTTCTGTTTTTTGTTCTGAAATAAGGTAAACCGTTTCACCATATAGTGTGTAGTTAATAGCGGTTTCAGGAATCGCTATCTGCTCATTTAATGTAGGTAAAATAATGTTGGCTTTAGCAAACATACCAGAGCGTAGTTTACGATCTTTATTAGGGATATCAGCTTGCACTTGAATAACACCGCTTTGGTAGTTAACCGCAGGTTCAATAGCAGAAATAGTGCCTTTGAATGTTTTTCCTGCTTGTGCGTCTACAAAAATATCCATTGCTTGGCCAATATGAATTTTATTAAGATCATTCTGTGGAATAGTAAAGCGCAATTGCATACGACTTATATCTTCTAAGCGCACAATATCAGTACCATCTTTTAAATATTGCCCCATGAAAACATTACGTAATCCTGCAATACCATCAAACGGTGCACGGATAATACGGCGACTAATCGTTGCTTGATACCCTTCTATTTGCCCTTGTAAGGTCAGCAGATCTGCTTCTGCTTCATCGACTTTACCCTGTGATACTGAACCTTTTTTAAACAAAGAAAGCATACGTTTGTATTGACGTTCTACCGCAGGTAAACGTCCTTTTGAAGCTTTCAGATTTGCTTTTTCAACTTCAGAGTCAAGGTAGACGAGTGCATCACCCACTTTTAATTTTTGACCAGACTCAAAATTTATTTTAACAATTTTTCCTGGTACTTCATTAGCGACCGTGACCCCTTGAATGGGTTCGATAAAACCAATCGCACGTAGATGCGGAGTCCAGTCTTCCGTTTTGATGGTGATACTGGTCACTGGGAATTCTGGAATTGGGCGATTAGCTAAATATTCTTTGATTTTTTGTGCTTTAAACATATTAAAACCAATGACACTACCAAAGACGAGTATTGCTAATACGATTGCTGACGCGATCCATTTTTTCATTGTCTTACCTTAAATAATTAAAATTAGTGTGTTGTTAAATTTTGTTGTGAGGGCTGGCGTTGAATAACTTGCCATGATGCATCACGTACTTGCATTAAGACTTGTTCATCTATTTGTAAACATTCTTTTAATACTTTTTTCGCGAGGTTAATAGCACTATCAAAACTGAGTGCAACTAATGCGGGTATCGGCCAATCATGAAGCTGCTTTTCGTTTATACCTTGTTGATAAAATTCAATCAAGGGTAAAAATGTAACATCTTCAAAAAGGGTGAGCGTTTGTTTATCTGAGTTTGGCATAAAATAGAGCATTTCAATGACCGTGAGGCGTTGTGGATTTTTTAATACCGCATTGAATGCATTACGCCACAGTAAATCGTATTTTTGTTTTGCTGTTTGCAATTCAGACCAGCCACAAAAAATAGTTTGTGATGCTTCAAAGCGAATGTGTCGATGAAGCTCAACCATCAACATCTCTTTGTTTTCAAAATAACGATAGATAGTACCCGCCGCAATGCCTGCTGTTTTAGCTAATACTTTCATTGATAAACCATAAAAGCCACGCTCTGCTAAGAGCTGCTCTGCGGCTGCTAATATTTTTTTGCGCTTACCCATTACCAACCCTAAAAATGAATGAACGTTCATTATCATTACTTTTATTTTTTATGCAATAGAAATAGCGCGCTTACGTGATACAATTCAGCAATTATTTATCAATTTGGAGTTGTATATGACAATTTTAGTCACGGGTGGCGCTGGTTATATCGGATCGCATACTGTATTGGAATTATTAGCAACGGATCAAGAGATTGTGGTGGTTGATAACTTATGTAACTCATCAAAAGAATCATTGGCGCGTGTTGCTAAGATCATCGGAAAAAGTGCAACTTTTTATGAGGGTGATATTTTAGATAAAGCGTTCTTAGACTCTGTGTTTGTACAACATAATATTCAGTCTGTTATCCATTTTGCAGGTCTTAAAGCGGTCGGAGAGTCGGTTGCTAAACCTGTTATGTATTACCAAAATAATGTGCAAGGTACATTAACGTTACTGGATGCGATGGCTGATGCGGGGGTGTTTAATTTAGTCTTTAGTTCATCTGCAACGGTTTATGGCGATCCTGCGAGTTTACCTATTCGTGAAGATTTTCCAGTGGGTGGCACAACGAATCCATATGGCACTTCAAAACTGATGGTAGAGATGGTATTACAAGATGTTGCAAAGTCTGATGATCGTTGGTCATTTGCTATTTTACGCTACTTTAACCCTGTCGGTGCGCATATTTCAGGTTTGATTGGTGAAGATCCCAATGGTATTCCTAGCAATTTGCTTCCTTATATTGCGCAAGTTGCCGTTGGTAAACTCAAAGCGTTAGCGGTATTTGGTGATGATTACGATACTAAAGATGGTACAGGTGTGCGTGATTATATCCACGTGGTCGATTTAGCCATTGGGCATCTTAAAGCGCTTGATAAAATTAGCCAAACGACAGGGGTAAATATTTACAATCTAGGTACGGGTAATGGTTACTCAGTACTTGAAATGGTGAAAGCGTTTGAAGTTGCCAGTGGAAAAATCATTGCTTATACCCTATCTCCGCGTCGTGAAGGTGATATCGCTGCTTGTTATGCTGCCCCTGAAAAAGCACTGACGGAGCTTAACTGGCAAGCTGAGCGTGGTTTAGCAGAGATGATGCAAGATGCGTGGCGTTGGCAATCGAACAATCCTAATGGTTATGCAAAGTAACGACTCAGGTTGTCGTAATTTAGGCTTATCTCATCGTTGAAAAATGCTCACAAATTCATCGGGAAGGAATTTGAACATCCAAAGGATGACCCGTAAGGGCGTAGTACAGGATGTACGTAGTATTTAAACCATTAAACTGCGCTTTTTCGCCTTGATCTAAGCCCAATGACTTAGCCCTCAGCAGTCACTATTTTTTAAAATAGAATCGTTAAATAAAAAATCCACTACGGTGGATTTTTTATATGCCTTTTTTAATCAGGTAACGATAGGGGGGCTGATCGATATAACTCTCTATTAACGTGTGATCCATAAAACGACAGAAGCTTGGAATGTCACGTGTTGTTGCAGGATCGTCTGCCACTACCTCTAATAATTCTCCTATTTGCATCTTTCTGACTGTTTTTCGGAGCATCATTACTGGCTCTGGGCAGCGTAGGCCGAGTGTATCTAATATGACAACTTCATTCTTAGGCATTGGGATTGCTCTGTAATAAAAGAGTATTTTTTAAGTCTGAAATACTCTAAGGATATTGAAAAAATGTGACTAAGCTTAATATTATAATTGTGAACTAGATCATGTTATAAGGAGGGCTTATGTTACCAGTAAATGTTCGTATTTATATCTATTTAACGATTTTAATTAGCACAACTGTTATCCCTATTTTACCTTTTGTGGTTATCCAATCAAGCGCTTGGCCGATGGCGATGCTAATGTCATCTGTTGCGCTGTGGGTTGAACTCAGTGAGCGTGATCCCCCAAATACATAACGACTTACTCAAACCAATGTGGGAAACTCTCTTTTAACATGGGGACATAAGTACGCGCAATGGGCAGGCGATCACTTTCTAAGGCTATCTCATATTTTATTTTACTCAGCTGTACAACACGTAATACTTTACGTGGGTTCACTAAGTAGGAACGATGGATCTGCAGTAGGCTTTCATCTTTGAAGTACAGTTTGATATTTTTAAGTCGCAGTGACAGGTAGATAGTCTCTTTGTTATCACAGACTATACCGCTATAACCTTTATCGGCTTGGATATATTTTATATGGTCTTTTTGTGAGGCGATCTCATAGAGTTCTGAAAGCAATTGTGGCTCTTTAGCAAGTTCACTTATCTGTTTACGCATCATTTGAATTTGCGCCACTAAACTTTGAAAATAGGCGATATCATCCTCTAATAGTGGCTCTTTTGTGCGTAATTCAAAACGGTATTGCCCTAAAGATGAGGGTGATATTTCTAATACTTCTGACATATCATCATCGCTCTCAGAGATATGCTGATGGAGTATACTTTGGCCCTCAAAAATGGTGACATTGAGTGCTTTGTTATCATTAACAAAGAGTTCAAAAGCATTAGCGATGAGTTGTTTTATATCGGTCAATTTTTCTGCTTGTAAGCTGAATCTTTGCAGACTCATCAAACGGTTATGTTCATTTCTTTGAGTGTTGTTCGCTATTTTGGCTTCTGCCTTTTGCTCATTCTGTTTATTTTCTTGTACATTTAATAACAGTGCATTGTAATTTTGTCTCTTTTCATTGGTACTTGGTAAGCCAATAAAAAAGATACCGTGATGATCAGTCGTTTGGTAGGAGATGGTAGAACTAAGCATATTTGCACAACGTTTAATTGCTAGTAGCGTTTGTTTTTGATGCATCGTTTCACTGTTGTTGTGTTTTTGTTCTTTTATCTCAAAACCACTCAATGTCCCTTGCTGTATGGTTTTTATATGTAAAATGGTATTTTGGGGATTGCGTTGAGCAAGGTAGGAGAGCAGTAAAATAAACAGTTGTTGTAGATAACTTTGGTCTACTTGCACATTTTTTAAAGCTTGTGAAATATCTAAGCTAATGGTAATACTTTTCTCTTTTAGCTCTGGAAAAATGATTTTTATGGCATTTTGAAAAATAGTGAGCGGTGCTAATGCTTCTGGTTTTGGTAGGCTAGAGCTGTCTGCTAAAGTGGTTTCGTGAAGAAGCTGTTGTACTAATTGGTTTAATTGCTCACTTTGGCGATTAACATTTTCTAGTTTCTGTGCTGTTTCTGCGACTAAAGGTAGCTGTTTTTTATCTATCTGCTGAGAGAGAGATTGTATCCCTTGTAGTGGTGTTTCAATATGTTGCAGTTGTGAGCGCATCTTGATGTATTGCGCTTTATCATCTGCATCTTCTTGCTCTTCACTGTGTTGCTTAACTCGCCAGTAAATAACTAAGGTGAAGACGATAAGCAGAAAAATAAGGGTAATAAGTACTTTGCTTTTATGGGTTTTGTAGACGTTGTTGAGTTGATAGGAGAGTGCTTTAAGTGGATAAAGTTGTGCATAGATTTTACTGAGCAACGAGTCAGAGCCTTTAAGATCGTTATGTATCTGGCGCAGTGCAATACCGTTATAGTTGTGCTGTTTTATATAATCAATTTTATAGGCAATGGAGTCGGCATCTTCATAGGTGATGAAGTGACCATCAAATTTATCTGCGTTGTATAACCAGTGCATCTTGGCACTATCATCCCAAAACTGCTGATACCCCTCGGTGTCCATAAATCCTTTTAAATAACTTTGTGTGTACACACCGGTGCGACCACTATTCGCTGAATCCCAGCTCCCCCAAGATACCTGTTTTGCTTTCTGATATAAGCCATTATTTCTATTTTTAACGCCGTTCCACCCTGTTGCAAATGAGGATATATTAAGAATGAGCTTTTGAGGGGCTACTTTTTGTTTTTTATAAAACTCAAAAATAGTCTCCACACTGCCTACTTCCATTTTTTGGGAAACTAGTTTCTGCTGGGTTTTATCACTTAACATTAATGGCGCAAGATGGTTGCTGTTCTTTTCCCAGTAACCATGGATATAGTTGGTTGGCAGACTAAAGTAGTCTAAGTATTGCTGCGCTCTGTTTATATTCCAGTGGCCTTGAAAACTAGGTTTAGCAGAGGGGGTGATCATTAATGTGTAATATTTTTTATCTTGCATTGCGCCAATATCGAGCACTTCACGCAGTTCTGCAAGTAAGAGATTAAGGTTTTCAGGATCATCACTGCGACTCGCGCCTTTAATTGGGGCAGGCCAATCTATCTCAATGCCATCAAAGTGATATTGTCGGATAAATTTTAGTGCGGAAAGTGCAAAATAGTTACGTGCTTGCGCATTACTTGCAATGTCTGAGTAGTTGCTAGAACGGCCCCAGCCTCCAATTGAGATGATAGTTTGCAGATGAGGGTATTTTTGTTTGGCTTTGTAAAGTTCACCTAAACTACCTTGAAAGGCACCTTTTTTAGGATCGTTATCGGGGTAGCTATGGTTAATATCTGCGTATTCATCACTGACAATCACATTATGTTGTGCATCAATATCTGCGCTTTGGTAAACCAAATGCGTTACCTGTTGGAACGGAATATCACGAATATGGTAGTTAGGCCCATAAATAGCCCACTGTTTATAATAGACAAAAACACTCTCTTGCTCACGAAAGTGTTGGCTTGCAAAGCTAGGCAGTGAAAATAGTATTAAGGTAAGGATGAATAAACGAGATAACACAGAGTGATCCAAACTAAAGGGGAGGGGATGTGCTTAGTATAAAGGAACTATAAATTAGCTGTAAATGTTAGCTTGGAAAATTCGTGAGTTTGGTAGGAATTTAGCCCAACAGTTTGGCTGTTGGGCTAAATAATGAGGCTAAGGAATCGTTATACCAATAACAGTAAATAGCTGATCTATTTTACTGGTTAAAACAACTCACTTCCGCGTTGTAATTTTTGTAAAAGGAACAACCATTTACGTCAACTTACGCCTTGAATTAAGCTGTTTTCCCTGCGGAAAATTTAGATCACATACTTAATGTAATTGGTATTACATAAATAACTTGCGCTAAATTGTTTTCAAAAACCCTAAAATGACGGGTTATTTTGAAAACAAAAACGCAAGTAATTTTGAAGCCGATTCTAATTAGTGTGCTTAACCTGTATTACGTAGGCCGGCAGCAATACCTGCAATAGTGACCATCAATGCTTGGTCGATAACAGGACAGA
>NZ_ATUO01000032.1 GCF_000420245.1 Psychromonas hadalis ATCC BAA-638 | reverse complement strand
TTTGTAAGTCATCAATAATGCCAGCGACAATACCATGGTGATCTAATCGTTTAATTTTAAAGCTCATATTTACCTCGTTTATTAAGGCTTATATTTTACTAAATTAACGATCGTTTAGCTGCTTATATTTTAAATGGAAATTATCGGAATTTGACCTAATCAATGTGTGTTAGATAGACATTAAACTTGATATTTCCAACTTCAATCTTCCTTAGCCTATGCAACTGCGCGTAATATCCAAGTTATTCCATCAATGGATATGCTAGGACACTCACGTGCTGCTATTAAGTCAATGGATGCACGCTATAGAAAATTCCTGAAACAAGGTGACCAAAAAGCAGCGGAAATGTATTTACTGGCTGATAGATATGATGAGACAAAATATTTTTCAATTCAAAATTACACGGATAACACCATTAATCCATGCATAGAATCAAGCTTTGTTTTTATGGATAAAGTTGTTTCTGAAATTAAAAAAATTCATCAAGAAGGTGGTCAACCACTTAGTGACTATCACATTGGTGCCGATGAAACGGCTGGCGCTTGGGGAGACTCACCTGCATGTCGCCAACTATTTGTAGATACTGACAATGGTATTAATACCACCAAAGATCTAGGAAAATACTTTATTAAACGTATTAGCCATATCCTGAACAATCATGAATTAAATTTAGCAGCTTGGAATGATGGCTTAAACCACGATGGAATTATGCCCCCTGAGAGTCTTGCTGGTGATAGTAGTGCATATGTATGGAGTACTATGTACTGGAATGGAGCAGGTAATTATAATGCTTTTGCTAATGCAGGGTATGACGTTATTGTGGCAATGCCAGATGTCGTATATTTTGACCACCCTTATGAAGCAGACCCAAAAGAACGAGGTTATTACTGGGCCGCACGATATACCAATACTAAAAAAATATTTAATTTCATGCCCGATAATATCCCAGCGAATGCTGAAACCATGACAGATCGCATGGGCAACCCGTTAAATGTGACTTCCACAGAGAAAAATAAAGAATTTAAAGGGTTACAAGGTAATATTTGGTCAGAATCAATTCGTCAGGATGATCAGGTCGAATATATGGTATTTCCACGTATCTTCGCACTTGCAGAGCGTGCTTGGCATACCGCCAACTGGGAGCCAAAACATAAAACAGGTGTTAACTATAAAACCAATGAGTTTAATTATAAAGGCACAAATACAATGGGTAAACGTATTCAACAGCGTGCTGCAGATTGGGAAGTTTTTGCCCATGTAATAGGTCATAAAGAGTTAGCTAAACTGGATGCTGCAAATATCATTTACCGTTTACCAGTGCCAGGAGCAATCATTAACAAAGGTAAACTAGAGGCGAATGTTAGCTTTCCAGGCTTAACTATTGAGTATTCAAATGATGGTAAAGTATGGGAAAAGTATAATCATGAGCAACAACCAACTGCAAAAGTGGGTATTTTAGTACGAAGTATTTCAGCAACAGGCAGAGCAGGACGCTCAGTTACCGTTAAATAATGTATACCAGTTATCATTCAAGATGCAAAATTCAGTACTTTGATTGGTAACGGTTATTACTTCAAAACGCAAAGTCAGCAAGGTAACATGAGTATAGACTAAACCAAGGGAGCAATGATCCCTTGGTTTTTTATTCAATAATGGTTTATCTAAATCCCCATTCCAGACAGTGCAGCCATCAAATCTTTAATCACTTTGCCCACAATAGGATTACTCTCTTCAAAGAGCAACAATTGCTGAGTGATCTTTTTATCTCGAATCAGTTGCGCAGGATCGCGTGATAGAATTGCTTCTTGTAATTGATCATGCACTAACTTTAATTCTCCCGCTGTGCATTCATCGGCAATAATATCGTTATTTAAAATATCAGAAAATTTTTTAAATTCAGATTTCACTTTTGTAATTGGCATAGATACCTCGATGATTTATTTCAATATATAATCAAAGTATAGTCTGCAAATAACGGTTATTTTTTGTTAATTTTAAAAAAGTGATCTAACCATCGACCTAACTTTAAAAAACCAACCACAAACAACAAACTTATCACCATCAAACCCACTTTAAACCAACTTTCTTGCTCATAGCGTTGTAAATAAAGAGAGGATAGATAAATAACCAGTAGCCAATAGCCGATGCGAATAAGATAAGCCCACATTGAATAAGCTTTATCGGTTAACCATAATTTTGCCATGTTAGGCTCCTTTAATTGTAAAACTCACCACGTCATCGATATGATTTTTATCCGTAGCAAGCATGATCAAACGATCAATACCTAACGCAACCCCTGCACAATCAGGTAGTTTTTTTAATGATGCCACAAAGCGGAAATCGATGGGCATTTCAGGGAGGTTATTTATTTTACGGTACTGATTATCTTTTTCAAAGCGCCTTAATTGCTCGTCACTATCATTGAGTTCATGAAAACCATTAGCGAGTTCAATGCCTTTATAATAAACCTCAAAACGCTCTGCCACCCGTTTGTCAGCAGGACTTATACGTGCAAGGGCAGCTTGTGATGCGGGAAAATTGTAGACAAAACAGGGTTGTTCATTGGCAATCACAGGCTCAATAGCAAAGCAGAATAGTAACTGTAAAACGGTATCAAAATCTGTTTCAGTCTCTAATACATCACCTAAATTTAGGTGAGCACCCGATTTTTTTAAAATCGCTAATGAAGCCGACAAAGGATCAACATCAAGTACCTGTTTAAAGGCTTGTTGATAGGTTAACCGCTTGCACGGCCCACACTCTAAAATAAGTTGTAATAGTTGCTCCATCTCAGCCATTAATTGAAAATGATCAAAGCCAACACGATACCATTCCAGCAACGTAAACTCAGGATTATGATAACGCCCCGATTCCTCATTTCTAAATGCTTTACTTATTTGGAATATTGAACCACTACCGGCCGATAACAGGCGTTTCATATGAAATTCAGGCGAGGTTTGTAGATATAATGGTACGCCTTGCGCTTCAATATTTTTAGCATCAATATCAGCACCAACAAAGTAGCTTTTAAAACAAAATAGGTGTGGATCAGTGACCCCAGATTGACTTAGAGCAGGTGTTTCCACTTCTAAGAGTTCACGAGAAATAAAAAATTGACGGATCCTTTGAATAATGGATGCTCGCTTTTTTAATAGTGCAATTTCTGCACTGGGTAACCAATTCATTTTATCTCCCTTTTTTGAGAGAAACAGTTTATCAAATTATTGATTCAACGTAATAAAAACCCCAACTATTAAAAACAAATTCAAAAACCTTACCACTCTCACGGATTTTTAAAAAAGCCTTGTTACACTGCTAATTCATCATTTTTTTGATAGGAGATAAGCGTGCAAATTATTAAAACAGACGTTGCCATTATTGGTGCAGGAGGCTCTGGTTTACGAGCTGCCATTGAGATAGCTGAAAATCATCCCGAACTTGATATTGCCCTTATCTCCAAAGTTTATCCTATGCGTAGCCATACTGTGGCAGCAGAAGGAGGTGCGGCCGGTGTTGCACAAGATCATGACTCTCTCGATAATCATTTTAACGATACCGTTTCTGGTGGTGATTGGTTATGTGAGCAAGATGTGGTTGAATATTTTGTCGAAAATGCAGCCAAACAACTCACTCAATTAGAACATTGGGGATGTCCGTGGAGTCGCAAAGATGATGGCTCTATTAATGTACGTGCTTTTGGTGGTATGAAAATAGAGCGTACTTGGTTTGCGGCCGATAAAAGTGGCTTTCACATCCTGCATACCCTTTTTCAAACCTCACTTCAACACCCTAAAATAACCCGTTTTGATGAGCATTTTTGTTTAGACTTGATCGTGGAAAATGACAAAATTCAAGGTGTGGTTATTTTAGATATTGCTGAAGGTGAGGCAAAACTAATCCAAGCTAAATCGGTGATCATGGCAACAGGTGGTGCAGGTCGCGTTTATAGTTACAATACCAATGGGGGCATCGTAACAGGTGATGGTATGTCACTCGCTTATCGTCATGGCGTGGCGCTACGTGATATGGAGTTTGTGCAATATCACCCTACGGGTTTACCCGGCAGTGGTATTTTAATGACGGAGGGCTGCCGTGGTGAAGGCGGTATTTTAGTGAATAAGAACGGTTATCGTTACCTGCAAGATTATGGTCTTGGCCCAGAAGTCCCCGTGGGTCAAACAAAAAACAAATATATGGAACTGGGCCCACGTGACAAAATCAGCCAATGTTTCTGGCAAGAGCAACAAAAAGGTAATGTATTCCAAGGTAAACGTGGTGATTATATCTATCTTGATCTACGCCATTTAGGCGAAGAAAAGATCAACGAACGCCTGCCTTTTATTCGTGAACTTGCCAAAGCGTATGTGGGTGTTGATCCTGTTTATGAGCCTATTCCAGTCCGCCCAACCGTGCATTATACCATGGGAGGCATCGAAACAGACGCGAAAACAGCCACCTCATTATCTGGGTTATACGCCATCGGAGAGTGTGCTTCTGTAGGTTTACATGGTGCAAACCGTTTAGGTTCAAATTCACTCACCGAATTGGCGGTATTTGGGCAACTTGCAGGGCAACAAGCAGCGATACATGCAAAATCCATCAAACATGAAAAGTTAACCCCACTTAAAAAACAAGCTGAAGCGGTTATTAAACGCAGCGAAGATCTGCTACACAGCAATGGCACAGAAAAAATGGCGGATATTCGCCAAGAAATGGGGGATTCCATGGAAGAAGGAGTAGGCATATACCGCACTTTTGATTCGATGCAAAAAACCATCAATAAATTAGCCGAACTTAAAAACCGTTATAAAAACATTAAAATCGTGGATAAATCCAGCGTCTTTAATACTGAATTTTTATATGCAATTGAATTAGGTTACCTGCTTGATACCGCTGAAGCGATGGCACACAGCGCAATAAAACGTGAAGAGTCACGTGGCTCTCATCAGCGACTTGATGGTTTTGAAAAACGTGATGATGAGAAATTCCTCAAACATTCACTCGCTTATTATCAAGCAGACAAAGCCCCTAAAATTGATTATAGCGATGTCACGATCACTAAGAGTCAACCTGCTGTGCGTGCTTATGGTGCGGCTGGCGATAAAGATCTACAGGAGAAAAAATAATGTCTAAGCCAGTAGAAACAGGGCAAATTATTGATATAGATATTCTTCGTTATCGCCCCGAAGAAGATAAAAAGCCTTTTACACAAACCTTTGAAGTGCCTTACACAGAAGATATGTCGATTTTAGAGGCGCTACAACATATTAAAGATCACCTTGATAGCACCATCAGTTTCCGCTGGTCTTGTCGCATGGCAATTTGTGGTAGTTGTGGTTTGATGGTTAACGGTGTCCCTAAATTAGGTTGTAAAGCATTTCTACGCGATTATTACCCTAAAAAAATCAGTTTAGAGCCACTGGCGAATTTTCCTATTGAACGTGATTTAGTGGTGGTCATGGATGATTTCATTAAAAAATTGGAAGAGATAAAACCTTATATTATTCCTGAAAAAACGGGGGATAAAAAGTGCTTGTCAGAAGGTCCTCATAAACAAACACCCGAGCAAATGGCAAAATATAAACAGTTTTCCATGTGTATCAACTGTGGGCTCTGTTATGCAGCTTGTCCACAATATGGCTTAGATAACAAATTCACAGGCCCAGCCGCCCTTGCACTACTTGCGCGTTACAACCGTGATAGTCGTGATTTTGGCGAAGCTCAGCGCATGAAAATAGTTAATCAAGAGGAAGGTGTTTGGGGTTGTACCTTTGTCGGTTACTGCTCTGTGGTCTGTCCGAAGGGGGTTGATCCTGCAGCAGCAATTCAGCTATTAAAAGTAGAAAGCAGTAAAGATTATCTAATAGGTATGTTTAAACCAGAATAATGAGTGAGTGATACATATATTTAGGAAGTGATGCTTTAGCTTCGCCAAGATAAACAAGGCATCGCTAAAGCGCGACTTCCCATACAGATCACTTCATAAGTAATATTTTACGGAGAATAACAATGAGTAAACGTAAACCTTATACACGGGAACTACCTAGTGATTGGTGGATGAAACAGCTTTTTTACACCAAATATATGATCAGAGAAGGCAGTAGTGTTTTTATCACCCTTTATAGTTTGATATTAGCGTGGGGAGTGCTGCGCTTAAGCCAAGGAGAAGTTGCATTTAATGGCTGGATGGCATCATTACAAAACCCATTGATGATTATTTTGCACCTTATCGCACTGGCTTTAGCGCTTTATCATACCATTACATGGTTTTCACTAGCGCCTAAAGCGGTTGATTTGTGGATAAAAGGTAAACGTCTTGATGATAAGGTCATTATTTCTGGACACTATGCCACTTTTATTATTGCCACTATTTTATGTCTGTTAATCATTACGTTATAAGGATCAAGTTTATGTCGGAAAATAAAGAGAAAACCTATATCCGCTCCCATGAACCTGTTTTTTGGGGACTGTTTGGCGCAGGTGGTATGCTCACTGCTTTTTTAACCCCAGTAATGATATTAATAACGGGGTTATTAATTCCACTGGGTATTATCGATAAGGGCAACTTTAATTATCAAACCCTGCATAATTTTGCCACTACTTGGTTTGGTGCGGCGGTTATCTTGGTATTAGTGGCATTACCGCTGTGGCACACGCTACACCGTATTTTTCATGCATTACATGATTTAGGTGTTAAACGTGGTCGAGATTGGCAGATGGTATTCTGTTACGGTTTTGCATTTGCGGTGAGTGTGTTTGTTTTTACATTATTATTGCAGATGTTTTAAATGTAGGACTTTAGCTTTGCACTTAAATGAGTCAGAGCTAAAGCACCACACAATTCGGACGTAGGACTTTAGTCCTGCTTTGTTTACCAAAGGCGCAGCTAAAGCAGCACGTCCTATTAATATTTTAGATTTGTGTACCATAGGCAAAGCTAAAGCTTCACTTCCAAAATCTACAACCTATCCATCGTTATCTCTTCAAAGCCATAAACAGTGCCACCGAACTCTTTTTTGAACGCCTGTGCATGCTCTTTTTTGCCAAAGCTTGCTAGGGTTTGCCCCATTGCACCACGTTTACTTGAATGAATGACAAACCAAGCCGTTGTAGCATCAATAAAATGACCGTCGTTGGGTTCATCCCACGGCATTTTACTCATGTCATGTACAAATAGTTGCGTCACTTGGCGTTTGTTTTCAGGCTGGAGATAAAAAGCAAACATATCTCGGGTCGAACAAAATTTATTGATCTGCTCACTACGTTTATCTGCAACTTCCCCTTTGGGCCCCGGATAATTAATAATCAGCATGCCACATAAATGGCATTCATCACTGCTTTCAATCGCCACCGCTTGTTTTAACATCTGTAACTCTGACTGTGTATCGTTACAGCCAGCAATGAATAATAAACTGATAAGGGAGAATAATTTAAGGTAGTTCATTGTTTATTCCTAAGGAATCGTTACAACATAACTTGCGATAAATTGTTTCCAAAAAGCCCTAAATGACTGGCTATTTAAAAAAAATCGCAAGTAATGTTGAAGCCAATCCTAAATTGATTTTTTATTAAAGATTAACAAAGCGATAGAGAGCGGAATAACTATCCAACCCAGCATGATAATGAATAACGTCAGTGGATTAACTTCACTATTAATGGCAACCGACAGAGCGCCACTGACATCATCTGCTTGTAACGCAGAAAGGTTAATCAGACGAAACAGATCCGCAGGGTTGAACATCATCACTTGCACTAATCCTTGCTGTGTTAAACCCTCTTCCATGCCCACCAATAAACCCAACAAGGCCAGATCAAACACTAAGACAAAAAATAGCCATAATAACAGTGCAATACCTGCGGCTTTTGATTTTTCACTGGCCACTAAACTGATAATATAAGCAAGCGCAATAAAGCTCAGACCGAGCAGTGATGAGCTAACAATAAACAGACTAAAAGCGGGTAATACGGCAGCGAAACTACTGCTAAAACCTAACAATATGGCTGCACTACCAAAACCTAATAGCGTAGCTAATGAGATAATACTGCCTTGACCAATAAATTTACCCAATAGTAGTTGTCCACGACTGATCGGGTAAGTTAATAGTAATAACAACGTGCCCGATTCCTGCTCTCCGACAAAACTATCGTAGCAAAGTAACAGTGCAATCAGCGGAATAATAAACACCGATAAACTGGATAAACTGGCAATCGTGGTTGCTAATGAAGCCGTTTCTAATTGCCCTGATGCAAGGCTTCCGTAATAACTTAGCCCAATGGCAAGCACTGCAAATACAATGGTAATAGAGAGTAACCAACGATTACGTAAACCATCTTGGAACTCTTTGGCAGCCACCGCAAAAATAGCATTCATAGCGATTCCCCTTGTGAACTTTTAAGATAGTGATGGTAAATTTTCTCTAAACTGGCGCTCTCTACACTAATATCGCTAATACTTTCAAATGCCATTAACTGTCTAATTATATTTACCTTTTCAGATTCAGGCACCCGTAACTGATTACTGCCCACCATAAACCCAGCAAGCTGTTTAACCTCTTTTAATGCCCCATTAATGCCCTGTGTGGTAATTTCAACGGGCAGTTTTGCTCGCTCACGTAATTGCGAAAGACTGCCAGATGCAACCACTTTCCCTTGATTTAAAATCATCGCGGTATCGATATGCTGTTCTACTCCGGGCAGAACATGGGAGCAAAGAATAATACTCGCACCACGGCTTTTAAGCTGATCGACACTGTGGTAAAAATCCTGCGTTGCCACGGGATCAAGCCCCACGGTCGGTTCATCTAATAACAGTAATTTAGGCTGTCCTAAAAAAGCTTGTGCTAAGCCTAAACGTTGACGCATCCCTTTTGAATAGGTTTTAACCGCGCGATGTTGCGCCTCTTTCAAGCCCACTTTTTCTAGCAACTCCGCCACCTGCTTTTTATCAACCGACTTTAAGCGTGCAAAATAGGTTAATACTTGCAAGCCCGTTAACTGCTCATAAAAACTGACATTTTCAGGCAGATAACCTATTTTTTTACGGTTTTCCCATGCTTTTTTATGTTTCGGATCTAAACCAAATACTGAGATGGAGCCAGAGGTGACGCAGAGGACACCTAAAATAAGTTTCATCATAGTGGTTTTTCCTGCGCCGTTATGACCAAACAAGCCTAAAACCTCACCCGCCTGCAACTCAAGGTTGATATCTTTTAATGCGTTAAGTTGCCCATAGTGTTTATCAACCGCGGTTAATGTCACGATCATGCTTTATCTCCTTGTAAAGAGGGGCGCTTCATCAATGGGAAACTGTCTTTTACCCCGCCCGGTTTTAATATTGGAAATTGATTTTGCACCCAACGCAGTAATAAAATCGCCGGGCTATCCAACAATACTTTTGCTTCTGGGTATTGCCAGACTAATTTATCAATCGCATCATTTGGCTCAAAAGGGCTATCCCCCTTGCCATCACCATTTAAATCCCAGCCCAAATAGTTACTCCAATAGTTACCCACTCCCTGTTGACTCCACTCTTGACGACGGTTCGATACATATTTCACCTGTACAGGATTGTTGATAAAACTGTTACCAAAAATTTTGCCATTTTCAGAGCCTGCAGTCAGATGAATACCAATTTCAGCGTGTTCAATAATGTTGTAACTAATAGTGTTGTAACCTGAGTTATAAACAAACAGCCCTTTTCCTTCGCGCCCCATCACTCTATTTTCAGGTTTAGTCCAAACGTTTTTAATACGGTTATAACTGATATTGGAGTGGGTAATAAAATTCATCAACATACCATAGTCTTCACTGTCTCGGCTCTCATTACCTTGTACAACAAGATGTTTCGAGCTCATTAATGCGTAACCTGCACGGGTATTATAGGTGAGGTTATCGAGCACTTTATTATGGTGAGAATACATATAATGTATACCGTAACGTAGATTAAACAGGGTATTACCACGTAACTCGCTCTCTTGACTGGCGATAATATACAGACCATCGCGCGTCTCTGTGACACTGTTATTGATAACCAAAGCATATTTAACACTCGAAAGTTGAATACCATTGCCCCGGTCTGCAGAGCGCAATTTAAGATTACCTTTAATGCGGTTATTATCGATCACAATATGCTCTGCACGTTGTATCCAAATACCGAAGCCATCCCCTGTGAGGTTATTATTTTTGATGCTGATATTTTTATTTTTTTTATCTGAATAGATAGCCGAATTTTGATCGGTAAGATCCGATCCCCAATTGATAATGGTTAAATTCTCAATGGTGGTATTTGAAGCCATGATTTGAATAGCATGACCTTGACCAAGTGCATCAATCACAGCCCCTTTTTCACCCGTTAAAGTGATGCTATTTTTAAGCACAAAGTTGCCCTGATAAATACCTGCTTTAAGTAAAACAGTGTCACCATGCGTAGTATTATCAAGCTGTTGCTGTAAATCATCTATAGTTGAAACTTCAATGAATGTGGCATGAATAAATGAGGAAAAAAGCAGAAGGCTAATTGATAAAATTTTTTTCAAATGTAATTAACTCCTTGTTAATTGTGACTCTAATAAAGGCGAAACTAAAGTTTCACTTCCATCATATTTTCAGCCTTGTTATAAAAAAATCAGCCAATACCCGTGTATTGGCTGATATAAAACTACGCTTCTACAAACATACGTCCACGCATCTCCATGTGTAGCGCATGGCAGAACCAGTTACAGTAATACCAATGTACACCGGGTTTATTGGCGGTGAAGGTGATCGACGCTGTTGCTTGCGGGCCAATTTCCATCTGCACACCGTGGTTAGTCATACAGAAACCGTGGGTGACATCTTCAATCATATCAAGGTTGGTGATAATCACCGTGACTTCATCGCCTAATTTTACGGTAAAATCAGCGGTGCCAAACATCGGCGCAACAGAGGTCATATAAACACGCACTTTTTTACCATCACGAATCACTTTATTATCCGCCATGGTATTAACACCATCTTTCTTAGCGATAGCCAGTGTTTCAGCAAAAATAGGATCATCACGTGTCCACAATTTATTCGGTTTTACTTTACTGCGATGCACAATGATACAGTCATGGGGTTCAGCAAAAGCGGGACCATCATGTACTAGTTTCATCTCATCACCGGAAATATCAATAAGCTGATCATTTTCAGGGTGTAATGGTCCTACAGGAAGGAAGCGATCTTTTGAGAACTTACATAAAGAGATTAACCATTTACCATCGGCATCACGTGTTTCACCTTGTGAAGTATGGTTATGACCCGGCTGATAATGAACATCTAATTTTTGACGAAGATAGTTCACTTTTTTACCATTATGCGCATCAATCGCATCTTGCACATTCCACTTAGCAATTTGGCTATCAAGGAAGAGAGTAGTATAAGCATTACCCCTACCATCAAATGCGGTATGCAGTGGGCCTAAACCAAGCTCTGGCTCAGCAATAACCGTATCACGAGGTTTAATCTTATCAGCAAAAAGATCATCTAACTTATCAATCGCAATAATTGAAACGGTGGGAGATAATTTACCAGCTGCCATAAAATATTTACCATCTGGCGAGGTATTCAGACCATGTGGTGATTTAGGCACAGGAATATAACGGGTTAATTTCGATCCTTTACGACCATCTAAAACAGGCACATCATTGCCATTATAAGTTTTAAATTTACCCGCTTTTAAAGCTGCTTCACAACGCGCAAGGCTAAACACTACCACATGATCACGCTCAGGTGCGATCATCTCACCTAAAGTCATGCCCATCTCAGAGTTATAACAGGTTGATGCAAAATATTTACCATCGTAATCAGCATCGGTATTATCTAAATTACCATCCACTCTTACTTGGAAAACAACTTCCATCTTCTCTGCATCAATCACATTAAACAAAGAGGTGTAAGTGCTAACATCACGCATGGTTGAACCATCATTCACAATCGGAGCTTCAAACTCACCATTGCAGATAACATATTTAGTATAAGGCACTTTTTGTACCCGCAAACCATGAATCGCTTGTACATTAGGCACGGTTAACATTTTGTCACACTTCATCACATCACAACGAATACGTGCAACACGGCTATTGGCTTTATCATTAATGAAGATATATTTACCATTGTAACGACCGTCGGTCATGCTCATGTGTGGGTGATGCGAGTCACCCATCATGATACCAGCACTCTCCCCTTTTATGCGCTTACTCTCCTCCGTAAATCCCCAACCCGTTGCTGAGTCGGTATTAAACACAGGAATACGCATTAACTCACGCATCGATGGAAGTCCCATAATACGCACTTCACCCGATTGCCCACCACTCCAAAAACCATAATATTCATCTAAGTCACCAGGATGAACAAAGGCTTTATTTTCCGAAATTTCAGACGCCTGCGCTTTTGCCATAGTAGCAAACATGGTTGCAGTCATCGGTACAGCAGCGACGGCTACACCAAGGGCTGCGCTTTTACCAAAAAACTTACGTCGGTCTGCATTTTCTAATTCATTTTCAGGTGTTAACTCACTGCTTTTTTCACTCATGATCGTTCTCTCCATCCAGTTGTTAAATGTTACAGCTCTTTGAACTCAATCCCCTGTTCGGGGGCTTTTTTACGTTTTTTGTAGGCTAGCTTTTTCAGAGGAGGACATTTTTCCTCGTTGTAATAGGTAATTTGGCAATCTAAACAATAGTGACACTCGCGCATATTGATCACGCCATCGGGATTTATCGCTTGAATCTCACACTCTTTTGCGCAGGTTTTACACGGCGAGCCACATTCAGGGCGACGTTTTAACCAATCAAACAGACGAATACTGTTAGAGATAGAAAGTGCAGCACCTAACGGGCAAAGGTAACGACAAAAGGTTTTACGATTAAATAGGTTGATGGTGAGTAGAAACAGCGCCCAAAGCACAAAGGGCCACTGGCGATCAAATTTTAAGAGGAAAGTGGTTTTAAAAGGTTCGATCTCAGCGAACTGCTCCGCCAGAGAAAGAGAATCTAATGAAATAGCAAACAAGGCTAATAGAATAAGGTACTTAATCGCCCATAAACGTTCATGCACTGCCCATGGCAACTCTACTTGTGGAATCTTAATGTAACGTGCGAACTGATTTAATAACTCTTGTAGCGCACCAAAAGGGCATAACCAACCACAATAAACAGCCCTTCCCCACATCAGCATGGTCACGGCAGCCGCACTCCACAAAATAAAGATAACCGGATCCAATAGAAACAGATCCCATGAAAAA
Source organism: Psychromonas hadalis ATCC BAA-638 (assembly GCF_000420245.1). GTDB lineage: Bacteria > Pseudomonadota > Gammaproteobacteria > Enterobacterales > Psychromonadaceae > Psychromonas > Psychromonas hadalis. Next base: position 15,239 of record NZ_ATUO01000032.1, on the reverse strand, counting down.
TCACCGACCAATGCGTGTAAAAAAGTAAAAACATTCACAATAGAGAGCTGACCACCCCAACTCCAACCAATTAACACCACGGTAATGACTAAAAATCCATGGCGTAAGTTATGCATAAACACCGGGTGACGCACCAGAACATCTTGGAAAAATAGAATCAGTACCAATACAAAGATCAGCGTAATTAAAATGACCACTTTGACTTGATGCTCAAGCCAAACCTGCTCTGTTAACGTTAATTCAGGCTCAGGATAAATTGCGGGGGGGGTATCAACATACTTATCTAGCATGTGATAATCGGCCTCAAAGCTACTAAATAAGCTATCAACAGGGCCTGTTTGTCTGCGCACCAATAACTCTAAGGTCCAATCTGCACCGGGATCAAACTGATGAACATCGGAGATCTTAAACACCGACATCTCTTTAAAACGGGGCGCTCCCTCACTCAATAGATCCATCATCCGGTTATGCTCTAAATCACGAAAGGTTATGTCATTATTGCCTTGGTGCAGTTGAATGCGGTCAAAAATACCACCACGCACATAACCAGAGCCTTTAAAAGAGTAACCATTACCAAACAGTGCCAGTAAATGTTCACCTACTTTTAAATCCTCCGTTAACCACTGGTAATCTGATTCACTAAACAGGTTTTTACCAATATTAGGAATATCGACCAAGGTATAATAGATCTCAGCAAACATCGCTTTATTCTGGCTACTCTCAACGCGATCAACACTCTCCGCTTCTGTACCAGAAAACGCTTGTTGTACCATTTCATTAGTTAAGTGCAGTTTCCGAATTGAACCATCTCCCGTTAAAGCAAGCCATGATTTTTTCTCAAAAAGTAAATTTTTAATGGTAGAAATAGGCTGAATAACGGTGGATTTACTTTCGATCAATCCTAACGCAAGTGCCGCTTTATTGGCCGCTTTCGTAATACCTGCATTCATCACCATCACTGTAACGGTCGCACCAGAAAGACCATCAATCGGCAGATAACCTTTGCTCACTTTCCCGCCCACTTTAATACGGTCGTTCACTGACAAACCTGCATATTGGTCAATAAAAGCGAGTAATTTTCTTTCTGGAATACCCGCTAAAATAATCGGTTCATGATGCTCTAATACTTTCGCGGTGAGATAATTAGCTTCTGGGTCAATAACCACCAACATATTAACTGGTTCACCAGAGTAAGCAGGAATTCTAGCAAGATCATTGGTTTCAAATGCATAACCGACTATTAGATCATTTTGATAAACAGTCCAAAGCAGTGGATCTCCCTGTTTTTCTGAAATTTTGGTTAATTCAGGAAAAGTGCTTTTAATAAAAGGGATGGGATCTTTGGGCGGGCTAACAAACAGCGCATAACTAGAAAAAGAGCCCAAAAGACATAATGTTGCAATCAATAACAGCATCAGATTTTTCGGAAATTTTATCAATCTGGATATACTCATTATGTAGATTCCATCAGCGCAATAATAGTTGACTAATAGACTAGGTTATTGAGATCAAACAACTCTTGATATAAGTCAACTTACTGCATTTTGTAACTATTCTGTTACTAAATTGTGATGCGGAAAAAGCACAATCTACCTATAAAGAACTATTGACCCAAGGGTAAGGTTTCTATTTTAATGAACAAGTTAGAGCAATTTTATAGTTTAAAAATCCATTACAATATGATTATACCAATTACATTAATTATGTGAGCAAATATTACGCAGGAAAAATGAGCCAGTTTAAGGCGGAAATTGCTGTAAATGGTTGTTCCCTTTACAAAATTTCCAACGCAGAAATGGTTTATTTTAACCAGTAAGATTGATTAGCTAGTTAGTGTAATTGGTATTAATAATGATGTACTGAGCCCATATTCTTACAAGCATTAAAAAGCCCAGATAAACTGGGCTCTGTTTTATTCATTTGTTTAGTCGCTTACTTCTTAACACGCCCCACATATTCTGCATTACGTGTATCAACCTTAACCACTTCACCAATCTGAATAAACAGTGGTACACGAATCGTAGCACCCGTTGCTAATATTGCTGGTTTACCACCGGTTCCCGCAGTATCACCTTTAAGACCAGGATCAGTCTCTGTTACTTCAATCTCAACAAAGTTGGGTGGCGTCACTGCAATTGGATTATCATTCCATAATGTAATAGTACAAACATCTTGCTCAACCAGCCATTTCTTCATATCCCCGACCGCTTTAGTGTCAGCGGCAATCTGCTCAAAAGTAGTATTGTTCATAAAGTGATAAAACTCACCATCGTTATAAAGATAAGCCAGTTCGATATCCATCACATCAGCAGCTTCTACAGATTCACCCGACTTGAATGTTTTCTCAACCACTTTACCCGATAGCAATTTACGGAATTTAACACGGTTAAATGCCTGACCTTTACCCGGTTTTACTAATTCATTATTAATGATGGCACAAGGCTCTTTATCGAGCATGAATTTTAGCCCACCTTTGAATTCACTGGTACTATATGTAGCCATAACAACCTCTTTATAAAATAATTTAAAATGACAGAAATAATTACCGTGAATAATACCGATGCGATGCCCTCTTGGCAAAAAGAACTGGCTAATGCAGTGAAAAATCCGCTACAACTTTTGCAATTATTGGAGATAAACCCAGAAAATGCGAATTTAAGTGAAATCGCACGTAAAAATTTCTCAATGTTGGTACCTTTACCTTTTGTCAGAAAAATGAAAAAAGGTAATATTTCCGATCCTCTTTTGTTACAAGTATTACCCATTAACAGTGAAGATAAATTAACCGAGGGTTACAGTTTAGATCCACTTGGTGAGCATCAAAATGGCATTCAAGGGTTGCTACATAAATACAAAAGCCGCGTATTACTAATTTTAAAATCAGGTTGTGCGATTAATTGCCGTTACTGTTTTCGCCGTCATTTTCCCTATCAAGATAATAACCTTAATAAAAAACAGCTATCTGAAATATTAATTTACCTTGAAAAACACCCAGAGGTGAACGAAGTCATTTTAAGTGGTGGCGATCCGCTGATGGCAAAAGATGAATTTCTACAAACCGTTATTAATGAACTTGAGCAGTTACCACAGCTAAAACGGTTACGTATTCATACCCGCTTACCCGTGGTGATTCCACAGCGTATTACCGATGAATTAGTTGATTCGCTAAAAAAGTCACGCTTAAAAGTTATGTTTGTTTTACATATCAATCACGCCAATGAGATTGATACGCCTTTTGCACAGGCAATACATAAACTACATAAAGCCGGCATTCAACTCTTAAATCAAAGTGTGTTATTAAAAGGTGTCAATGACAACAGTGAAGCATTGGTTAACCTCAGCGAAGCTCTCTCAAAAGTACACATTTTACCTTACTACCTCTTTCTACTAGACAAAGTACAAGGCGCGCAACATTTTGATTTAACAACAGAGAAAGCCCAGCAACTTATCAAACAGATAAGTGCCGAACTGCCCGGTTATTTAGTCCCGAAATTAAGCCGAGAAATTGCAGGAGAAAAGAGTAAAACACTGATAAATTCACTATAATAAAAAAAATAAAATTAACAAGGATAAACCATGAGCAAAGAAAGCGTATTAAAACAATTGCAGGAAAACCTTAAAATCATCTACCACAAAGCGGTTGATGCTGACAAACAACTTCAGCAACTTCGCAGTCAAAAAAAAGCGGGCTTTGCACACATTTTTGCAGCCGATGGTGCATTCAAAAATCACTCCGATACTTTTTTACCCTATGTCGAAGAGTTAGCAGCAGACTTACAGGAGATTCAAACAGATGATGAAGATCACTACAAAAAATTACTGCCTAATATTGTGGTTAAAATTGAATTACTATTTAAGATGTTAAGTTCGTTAAAAAACAACTTAAAAGAGAGCTAAAAACACGCTTAACAAACGCGCTTTACCGAGAAGGATCTTAAAATCCCTCTTTCCCAAAGCGCGTTAATTTAAGATTTATAAACACAAACTCTATTACGGCCTGCGTGTTTCGCTTCATAAAGTGCTCTGTCAGCAAAAGACAGCTGTTTAAGCGCGTCATCTCCTTGTAAAAATTGCACCTCTGTAAGGCCAATACTCACCGAAAAAGGGATCTCTTCTCCATTATAAAGGTAAGGTTTCTCAGCAATCACTAATCTTATTCGCTCCATTAACATGTGTGCATTTTTTTCAATGGTATTAGGCATTAATAAAACAAACTCTTCACCACCAAAACGCGCAAACTGATCTGTTTTACGGATGATTAATAATACCCGCTTAGTAAATTCAATAAGTACCTTATCGCCAGCATCATGTCCATAGTTATCATTTACATTTTTAAACATATCGAGGTCTATCATCGCCACGCAATATACCTCTTTATAACGAACATAACGGGTATTTTCTTGCGTTAAAACCGTTTCAAAATAACGCCGATTAGAGATACCAGTGAGCCCATCACGTGAAGCAATGTGTTCAAGTTGCTTGCTAATGGTTAATACCTCTTGCTCTTTTTTCACTAAACGCTCGATATAATTTTGTACCGAGTATGCCATTTTACTAATTTCATCTTTCCCTGTGATGGAAAAATTCATGATTCGATCACTGTCACCCGCATTGATAATACGTCGAATTAATTCAATGCGACGAATAAAATCGAGCTGAATAAGCAGTAAAAATAGGGTCACAAATAAACAGGAGAAAACCACTAGATATAAACGTTGTTTACGTTTATTAAGATCACTTTCTAAGCGCGCCAGCTTTTCAATAAAGCGATCTTGAAGTCGAGTGACATTTACCCCTAAAGAGGAGACAAAAAGATCGGTAAACGCCTCATTTTTTAAACGTAATTCCTCAAGTCGATCCAGTTGCCTTGCATAATGTTGGTAACTGACAGAGAGTGAATTCTTTCCTAAAAAGGTATCCTGTAAATATTGCAACTCATCATCTTCAAGCTTGAGAGAAATTTTATTAATATAACTCTCTAGTGCTTCAATATCAGCCTCTTTGTTTAACTCTAATTGCTTATTCACAATAGGATTAAAGTGTGAAATGGCGTTATCTAGTATGATATAAAACGCGATATCATCTCTCTTTAAGCTTGCCTTTTTTAAGCCTTCTGCAAAACCATAAAGCTTAAAAAATTGTTCAGAGAACTTAAATTTTTTAGTTACTGCCCGTGCAATTTCATCAAGGTGGGAATAGAGACGTAGCTTTAATATCAATAACTCTTGATGGTCATCGGTATGCCCGGTTAATTGATTAAATAGTTTATCAATCCATAAACGTTTATCTGAAACCTCCAAAAGATTCCACTGTAACTCATTAATATTTCCTGATAAAAGCATCTGTGTAGAGATATGAATAACCTCATCAGTTTGCGCTTTTAACTCTGTCATTTTTAATAACAAATCAAAATTATGATCTTTTACCTGTTGATATTCATCCCTAAACTCACTTAATGAAATAATGCCAACGACAGAGGAGAGTAACGTCATCGCAGCCATTAACAGGGTTAGTAAAACAACTTTGACACTTAACCTATCTTTAAATTTTGCTTTCATCTATTTTTGCCAATACATTTGTGAAAAAATCATCGCAGGGATAGATTCATTTATCCAATAACCACGTAACGCTTTATGCCAAATCCCCACTTTAGGTAACATAAAGAGAAAAACATTCACCGCATCATCACTCAATTTTTGCTGTGCTTTTTTTAATAGCTCAGCACGTTTACTCTTTTCATGGGTACGATTTAACTGCGCGATAATATTTTTATATTCACTATTTTTATAATTAAAATAATAATCATCACGTGCATAAATTTCTAAATCATGAGGCTCGGTATGTGCAATAACAGTAAGGTCATAATCTTTATCCTGATAAACCCTTGTTAGCCACTCTTGCCAGCTTACCTCTTCAATTATTACTGTTATACCTATCTCTTTTAACATCTGTTGCACATGTAAACTAATATATTGTGCATAAGTAGGCGGGGGAGATAACAATACTAAAGGTCTAATTGCAACGCCAGAGGCTTTTAATAACTGCTTTGCATCAGAAAGACTAAAGGGGTAAGCATTGGTTAAATCTAAATAAGCAATCTCATTAGGGGAATAATGGCTACCTATTTCAGCGCCAGTAATGAAATTTGGCGTATCTGCAATTACTTTTTTATTCATTGCATGGCTGATTGCCTGGCGAACAGACTTTGAGGCCAACATCTCATTCGCATTATTCATCGCAACAATAATTTCACCACTAGTATTACCCATTTTCAGCACATAATCTTGACGAATTGCAAACAGAGAATCTAAAAAACCGACCTCGGTCATGCTTGAATAACCATCCAGTAAACCATCTGCTAAATAACTCACCACCTGAGAGCGAGTTTGTGCAAATACAATCTTAATATTTTCAATACGAGCAAGTGTTCCCCAATAATGATGATTAATAGTCAAGTTAATGTAATCCCCCTTTTTCCAGTTAACAAAACGGTAAGGGCCTGTTCCAATAGGTTGATTCGCATTACTCGCCCATGATTTTGGATGCTGAATAACAGCACTGCCTAGACCTAAATTATATAAAAAATCACCATCAGACCAAGCAAGTTTAATGCGTATAACATGCTTACTGATAACAGTAATATCTACAATATTAGTAAATTTCCCTTTTATCGGGTTCCTGCTATTTGATGCAATCATGCGCTCAAGGGAAGATTTTACAATGGTAGCCGTCAGGTAAGTACGATCATGGAAGAAAACCTCTTTTTGCAACGTAAAGGTATAAATAAGCCCTGTTTTATCTATTGTCCAGCGCTTTGCTAAACTAGGCTGAACTTGATTTGAACTGTCAATTTGTGTCAGCCCTTCAAAAACATTTTGATAGGTGATTTTTTGAATAGAGGTCGATGCATTAATAGCAGGGTCTAAAATTGGAGGCTCTAAGGTAATAGCAATGTGTAACAGCCCTTTTTCACGGGCTTGTACAGTCGTTATAAGGGAGATAGTGAGGAAAGAAACAAGTAATATCGGTATCGAAAATGCAATTAAATGGCGGAAAACAAAAATAGTAGCTGGCACGAAAAACACTCCCTGTGAACAAATATATTTTGAAAAAAATAATAATTTAACTAATTATAGCTCAAAGCATTAGTTTTCTTTCTATAAAATAACAAAACAAGATGTTCATCAAAAATAAGCTATCTTTAAAATATCCATCGGTTGTGATTAGGAGATAAAAGATGAACTACTTTTTAAAAATAGTGGCCATATTTCTCTTTTCTAGTGGCTCAATTGCAGCACCTCTACAAATAGCCACCAGCACGAATTTAAAGTTATTAAATGTTAATTATCAACACCTACTAGAAGTTGCCATTAACAATGCAGGCTTTCAGGTTGAGTTTGTAGAGTTTGAAAATGCCGACACATTACAAAAAAGTAATTCAGGTGAGCTAGATGGAGAGTTATATCGTTATAGTTATACCATGCATGAATACCATCATTTGACGATGATCCCAATTAAACTTAATAGTGCCGCCTTGTTTGTCTATGTCGCACAGAAATATGACTGCCCTCGTTTTCAAAAACTTGCAAAGCACACACCTATTGGTGTTATCGGTATCACCTATTTTGATGACTTATATAAATCTTCACATGTAGGTTTTATTGAGCAAGACAGTATCACCCACGCAATTGAATCGTTACTCAACACACCTCTTAGTTTCACCGTTTTTCCCGATGATATTGTCCCCTCATTGATGTTATTAACAGGGGTGAAATTAAAACGCTGTTATCAACAACCTATTTTAATATTAAGCGCATACAGTTATCTACACCAAAAACATGTCGATAAAATTGAGATGATCAGCAGAGAGCTAAATAACTTATTACTCGCTCAGTAACGCTTCATCACTGTTATTTTTATTGCTGTATTTATCTATAAAATCTGCTAATCCCTGTAGAACCAATTTATAGGTTTTATCAATATTAGTTGCAATGTCTCCCTCAAGCGCATTTAACCCTGTGAGCACCTCTTTTGCTTCACTAAAACCTTGATCAATGCCACCACTAATAATATCCACAAACTTAGTCAACGCTTGCTGCTCATCCATTTCAGGGTGTTGCTTTAAATAAAGCGGAAAAAAGTTAGTACTAAAAGCAACAATTCGATCCGCGGTTGCGACAGGGCTGACATCAACGCCTTCATCAACACTCTGTTCAATCGTTTTTTCAAAGCCAAGCTCTTTTAATGCTTCATTAATCCCCTCTAATGCTGTTTTTAATAACAGCACCTGAGGTTGGCTGGCAATGCTTCCCTCATATTTGAGGGCAGATTCTAAAATAGAGGCATTTAATAGTTTTTTATTAGTCACAGAGATAGGGATCTGCACTCCCGCAGATTTTTTACTATGTGCAAGTTTAGAGACCACTTCCCCCATTGGACCTGACTCTTTTTTATCACTCTCTTTAGCAAGAATGCGTACTGCTTGACTAAAGGATTTATTCGCTGAAATGTTATTGTCCATGATGAACTCCTTGAAACTCAAAACCACACTAAGTTATCGGCAAGTTAACAAAATACTTTATCTATTTTAGTCTATTTTTCAAACAAACTGTTATGTGTAATTTACGCTAGAAGATAGGATAGTTGTGCTTTTAACTTAGCAAAAAGGGCTATCAAATTGATAGCCCTTTAAATATAACGAGTTAACTAATAAAAAATTAGCGACGGCGTTTACGCGGTGCAATAAACAAACCAATCATTGCTAAAGAGAATAATATAAAGGGCGCTGGCTCAGGAATTTTGCTTGCATGACCACGCCCTGTTGCTGTAAGGGTTGAACCACCTAAGTAAAAATCCCCCTTTAAGCGCTTAATTGTTATCTCTAACAGACCATCCAGATTAAGTGAATACCAACCACGCCAAGAAACACCTAAATCAACATCCTTATAAGAAACTTCAACAGTACGATCTCCCCAAAAACCAGGCTGACTGATAGATGCCCACTCAGTACCTTTATCAAACCATCTATCTTTATCACCATCATCAAAGAGGTTAATACTTAAATTATAATTCCCCACATAATCTTGCTCAGGAGAAAACCCAACAGCCTTAAGATCATGCGTATAAGTATACGATTTAACACCACCTTTGTGCTTACCAGAAAAATAAACATCATCAAAATCTAAGCGCTCTTCCCACTGCATTGGTATTGCTTGGCTTGCGAGTGTCACTGTACATAAAACGATAAGCGCCAGTAATTTTTTCATTGTATCTCCAGATTAAAAAAGTTTATCTACACTTATCAAAGAAGCAAGAATCAGGCCGAAATAACTTTGTACTTTAATAACAAAATCTTGCAAGTACAGTGTTTACTATGACATTGATAATGTGTAATAATATTCGACACAAATAATAGTTTTTCTTGTATCCATTTACGCACCTCTTTTATTTTAGCCTAATTGATGAATTTGAATTTATAAACAAATAGAGCTACACCTAATGATGCTCATTAACTTTCAAAAAGGATATTCTATGCAACCACACTTAAAAAGTATCGGCATTAAAAAGGCACAAGAGATAAAACGCTATAGCCTACGCCAAGAGGGGGAGATAGATATTTTAAAAATCTATTTTAGAAAAACGGGTCGTGAACTATTAGCACGTAGTAGTAAATTTAAATTCCAGCGCCAACAAAAAAGAGTCAGTGGTGGGTATCAAGGCGACAATTTCACCAACTTATCAGAAATAAACCCTACACTACGCAACATCATTAAAGAGTTAGATGATTTAGCATTGAATGCGAACAGTGAAAAAGAGTTAAAAGAGCAACTCTTGGATGATTTAAAACATCTTGAGAGTGTTGTTTCAAACAAAATTAAGGAGATGGAAGATAAAATTTCAAGGCTTTAATCAAGTCATTATTTTTCTGCTAACGCCCCAAAGGGCTATACAGGTTAATGTAAGGGTGCATCAAACATTTCACCTAACACTCACATGTATTATCTCTAGGATCATATAACCAGAAGAAAAATAGCATTAGATGGTCTTACAACGAGTAACATAAATACACAGAAGTAGCCGTTGCAATTAATATTGTGACTAAAACACCGAGCGCTTCCGTCATATTTACAACAAGATAACTAAAATGATCATCACTGCCATACGGTGCAGGTATTCCATTATATGTACCGCTAGATGCTTCACTCGTTTTTAAGTGTATAAAACAAGAACAACTCATTAATGCTATTTGCCAATAGTCATTTTATATGAGATCGCTAAATAATAACGACTAACTCACTATTAACCGAGCGACAAGGATATTCATTAACGACCAAAAATGACCGGATAGCGCATAACGAAAAAAAATGTAGAAAACAGCAGAGCCCTGCTGTTGATTACTGGAAAACCTTTATTTAATGACCTAGAATTTACTTTACCTGTCTACTGATAATCTAAAAATTATTTACTCATATGATGAGAGTGATCTCTCTTTCTACATTTCACTACAATAACAAATGCATAAATACAACATAGCTAACACAAACATTTTCACTGTGTAATGCTTTAAAAAAGCAACACATCTAAAAGGAATTAATATGTTCTCCAATCTAAAGTTTAAAACCAAATTATTATCAGGTTATGCCCTGATATTATCTTTGATGATCGTTATCACTATGGTGGTTTTTTTCAGCGTTAAATCCTTGGTCGATAATTTTTACTGGGTGAATCATACCCATCAAGTTTTAGATCAAGCGTCAAAAATTGAGGCCGCTGGCGGTGACATGGAAACGGGTATGAGAGGTTACCTGCTTGCAGGTAAAGAATCCTTTTTAGAACCCTACCATAATGGTGCTAAATCCTTTAACGCTTTACTGAATAAGCTTTCCGATACGGTTTCTGATAATCCAATACAAGTTCAGTTATTAAAAGAGGTTGCTATCACCATCGAGCAATGGCAAAACAACATAACAGAACCAGCTATCGCTTTAAGAACAAAAATTGGCAACGCTAAAAGCATGAATGATATGGCCACTATTATCAAACAAGCGAAAGGGAAACAGTATTTTGATAAGTTCAGAGTGCAATTAAAAACCTTTATAGAACGAGAACGAAAACTGATGCGAGTACGTCAGGAACAAGCTAAAAACACCTACAATATTGAAGAACTAAGAGAACTTAATGCTTGGGTTGAACATACCTATAAGGTTATTGGCAGTGCACAAGCGATTGTAGCGGCCGCCGTGGACATGGAAACGGGTATGCGTGGTTTTCTGCTCGCGGGAGAAGATAAATTTTTGACTCCGTACAATGAAGGTAAAATACGTTTTTATATTTTAATAGAGGAATTATCGCAAATAGTTGCCGACAATTCACCTCAAGTAACTCTATTAACCGAAAGTAAAACCACCATTGATAACTGGATCAATCTCGTTGTTAAAGACCAAATTGCGTTACGACGTGAAATTGGTCATGCGCAAACAATGGATGATATGGCAGATCTCGTCGGTCAAGCAAAAGGAAAAGTTTACTTTGATAAATTTCGAAGCCAAATTAAAACCTTTAAAGAAAGAGAAGCGAGCTTAATGGCAACACGCCAAGGCTCCTTAAAGAAAATTGAATCCATGGTGATAAACACAACTATTTTTGGCACATTATTCGCTGTTATTGTCGGCATTGCTATCGCTTTAGGCTTAACTCGCCATGTTATTAGCTTGCTTGGAGGTGAGCCTAGTTACATTGCACAAATAGCAAAAACCGTAGCCGCCGGTGATTTAACGATGCCATTAGAAAATAATGGACCTGATCAAGGTATTTTCGCCGAAATGAAAAAAATGATTGTGGCACTACAAGAAAAAACCAATCTAGCTCAAAAAATAGCAGCGGGAGAGCTCGACCAAAAGGTGACTTTAGCTTCCGATAAAGATACCTTAGGGATCGCTTTGCAAGCAATGACCGAAAATTTAAATGCGGTATTAGGACAAACTCAATTAGCGAGTGTTGAAATATCCCAGGGCAGTAGCAGCATCGCAACAAGCAGTACGTTACTTTCAGAAGGAGCCTCTCAGCAAGCAGCCAGTATAGAGAACATATCAACGTCACTCACTGAGCTCACCACGCAAATATCAGCTAATGCGCAAAGCGCCAATCAAGCACGTGAACTGTCAGTTCAAGCTCAAAAAGAAGCCATCGCAAGCAGTGATAAAATGGATGAAATGGTGGCGGCCATGATTGAAATTTCTGATTCAAGCCAAAGCATATCAACATTTATTAGCACCATTGACGAAATAGCAGCACAAACTAATTTACTGGCATTGAACGCTGCCATTGAAGCCGCGCGAGCAGGGGAGCAAGGCCGAGGTTTCGCTGTTGTTGCTGATGAAGTTCGTAGCCTAGCGGCCAGAAGTTCTAAAGCGGCTGAAGAAACATCCAAATTAATCGCAGGATCTGTTGAAAAAACCCAAAAGGGTAGTTTAATCGCGACTGAAACAATGGAAAGTTTAAAAAGTATTTTTGAAACTATCAGTAAAACAACTGAACTTGTTGAAGAGATTGCTAACGCAAGCAATGAACAAGCCATTGCAGCAGAGACGATTAATGAAGGGGTTGTTGAAATTGATGGCGTCACTCAACAAAATAGTGACACCGCGCAAGAAAGTGCAGTCGCATCAGAGCAATTATCAGAACAAACCGAGCAATTAAAAGCCATGCTTGCTGGATTTAAACTGCAAAAAACATAAACATGGATAAGCGCGCAACGATACAACGATGTTGGAAACGTTAAGTGCTGTTAATTAACAAAAAGCGAACTATTTAAGTTCGCTTTTTTTGTTCCTAAAGTTTCCAACTAGAATGATTGTGATCATCAATTCAGTTTGGTGTTTTTAGTTATTACGCGTAAACAACAAGTCCCAAACACCATGGCCTAAACGCTGACCTCGATTTTCAAATTTGGTCAGCGGTCTCCAATCAGGACGAGGAGCATAATCTCCCTCTGCTGTATTTTCAAAATCAGAGGTCGCGTTCATCACCTCTAACATATGTTCAGCATAAGGTTGCCAATCAGTAGCCATGTGAATAACACCACCGATGACTAATTTCTTGCGCATATTGTCAATAAACGTTTCATTGACGATACGGCGTTTATTATGACGCGCTTTGTGCCAAGGATCAGGAAAATAAAGTTGGAAAGTAGCAAGGCTTTTCTCGGGGAGCATATGCGCCAACACTTCAACCGCATCATGATTTATTACACGTAAATTAGTCAAGCCCGCTTCACCTGCATCCGCTAAACATGCCCCCACGCCCGGACCATGCACCTCAATACCGATAAAGTTTTTCTCTGGCGCCTTCAAAGCCATCTCGATCAACGACTTTCCCATACCAAAACCAACCTCTAAAACAACAGGTGCATCACGACCAAAAATCGCTACAAAATCAAGCATCTCTTCTTTATAATCGATGCCCATGCTTTCCCACAACGTGTCGATTGCAGTTTGCTGACGGTTGGTCATACGCCCTTCTCGTTTTACAAAAGAACGAATTTTACGCATATATTTTGGTTTTTCTTGTGGCGCTTCATTTTCATTACCTTGAGGCGTTTTTTGCTCTGTCATTGTTGTTACCTTAATAGGGTTCTTAACTTATTTTCGCGCATTATATCCTTAACCCCCAAGGTTTGTAATTCTAATTTTTTATCTAACTCTGTTATTATCTGCACCTTAAAATTTAACCAAAGAGTATCTTGTGCAAGAGAATAACTTTAACCAACGCATTATCACGTGGCACGCCCTACATGGGCGGAAAACACTTCCTTGGCAAATGGATAAAAGCCTTTATAAAACATGGATAAGTGAGGTGATGTTGCAACAAACACAGGTTGCTACCGTTATCCCCTATTTCAATAAATTCATGCGCTCTTTTCCAACCATCGATTATTTAGCCAATGCACCGATTGATGAAATATTACACCACTGGACTGGGCTTGGTTATTACGCACGCGCACGTAATTTACATAAATCGGCACAAACTATTCGCGATCAGTTTGATGGGAAATTTCCAGAAGCGTTTGACGATGTGATTGCACTTTCGGGCATTGGACGCTCAACAGCAGGGGCAATTTTGTCTCTCACATTAGGTAAAAACTTTGCTATTTTAGATGGTAATGTAAAACGTGTTTTAACACGCCATCAAACAATTGAAGGCTGGACAGGTGAAAAACGAGTAGAGGATCGTTTATGGGAACTTGCTGAACGCTTAACGCCTGCGCAACAAGCAAATATATTCAATCAAGCGATGATGGATATGGGCGCGATGATCTGCACACGTAGCAAACCCAAGTGTCATGAATGCCCAGTGAGTGAGGACTGCCTCGCCCTTAAGAGTGATAGCATGACAAATTATCCGACACCCAAGGCAAAAAAGAAGATTCCAATCAAAAATGCAGTGATGTTGGTATTGTGTGAAAATGGCAAGACAATTCAGTTAAAACAGCGTCCTCCCGTCGGAATTTGGGGGGGGTTATGGTGTTTCCCTGAATTTGAAAGCATTGATAACGCACTACAGCATTTAAGCGAACAGGGAATTAAAGATTACCAACAAACAGAACTGAATAGCTTCCGTCATACCTTTAGCCACTTTCACTTTGATATTACGCCACTACTGATTGAAATTAATCAACTCGATGTTTCACAAGTGATGGAAGATTCAGGCTCACTTTGGTATAACTTACAACACCCACAAAAAATTGGCTTAGCAGCAGCGACAAAAAAAATATTAACTGCTGTTCATAAAAAATTATAAGGAATAGATATGTCACGTACCGTATTTTGTAGTTATTTGAAAAAAGAAGCACCCGGCCTTGCTTTCCAACTTATCCCCGGCGAATTGGGTAAACGTATTTTTGATAATATCAGCCAAGAAGCGTGGAGCGAATGGCAACAAAAACAAACGATGTTTATCAATGAGAAAAAATTAAACTTAATGAAAGCAGAAGATCGTCAGCAAATTGAAGTGGCAATGATTGGTTATCTTTTTGAAAATAAAGAGGTAGAAATTGAAGGTTATACAGAACAAAAGTAACTTTGTTCACAAATAAAGCAACAAACGTTCAATGCACACGCAAACACAATAAAAACAGGATAAAAGCGTAGAAATAGGTTGACGAATGAGCCGAAAATCTATTTAATACGCCTCGTTCCTAGAACAACGCATCAGAACATCAGATGCACGGAATGTTACTT
>NZ_ATUO01000031.1 GCF_000420245.1 Psychromonas hadalis ATCC BAA-638 | reverse complement strand
AGTCGGTGCAGCGGTTGGCGTAACAGTTGGTGCAGCGGTTGGCGTAACAGTTGGTGCAGCTGTTGGCGTAACAGTTGGTGCAGCGGTTGGCGTAATAGTCGGTGCAACGGTTGGCGTAACAGTCGGTGCAGCGGTTGGCGTAACAGTTGGTGCAGCGGTTGGCGTTGGCGTAACAACCGTGCCACTTGTTAGCTTCCAAACACCCCACTCACCAGTAGTACCAGGCTCTTGACCTTTAGTCCACCAGCCAGCAACATAAGTAGCACCGTTGTGCGTCACTTCATCACCCGTATTATAAGTGCTACCAGTAGCCCATGCATCGCCAGTAGAGGGTGGAGGAGTAACAACAGATGTAGGTTCAGCCGTTGGAGTAACTGTAGGTGTCGCAGTTGGAGCAGCTGTAGGCACAGGTGTTGCTGTCGGCGTTACAACACCACATTCAGCAGAAGTCCAAAACCAGGTTGCAGATGCACTTGGTGTTTCCCAAGTACCCGGATTATTTTGAGCTTCAAAACACTCACCTTGGTATGAAACAACGTCGCCGTTAGCAACTTTTGTTTTACCAGGAACAAACTCAGTAGTAGCCAGTGCTGAAGAGCTTGCAAACACACCGACACTTAATAAAGCAATTGATACCGCTTTTTTTGTTGGAGTAAATGTAAACATTTATATCTTCCTTGATTAAAATAAAGAGAACACTTAATCAAGCAGAGGAAGTTTAAAACATTGGAGTATAGATAAGGAGGAGGGTAATTAGACTAAAATAGATCTGCTTTAGTAAAAATTACGCTATCAAACATCTTCCTTGATTCCGATAGTTTTGTTGATTGTTAACTTAAAAACACTTCCTGTGCTTAATAAAAATATGAATTAACCCATTCAAGATACCCTTTGTAGAGGAGAAATCAAGTCAGATAAATGTCAAGTAGCGGGTTTTATCGTAAAAAGTAGAGCACAGTCTCTTTTTTGAATAATGACTTTCTGTTGCCCATTTTCTACCAATGTAGTATCGAAACAGCTATCTCCGAGCATATTCATAAATGGGAATCGTTTATACTAGACATCTAAAAATACTGCGCGTGCGAGGCAAGCTCGCTTGATAGCCTTTTAATGCCCTTCGTGGAAAGCTTTGCCTCTCGGCACCTGACTTTCCTGTAACGGCAAAGACTCGTGCGCCAAAGAAACCCATATATTTTCATTTGAACTTGATGTGTAGCTTTGATTGACACACTCAAAATCGAGATCAGTAGCGAGTAAGTCACTACAACCAAAAAATATTTTTATCGAACACTTACTGCGCTACAAAAACAGAACACCCCAACCTCTAATTGGCCATTACACCTTTTCAACATAACAACAAAATTCAAAGCAAAAAAAAGGCCACTGTTTGCAGTGGCCTTTCAATTTCAAACTGTTATTAGCAGATGAAAATAGGTTTACATCATACCGCCCATGCCACCCATATCAGGCATTGCCGGAGCGGATACTTCAACAGCGCGATCGGTGATCATACACTCAGTCGTGATCATCAGGCCAGCCACAGAAGCTGCAAATTGTAATGCGCTACGTGTTACTTTAGTCGGATCTAGAATACCCATCTCGATCATATCGCCATATTCACCCGTTGTTGCGTTGTAACCGTAGTTACCTTTACCTTTTTGTACATTGTTTGCTACCACAGACGCTTCTTCACCACAGTTTTCTACGATTTGACGAAGTGGCGCTTCCATTGCACGTAGTGCAACACGAATACCGACATTTTGGTCGTCATTATCACCTCTAAGATCTTGTAATAAACCAGCGACACGTACGAATGCAACACCACCACCAGCAACAACACCTTCTTCAACCGCTGCGCGTGTTGCGTGAAGAGCATCGTCTACACGGTCTTTTTTCTCTTTCATCTCAACTTCGGTTGCTGCGCCAACTTTAATAACCGCAACACCACCCGCTAGTTTAGCTGAACGCTCTTGAAGCTTCTCTTTATCGTAATCAGAGCTTGATGCTTCGATTTGTTGTTTGATTTGGCTAACACGTGCTTTGATAGTTGTCTCATCACCAATACCATCGATGATCGTGGTTTCGTCTTTGCTAATCACAACACGTTTTGCTTGACCTAAATCTTCAAGTTGTACTTTTTCAAGATCTAAACCAATCTCTTCGGAGATAACCGTACCTGCTGTTAAGATAGCAATATCTTGTAACATCGCTTTACGACGATCACCAAAACCAGGCGCTTTAACAGCTGCAACTTTAACGATGCCGCGCATATTATTAACAACTAATGTTGCTAACGCTTCACCTTCAACATCTTCCGCGATAATAAGTAACGGTTTAGATGCTTTAGCAACGGCTTCTAACGTTGGTAGTAGCTCACGGATATTACCGATTTTTTTATCAACTAATAAGATAAACGGCGTTTCAAGTTCAACCGTACCCGCTTCTTGGTTAGTCATAAAGTAAGGAGATAGGTATCCACGATCAAACTGCATACCTTCAACAACGTCTAGTTCATTTTCAAGACCTTGACCCTCTTCAACCGTGATAACGCCTTCGTTACCCACTTTTTGCATTGCGCTTGCAATGATCTCACCAATCTCAGTATCAGAGTTTGCAGAGATAGTACCTACTTGTGTGATCGCTTTTGTATCAGAACAAGGCGTCGATAATTTTTTTAGCTCAATCACGGCGGCTTTTACTGCTTTATCGATACCACGTTTTAAATCCATCGGGTTCATACCCGCGGCAACCGCTTTAAGACCTTCTGCGATAATTGACTGTGCAAGCACCGTTGCCGTTGTTGTTCCGTCACCGGCAGCATCATTCGTTTGTGAAGCAACTTCCTTCACCATTTGTGCGCCCATATTTTCAAACTTGTCTTCAAGTTCAATCTCTTTCGCAACGGTAACACCATCTTTAGTGATGTGTGGTGCGCCAAAACTTTTATCAATAACGACGTTACGACCTTTAGGGCCTAGCGTTACTTTTACAGCATCAGCTAATACGTTAACGCCCGCTAGCATTTTTAGACGAGAATCATTTCCAAATTTCACTTCTTTTACAGACATATTTTTTTCCTTTCTTTTATAAGTACCACTACGTGGCTTGCACGGCTGAAGCCGTACTTCCAAATTCTATTTATTCAACAATGGCTAAAATATCATTTTCACTTAAAATCAAAACTTCTTCACCGTCGATTTTTTCAGTTTTAATATTATAACCTTCACTGAAAATGACCATATCACCCACTTTTACGTCTAACGGGCGTACTTCACCATTTTCTAAGATACGGCCATTACCCACAGCGATAACTTCGCCACGTGTTGATTTTTCAGCTGCGCTACCTGTTAATACAATGCCTCCAGCCGATTTAGTTTCTTGCTCAGTGCGTTTTAAAATAATGCGATCATGTAATGGACGAATAGTCATTAGAGTTCCTTTAATGTAATGAACGGGGTTAATATTAACAAATAGATGGGGATGAACAATTGAGAATCAAGAGTAAATGAATCATTTTAAATAAAAAAATCCGTATTAAAAAATACGGATTGTAATTTTTTTGATGAAAAAGAAATTAACCTAGCCTAACATTACTTTTCGTTGCGACATTTCACTGATAATTTTATTAATTTCACTGACCACAATCATAATACTTTTTTCTTTTTTTTGATGTTGATACGCAACGACTTTTCCTTCAATAACTCTTAAACGACCTAAACCAACGATAAAGATACGACCATTGAAAAATCCTTTTACAAATTTTGCAATTTGGCGAGGCTGATATTTTTTAAAGCTTCTGAGTGTAATTGAACTTTTAATATCCACAATTAATCCTTTTTTTAATAACTAAATTCTTAGAGGCGCCTATATACCGTATTTTTATGATAAATTAATGAATTAAAAATAAATTTCAACCAAAATAATTGATTTAATAAGTTTAACCGACCTTTAAGCTGACTAAATTGTCAATCATGCGACTTTAATCAACAAAATCTATTTGTTATCATCTTTACGTTCAAACTCACCTTCAATCACATCGTTATCAATATTATTTTTGGAAAAACCAGAATGTGATGGCGAAAAACCACTCGACATTGTGGCGGGAGAAAACTTAACATTGGCTAAAATTGTTTTTGCGATAGCCCCTCGAATTGCAGGTTGTAATAACAATAAACCACACAAGTCAGTGACAAAACCCGGGGTGACCAATAATACGCCCGTAGTAATTAACATAATACCTTCAATAAGCTGTTGTCCTGGCATCTCACCTTTTGCTATACGTTGTTGTAGTTGTTGCAGCAACTGTAACCCTTGGCTACGTACCAGTGCAGAGCCAATCAGAGCGGTTACCACCACCAAACTAACCGTTGGCCAAGCACCTAAAAAGTTACCCACTTTTACAAGTACAAAAATTTCCAACAGTGAAACAGTCGTGAATAGAATAAATAATTTTGTAAACATAATGATTCCCAAATAAATACGTTATGCTTTAACTATATGGGCATTTTATGCCATTTTCAAGACTAACAGTTTAACAATACTTTCATCAAAATGGAAACCGACCCATTTTGGCTGACTTTTTCACCTGTAAGCGTTTGATTTATATTGGTATAAAATACCATTTTAAGCTTAAATAAAAATTGGCAAAGGTATTATTTAAATAAAGATAAAAATTAGTCCACGAATTTTTATAAAAGTTCATTATTTTATTTTCCAAATTTTAAGTAACAAGAAAACAGGCAATAACAATACCGCTGAAAGTAGAAACAGATCGCCTTGTAGCGACTCATAAGAGATCCCTGCAATGTAAGTAAACAGCGCCATCATCAATCCCAAAGCAATACCTGAATAAAGACTTTGGTAAGCAACTAGCTGTGATGATTTTTGTTGGCTAATATAACGAATGGCGGCCAAATGGGTAACCGCAAAAGTAAGGCCGTGAAATGTTTGTATCATCGCCAATAGAATAAAATTTTCTGTCATGGAAAAAGTGGCCCAACGAATAATCCCACCAATAAGTGCTAATAGTAACATCTGCTTAATAGACCAGTTACCAAACAGTTTACTGTTAAAACGAAAAATCAATACTTCAGCAAACACCCCAATTGTCCACAGCCAAGCGATACTGCTTCCCGATAAACCGACACTATCCCAGTAAATAGTACTAAACGCATAATAAGCACCGTGACTTCCCTGTATAAAACCCACAATTAATAGAAACAGTAACAGTTCTGGCTTTTTCAACATACGCCACAATGATGGTTTATGTTCTATTTTTTCTTTACTCTCATCCACTAGCGGCGGGGAGAGGTTTGCAAGTGTAAATGCCCACATGACGGCTGACATAAAAACAATCAGAGCCAGTATCGCCTGTAATCCAAAATCAACCACTAACCAACCAACAATGGTAGAGCCTGCAATAAAACTCAATGATCCCCATAAACGTACTCGACCATAATCAAGCTGAATCTGTTTGACTAATCGACTGCCTATAATATCCCCCAATGGCATCATTGGTGCCATCATGAAATTAATCAATAATGTTAATGTGGCGAGCCAAAGATACCCTTTAAGATAAAAGAGAGAGGCAAAGCAAAGCAGAATAATAAAAGCCAAAATACGAATCAATTTTAATGTCGCACTGCCCTTTGATACACGCGGCAATATTGTTAAACTACTGACAAAACGCAACACTAAACCAATAGAAAAAAGCAGTCCTACTTGCTCAGTGCTCACCCCCTGCCCCGTTAACCAGATCCCCCAAAACGGTAGGAAAACACCCCAGATAAAATAAAAGTTGATAAAATAAGTAGTGAGCCATGTTTTGGCGGAAAGTATAAACAAATGTAACCTCTGAAAAAAGAAAGGCTAGTTTTTGCAAACTAGCCTTATTTACCCGTGATACTTCAAGATACAAAGTCAGCAAGGTAACATAGGGATAAATAATAACCTTAATTTACAGGATCATGCGTAGCTATGATAGAGATCATAAACAGTTAATCCCACTTTTAATTCCTCTAAACTTGCATTACCAATATAACCAATACAGCGTGTTTCTCCTGCTAACAGAGTAAAGCTTGAATCGGTGAAACGCCCTTTCCCTTCATACTCTAAGTGAACAAAGAAAGCAGGATTTTTTGCTTTAATTTCCACTTTAATACCCAACTCATCTTGTAATACATCAATGCGTAACTCAGGATCAATAAATCGGCACTGCTTGGCTTTTGCTGTAAAATGCGTGTTGTCAAAACTAACTTCGTCATTAGCAAGCTTCACATAAAAGAAACCTTCATCTTCTCGCCCTGTTAATTTATCCATCGGCCAAGACCAGACTTTAACATTAGCATCCGCTTCAATGGTTGCATTTATCGTTTCTTGATGTAAAAGTTCACCAGACCATGATTGCCAAATTAACTCCCCACTAACATCACAACATTCACGTTTATCACTAACCACTTGTAAGCATAATGTTTGCTCAGACTTAACAAAAACCGCTAACAAAGGCGCAAAGAAACGT
Source organism: Psychromonas hadalis ATCC BAA-638 (assembly GCF_000420245.1). Classification (GTDB taxonomy): domain Bacteria; phylum Pseudomonadota; class Gammaproteobacteria; order Enterobacterales; family Psychromonadaceae; genus Psychromonas; species Psychromonas hadalis. The sequence continues at coordinate 22,112 of NZ_ATUO01000031.1, read as the reverse complement.
GCAGTTTGGTAATGAAGCTGTTTCCAGCGACCATCATATTCGATAGATGACCATGAACTCACTGGCCAACAGTCATTTAACTGCCAATATAAAATACCACGGTTAATCGGCTTAATCGCACGCCAGTATTCACTCGCGGTTTTAATTGCCACCGTTTGCTGTACTTGGCTCAGATATAACATCTGCTCAAAGCTTTTTGGAAAACGATAATAACGGGTAAACATCTCAGTAATAATTGAGTTACCACGGCCATTTTTTTGATGCCCTTCAAAAGAGGGAGAAGTAATATTCCAATCTTCGGTTGGTGCAAACTGTTTTACCGTCGGCAGTGAAGGCCATGATTGAAAACCAAACTCACTGCAAAAACGCGGGTTTACTGTGGTATAAGCATCAATCGACTTACCCGAATGCCAAACATCCCAATAATGCATATCGCCACAATTATCATCATGCCAAGCATCACCAAAATCAAGCTCTCCGTTACAAGGTGAACTTGCCCAGAAACGGCGACTGCTATCGGCATTTAATACCGCCTCTTCAAGCGCGCGGTTTAAACGATCATAATTAACCACATATTTTTCACGGTTTTTACGTGATTCAGGATACCAACCAATCGCACCAATCACTTCATTGTCACCACACCAGAGGGCGATACAGCTATGGTTACGCAGACGCTTTACTTGGTAATCGACCTCTTCAACGACATTTTCAACAAAATCACGGGTCGATGGGTAGAGCGCACAGGCAAACATCAAATCCTGCCACACTAATAGACCTAACTCATCACACAGTTCATAAAATATATCATGCTCATAAATACCACCGCCCCAAACCCGGATCATATTCATATTAGCAGCATGTGCATCGGTTAGCAGTTGACGATAACGTTGATCACTGTTTAACCCTGGCATCGCATCGAGCGGTATCCAATTCGCACCTTTTGCGCTAATAGGAAAACCATTCACCTCAAACAACATACTTGAGCCCGTTTCATCCTCTTCAGTAATTAAACGCAGTTCACGCAAGCCAATTTTTTTATTGATGCGTTGCCCATCAAGCTCAACACTCAAATCATAAAGATGTGCTTCACCATAACCTGCAGGCCACCAACGCTTTGCATCTTCAACAACAAAAGAGAACGGTTGGCTTTTGTGCTCAGGGTCTAATTGAGCGCTTAATTGCTGCCCTGAAAAATTCACCACCACCGTTTCGATATCATCCGTTAGCTTTTCAAATTCAATAGAAACGGTTAACTCACAGCGTTCTCCCTGCCAGCTTTGATCGGTTTGCACTGCAACTAAGCGTGTTTTTTGAATCGGCGTAAGGGTGATATCACCATAAACACCCGCAACTAAGAGACAAATACCCCAATCCCAACCTGAGTGACATTGTGCTTTACGCAATGTATTCATATGTGGGATCTGGTTATTGCCCACCGCCCAAGGGATTGGAAACGGTAGTTTCTCCGCTTCTGCTTTTGCTTCAAGGTCCGCGCGTTTTAATAGGATCTCAATGTTGTTAGACCCGACATTAACAAAGGGTAAAACATTAAGTTTTAATGCAACAAACATATTACGGCTGGTTGCCACACGTTGCCCATTAATTTTAATCTCTGCAATCGTATCTAAATATTCAATACAGAGATCTAAGCTTGCCACATCACACTGCTTAGCCGTTAACTCAAAATTACGATGTAATAACCATTCACATTCCCCTACCCACTGCACCTGTTTTTCATTGGTTGCCCAATAAGGAGATTCCATTTTCCCCGCTTTAATTAACGCATTATGCATATCACCAGGCAGGGTAATAGCGAGGTTATTAATATTTTTAGTTTGATCAAGGCAGTCAACTACCCACAAACCATTAAGGGAAAATGTCATATTTCACTCCAAATAAAAGTAAATAGATGATTCTATAACCAGAATAGATAAAATGACGAGGAGTTATTGAAGTAAACGAATAAATTGCTAGGAATTAACAAACCAATGAGATTCTGACTTAATTAAATTCGATATTACGCACTTGTACGCGCGTAGTGATTGAATGTTTATAGCTACTATCCGATTTTAGCTCTCCCTCTAAGACTATTTTTACACTACGGATGGTAGCGGATGCACTAGAAACTATATTTTCAGTAAAACTGAGGTGAGTAATGGTGATAAATTGATCATCAGATATATCCGTCCAACCTGATGTCGCACAAACCGCATTGGCAACCTTTCCAACGCCACTGCTAAATTCAATAGCATCGCTATTTAAACGAAATGCCATTTTATTTTCACTTTCGATAGCAGGTGTATTGTTATGATTATAATAATAAACAATGCAACTATTCGCCTTAACAATATGACTACTAACAGTAATATCAACATCATTAATATCAATGGTTTTATCCGCCCCCGCCCCGACTAAATAAGCGTTTTTCCCATAACCTGCACGGCGAATGTCCGTTTCCATCATGGCAATAATAGATTGCAAATCTGTACGCAGGCGAGAATATTTTAAACTTTTAGCCCCCGTTGAAACCCCTGTCACATATAAACCGATCACCATTGCGAGCAGCACAGAGCCTAACAACAGAGCAATCAATAATTCAACCAGTGAAAAACCTTTATTGCCTTTAAAACTGTGTTTAAGCTGACTTATTAACATTGCTTATATCCAAGTTGAGGGCCATTGGGGGTACAAATTCTAAGACGCATGGTAGATTGAATCACTTTCAGTTTATAACCGTTGTTATCCTTAAGGATAACACTACCTGCATTAACACTAAAACGCATCGGGTTGTAAGAAGCCTGCAATCCATTAAAGGTAATATCGTCTACAGAGGTAGAAACCAACTTACCATCACTTAACTCTGCTCTCTGCTGCAAACCATCTAATAAGCAACTATTATCAGTAAAACAATCACACGCACTCTGCTCGCTGAGTGCCATCATCCATCTGTCAGTTGTCCCTTGTTGACAAAAATGTACATACACTTTTTTATTATATTTAACCGATTGAGAATTCGCTAAACGTAAAAACTGATACAGTCTTTCACCACTTGCTGTCAACGCTTGGTGTGCAAATAAACGGTTATAACTTTGGCTAGCCACTGAGATTAAAATCATCAAGACCGCCATTGATATTAATAGTTCAATCAACGTAAAAGCAGATTGCTTTTGCATTAGATAGCTTTTAACTCTTTTTCAATGGCGCGATAACGTTTACCAGAAAGCTCATCTAATTGATTGGCTTCAATCACATTAATACAATGTTTAGCAACACGCTTCTTAACTGGAAATGACTCATTAGGTGGCCAGCCTTTGGTCATCGATTGCCCTAAGTTGAGTGCTAATTGTACGTTGTTGGGCATTATTTCATGCGCTTCTAAGAAAACGGTACTTGAAGCGGGATATAAACCACTTTTAAAGAGTTTGATCCCCTGCTCATTCAATGCAAGTAATTTAGCAATTTTATCCTTTGTCTCTTTTTCTACTTTTTTAACGACTAACAACTCACTCATCATCTCAATACTATTATCGTTTTCTGGTAGATCAATTAATGCCATTATCTCATCATATTTTTCATAGTTACCTAACTCAAACCACGCTTTTGCGAGTGCTAAACCACTGTCTCGCCCACAACTAATCACCATTTCCACATCAACATCATGCAGTGACTCAGCCGCACTTTTAAGTAATTTTTTCATCACCATAATACGTGTAAACACCACTTTTTCTAATTCATGAAAACGATCTTTATCAAAACGTAATGAGGCACTTTTCAAAATGGCTTGCGTTTGTGAAAATACTTTAGCTTGTTGCAACTCATTACTTGCTGTAACTTTATCTAAGATACAATGAATATAGTTAAAATGGTGCTTAATATGCTCATGCACGGAAAATCGCGTATTGTCTAATACTGTTTTAAAGCAACGCTGTGCAATCTCCCAGTCTCCCTCAAGTAATGATAGGTTCGCAAGCGCACGTTGCCGAGGGATATTTTTAGGGGATAACTTAACCGACTCAACCAAAATTTCTTTCGCTTGAGAGTAACACTCGCGCTGTGCATAGATACTCGATAGCCAATTGAGTGCTTCAATGCGTGTTTCAGGTAATTCACAAAGCTCATTTAATATTTTTGCTGAGTTTGTGTAGTCTCCAAGATGGTAATAAGCGATCGCTTTACCTAATTTCGCCCACGAAAAATCACGAAATTCTAAAATTGAATCATATAAGTCGAATGCAGATTGTGGCTGGTGTAAATTAAGTAAAACTTCACCTTTAAGACGGGTAATAGATAAACTGTATTTATGATTCCCTTTAGAGGCTTTACCACACTCATAAAGCGCTTTTTTATAATCTTTAACCGCGAGGCTATCATAAATACCTCCCAACACTTTTCGCTTTTCAAGCGCCCGCACTAAGCGAGCTTCTAATGTTTTATAGGAGAAAGGTTTTAATAGGTAATCATCAGGTTGTAACTCAACTAAACCATGCACCACTTGCAATGCGGTTTCAGCGCTAATTAAGATAAATACCGTACTGGGTTTCATTAAATCTCGTAGTTTCAACTCTTCAAAAAGTTGGTAACCATCTTTACCTTTACCAAGATTAAAATCACACAATATAAAATCGAATTGAGCTACTTCACACAACTCTAGTGCCCGATCACCATTACTGGCAATGGCAATGTCTTTACAACCTAACATTTGTAACATGCCTTTTACCGCACTACGAATTGTGTCGATATCATCAACAACCAATACTGATTGAGTCGAAAAGAAGTTAGCTGGTAATGCCATAACGATAAATGCCTACAAATTGAGAGGTTAAATATTTAGCTTAGTTGAATGAATATTTTTTGCTAATCAAATCAGTGATTAAAAATCACTTCTTTTAAAAATAAACTATTTGCTTAATAAAACTGCAATATTTATTGAGTATGGTTTAACCATCCCATCAATAGGGCAACTTAATAGAGTGAGAGTGGAATATGCAAATGCACAACATTGAGACGCAGATAATTAATGAAGAGTCGCTATTTTTCATTTCGAATAAAAAACCAACTCGCACACGAAAATGGCGTGAAATAGAGGAAATTAAAGCAAAACAACGTCTCAGTAGAGAGTTGCGTGAGATAGATCAAAGCTTTGTTTTTTCGATGACTGATTTAGTTTAAAAAACAACTCGCTATAAATAAAAAAACACATTAATAGATGTGTTTTTTATTTATAGCGAACAGTTTATTTATTACACCTGAAACAATGACTCGATAGAGAGGCCTTGTTGCGACAGTACATCACGTAAACATTTCAATGCTTCTACCTGAATTTGACGCACACGCTCACGGGTTAACCCGATCTCTTTACCCACATTTTCAAGTGTTGCAGCTTCATAACCTAACAAACCAAAGCGCCTTGCTAATACTTCACGTTGTTTAGGGTTGAGATCTTCTAACCAATCCACAATACGCAGTTTCATATCATTATCTTGTAACTCATGCTCTGGTGTTGCTTCTTTACGATCGGGAATAATATCAAGTAACTCTTTATCGGAATTATTACCGATGGGGGTATCAACAGAACTAATGCGCTCGTTGAGTTTTAGTATTTTAGACACCTCTTTTGCAGGTACATCAAGTTCTTTGGCAATATCTTCCGCTGTCGGCTCATGGTCAAGCTTATGAGCAAGTTCACGCGCAGTCCTTAGATACACATTGAGTTTTTTTACAATATGTATAGGGAGGCGAATAGTACGAGTTTGGTTCATTATCGCACGTTCAATGGTTTGTCTGATCCACCATGTGGCATAAGTAGAAAAACGAAAGCCTTTTTCAGGGTCAAACTTCTCAACAGCACGGATAAGTCCTAAATTCCCCTCTTCAACAAGATCTAACAATGATAAACCACGGTTATTATAACGACGCGAGATTTTCACTACTAAGCGTAAGTTACTCTCAATCATACGCTTGCGTGATACTTCATCACCGCGTAACGAACGCCTTGCGTAATAAACCTCTTCTGGAGCGGTTAAAAGTGGAGAGAAACCTATTTCCCCAAGATAAAGTTGCGTTGCATCCATCACCTTCGTATCGGCACTACTTATATGAGTAATTACCTTATTTTCTGCCCCCTTTAATGCCGGTTTTTTCTTCCCTTTGGCCAATTTACTTTTCTTGGCTTCTGCCATTTTTAATGCTCCCTTTACGACACTGATACTGTTTTTATCTGTTGAACTTTTTAATGCATAATGAACCATAACTTACCCCTTTCAAGATACCTGATTTTTATGACACAATAATGAAGGATAATTACCTTTTAGGTAAATAACGCAATGGATCCACCGATTTCCCTCGATAACGGATCTCAAAATGAAGGTGGACATGATCGCTACCACTATCACCCATTATTGCTATTTTTTGGCCCCTCTTTATTTGCTCATTTTCACCAACTAATAGTGTTTCGTTATGTGCATAAGCGCTTAAGTAATCGTAATTATGTTTAATAATAATCAAATTACCGTATCCTCGTAATCCACTACCGGCATACACCACTTTCCCAGATGCTGATGCAATAATAGAGCTCCCTCGCTTACTCACAATGCTGATACCTTGCATGCCAGCTTGCGATGCCGAAAATCGTTTGGTTAATTTACCTTTTACAGGCCAAGACCAACCGCTTACTTTTGCATTTTTTATTTTTTTATTTTTTTTTGCAATAGTTTTTTTATCGGTTTCATTAGCAGAGTATGCCTTTGTCTTTTTCTGAGCAACCTCCACTGAGTTGTTTTTATTGCAGTTTTGAGCTGTGCAGTCTGACTTGCCCTTTTTATTTACATTTTGGGAAGGTAGATCACCTTTACTGTTTTCTTTTTTTGCAGAGAGACGCTTATCAGACGTTAACTGTAATACTTGCCCCTTACGAATCAAGTAAGGTGCCTTAAGCCCGTTATGTTGAATAAGTGAATTGACATTCCCTCCCGTTTTCCATGCAATGCCATATAAGGTATCACCTTTTTTGACGGTGTAAGTTTTTTGACTCACAACTTTACTAGCAATTTTAGGTCCAGTTTTATTATTATTTTTCAGAGTAATATCAGTAACGGGGGCTCGCCCCCCTGAAGAGGAGCAAGCAAGCAAACTTGAAATGCATAAAAAGAGTAATACGAGGCGGAAAAACATTAGTACTTAAGTATAAAATAAGCAATGATAACAATTAAAATAGTTGCCCAGCCTAAATTATCAATATATTTACTCAACTTCGCTTCCATCTTTTCTCCCCCCATCACCATTAATCCAGACACTAAAAAGAAACGTAAACCACGCCCCACTAAAGCGGTTAATATAAAAGGCAAGAATGCCATGCTCATTACCCCTGCGGTAATAGTAAATACTTTAAAGGGGATAGGGGTAAAACTGGCAATAAAAATCACCATTATACCCCATTTGGTAAACCAATCTTGTGCCACTTCCATTTTCCCTTGATAAGACATAAATTCGATAAAAGGCACTACTACCGGATCATACAGGGCATGACCAATGTAATAACCCACCCCTCCCCCTAATACGGAAAAAATAGTTGCCCCTAAGGCAAAACGCCATGCAAGTTTGGGCTTAGCAAGTGCCATCGGAGCAAGCATAATATCCACAGGGATAGGCCAAAAAATAGACTCGACAAAGGCGGTAATATAAAGGTAATAATGGGCATGTTTATGTTTTGACCAAAGCATTACTTTGGCATAAAGAGGAGAAAATATTTTCACGATAATTATCGTCCATATTTAAAAAGTTAAAGGTTTAAAATCAGTCTGTACTGCTAACAACTTAATCAAGCCAAGCAGTTAAAGTATTAAGCTGCTCCGTCGCGGTAAGGTCAATTTTCAAGGGAGTAATCGAAACATATCCCTGCTCAATGGCATGAAAATCAGTTCCTTCTCCTGCGTCGGCTATTTTCCCTGGCGGGCCAACCCAAAAAATTTCTCGTCCACGGGGATCAACGCCTTTTTCAATCATCTCTGCTTGGTGGCGCTTTCCTAAGCGAGTGATTTTAATCCCTTTTATCTGTTCAAAAGGCAGGTCTGGTACATTAACATTAAGCACTTGATTTTGTGGTAAAGGTTCACTTAATAGCTTTTTAACCAGCAACTTAGCGTATAAAGCAGCACTTTGATAGTGCCTTTTACCCGCCAATGAGACTGCCATTGCAGGAAGTCCTAAAAAACGCCCTTCCATAGCGGCAGCAACAGTACCAGAGTAGAGAACATCATCCCCCATATTAGCACCGGCATTGATGCCCGATACCACCATTTGAGGCGGACATTCACACAGTTCATTAAGGGCAAGGTGTACACAATCTGTTGGTGTACCACTTACCGATGTAAAACCATTACTCAGCAGTTGAATGCGCAGTGGGTTTTCAAGCGTTAGCGCATTACTTGCACCACTGTGATTTCTATCAGGTGCAACCACCGTTACCTCTGAGATTGATTTTAATGATTGATATAACGCTTCTAATCCAGGCGCATAAACACCATCATCATTACTGATCAATAAACTCATTGTATTAGCTCTCTTAATACCGTGGTGGCATAACACCCTGATGGTAAATAAAAGTTAATACAGACCGTTTTTTCATCAAGCCAATCTGCTGACAGTTGCTCTGGCTTTAAGAGTAATGGGCGACGCTCCTGCCGTAAACCATTTTTAGCGAGTCCTGCCTGTAATTCAGGGTAATGTTTTAAACTCTCCGTTTCATAGTGTTTAGCGTCTGATTCACAAGTAAGTTCTCCCTCTCCCCATAAAGGCGCAGTAAGACAAATTTCGCGAGATTGTAAACGCTGTAAGCTATGCGACTTAAGATCGGGAAGTACAAAGAAGGAACGATTTCCCACAAATTGTACACAATCACCTAAAAGAGGCTGACTAGATAAATTATCTGCCACACGACGAGAAACAACTTGGTTAAAAAGATAACTGCGTGCGGCACTTAAATAGATGCCTCGTTTGAATCTATCTTTAATTTTCCGCCCTGCAAATAGGGTTAATGCAGCATTAATATTAAAACCACCAAAACCAAAACGTTGTTCTCCAAAGTAATTAGGCACTCCCTCTTGCACTTTCAGTAACGCTTCCTCAAATGCCTGTTTATCACTAATTTCACGCAGTGTAATGGAGAAGTAGTTACCCGCTAACGCTCCTATTTTTATCTTTTTATGGTGGCGGATCACTTTATGAATAGTGACGCCTGGTGATTCAAACAGACTAAAATCGGGTGTGATTTTTCCCGGGATGTGTAATGAAAACCACTGCCAAGTATCACCCTGCCTATCTTTAAGGCCTGCATAACTGACATTACGGGCAAGGATATCGGCAAATTTAGCTAACTGGCGTGCTAAATACTGGGTATTTTCACCCACCTTTTGAATCCATAAACAAACATGTTCACCCTCTCCTGTTAATTCAAACCCTAGATCTTCCTTAACGATAAAGTCTTCACAGCGCTGTTTATAAATACCTGTGCTTTTAGGTTTCCCATATAAAAAATTAAAATCTAAACTAAAAACTTGTTTCTGCTCTTCGATACGACTCATTTAACACTCTTTTTTTAATAGCAGTACCACAGCATGTGTAGCAATACCTTCACTGCGCCCAATACAACCTAATTTCTCTGTGGTGGTTGCTTTGACATTTACATTTTCAACTTTTGTCTCTAATAAAGAGGCAATTTCACTACGCATCGCTTGAATATGCGGGGCCATTTTAGGGTTTTCAGCAACAATAGTCAGATCAATGTTGCCTATTTTATAGCCCTTGGTAAACGCATGATGAAACACCTCTTTTAATAATTGACGACTATCAATACCGGCATATTTTTCATCATTATCGGGAAAATGATTACCGATATCACCGAGTGCTAATGCCCCTAAAATAGCATCACATAACGCATGTAATGCCACATCTCCATCTGAATGTGCTATCAAACCTTGCATATAGGGAATTTTAATTCCACCAATGGTGATAGGGCCCTGCCCACCAAATTTATGTACATCAAAACCATGACCAATACGGATCATCTTCATTCTCCTTGTGATAGGTAAAAAGTGGCGAGTTGCAAATCTTCTTCACGGGTTACTTTTAAATTATCTGAACGACCCTCTACAATAGTAACAGGCAAACCACACATCTCCAGTGCAGAAGCTTCATCGGTTATTTTATCCGGGTAAGTAGCACTGTTAATCGCATCAGTAAGTTGTTTATTAATGAACATTTGTGGCGTTAAAGCATGCCAAAGGTTATCGCGCTCTACCGTGGTAATAATTTCATTATGATGATCACTGCGCTTCATGGTATCGCGTACTTTGCTGGCTAAAATAGCACCTTGTTGGTTACTTTTAACTTGCTTGATCAATTTATTAATATCAGTAGTACGAATGCAAGGACGCGCAGCATCATGCACTAAGATATAATCATCGGCATCGATAACATTTAATGCAGCTAAAACAGAATCTACTCGCTCAGCACCACCAATCACCGTTTCTATTTTAGGATGCTTAGCAACCGCTAAATGAGCAAACCATTGATCATTTTTAGCCAATGAAACAACCACACGGCTTATCTCTGGATGATTAAGAAAAGGGCGCAAACTGTATTCAATAATTGTTTTATCAAGCAGGGGTAAATACTGTTTGGGGATCGTTGCACCAACACGTTTACCGATACCCGCTGCGGCAATAACCGCAATTAAATTTCTGTTCATTACATAACTACCTCTTACTTTTCACGCCTAATATTTAGGGACAATACGGAAAAAGGTTTCGCCCTCTTTCACTAAGCCAAGCTCATTACGCGCTCTCTCTTCAATCGCTTCTGAGCCACTTTTAAGATCATCAATTTCAGAAAACATCATATTATTACGTAAAACAAGTGTGGCATTACTCTCTTTCGCAAGAGCCACTTCTGCAGCTAATTGTTGATTATCTTGTATACCATTTTTCCCCCACCACAAGTGATATTGCACCAGCAATAAGAGAAAAAGTAAGGCTATAAAAAACAGACGCATCAAAATTACCTTATGTGTAATGCAATAAAAATTAGACTTCTTTCCAAAACAACAGTTTATTTTCTAGCTGAGGGAAATGAGGATGAATCAATAACTTATAGCTGGTTATAATAGCAACAATGATTTTTATCACTACCATCTGCTCAATCCCTAAAAGGTAGTAGGCATAACCGCCTAAAAATGCAGAGATAAGCATGAACACCTGAAATAAACGGATCTGCTTAACACTTAACGCAGTTAAAATAATAATAAAATCAAACCAAGTGAGCAGTAAACCTGTAGAAGGGTTTGCTAAGTAGTCATTGACTGCAAAATAGATAAAATAGAGTAAACCTATCATCATCAGCAATAAGAACAGATTAATCACTTTTTTAGGTGTTTTAGTGAAGTCACAAAGATAACGATAAAAGGTAACGCTACCGACCACTAAATTAAGCAAAACTTTGGGCATAACACCAATCATAAATCCCCAAGTAACATCATTAGCAACCGATAAAAAAGAAGCTAAACGCATATTTTTCATGCCATTAAAAACAAGTAATACAATATAAAAAAATACACTTGTCCAACCTAATATTTCAATTACTAACGTCATGTTCCATCACTCTTAATCAAAACCGCTATAATAACAGTAAAAATATGAAGATAAAGTGTACCCCGCACTTTTGCCGATAAAATAAAAAGGGCTATCTTAAAAAGATAACCCTTTGTTAGTTTAAAAGTAGATCATTACTTAACGGGGATATTTTTCACCCCTTTATTCATCGCTTCAACTAATTCATTATTTTGGTCATGAGTGACCTCCCAAGCGAAAATACCCGCAAAACCTCGCGCTAATACCCAGTTGCCTTTCGCTTCGACAGAGCGCGCATTGTCATAAGAAATAAACCCTTTTTGTACTTCATTCCACGCAAAAGCAGCATCATGTTTTGCATCATAAAATTCAACCCAACCCGATTTTTCATCGGTGACCATTTTTTGAATTTCATGATAAGGCAGATCAAGCTTTATACCCGCTTCAGCTGTTGCATAGGTATCATCTTCATTTTTAGCGTATGGACGACCTTCTGGATAATTTGTTAACCCAGTCCAACCACGCCCATAAAACGCAGCACCTAATACAAGTTTTTCGGCAGGCAGACCCGCTTTCAACATGCCCGCAATATACCCGTCAGAGCCAGACCACCATTTTAGGTCACCACTGCCTTTAAGATTAGAAAGATGACCAATATCATTAGTACTCCATCCACCAAAAAAATCATAGGTCATAGCAAACCAGTGATCAATATATTTACTTGCTTCTGGGTAATCAATGTTGGCTACTTTTGCAGGTGGCACTCCAGCGGCGGCACTTAATTCATAGTGACGACCATTTTTTTCGCCTAAGGCATCAAGACCAGCACGTAACTCTTTTAGCATCTGGGTAAACATTTTGGTTTCATGTTTCATCACCACAGTGCTTAGTTTTGTTTTAGGATCCCACGATGCGGTTGTTAAACCACCACCGCCTGGGTATTCCCAATCAAGATCAATACCATCAAACACCTCAGAGTCTTCAACCAATTTAATAGCAGATTCAACAAACTGTTTACGCCCAGCATCTGTTTTAATCATCTCATGGAAAGGTTGAGACATCGTCCAACCACCAAACGAGGGTAAAACAGTCAGATGGGGATTAGCAATTTTAAGCGTTTTAAACTGCTCAAAGTGGCCTTCATATTCAGTGCCGTCGGCGAGTGTTAAACCATAAGCTGCTTTTTGATCAGCGACAATCGCAGTGAACTCTGGTTTATCTTTACAGGTTTCTTCAATCTGTTTAAGTAACGCTTCCCCCGTATCAGAGGGGTGCGTTCCACACATGGTTAAAAATGCATAGATCACATGGGTTAAATCGCCCGCTGGAATTTGTGAAGGTAAGTAGGGTACGTCATCATAGACACGCCAATCAGGGAAATAAGCTCCAACGACTTTCCCTGATGATTGTTCAAAATGCCCAGTGCTTTTTTTCTCTTCGCTGTTACCAGAGCAAGCACCTAATGCGAATGTAACGGCAACAATTGTTGCAAGTTTGGTTGTTTTACGGCTCAAAACTTCCATTATTTATTCCTTTAAAATATTGGCCCATATTTCGTAGCACAGTATATAAAAGAAACAACAACTAAACCTGCTTAACTTCTCAGTTGCAATAACAGAGTAAAAAAAACGCTCAAAGAGCGTTTTATATTAGTTACTTAATTGAAATAAAAGGATTATTCCCACTCAATTGTCGCAGGAGGTTTACCAGAAATATCGTATACAACACGAGAAATACCATCAATTTCATTGATTATACGGTTTGAAACATGACCAATAAGATCATAAGGAAGATGTGACCAACGCGCCGTCATAAAATCAATCGTTTCAACACAGCGTAGTGAAACGACCCAATCATATTTACGACAATCACCCATAACACCCACTGAGCGCACAGGCAAAAATACAACAAAGGCTTGACTCACTTTATGGTAATAATCAGCTTTGTGTAACTCTTCAATAAAGATAGCATCCGCACGGCGTAGCAGATCACAATACTCTTTTTTCACTTCACCCAATACACGTACGCCTAAACCTGGCCCTGGAAATGGGTGACGGTAAAGCATCTCGTAGGGTAAACCTAGCTCTAGCCCAATTTTACGCACTTCATCTTTAAACAATTCACGAAGTGGCTCAACGAGCCCCATCTCCATGTCATCCGGCAAACCACCCACATTATGGTGAGATTTAATCACATGTGCTTTACCATTTTTAGTAGCGGCTGATTCAATCACGTCTGGATAGATAGTGCCCTGTGCAAGCCATTTAGCATTGGATAATTTTTTAGATTCTTCATCAAAAATTTCAACAAAAACACGACCAATGATTTTACGTTTTTTCTCAGGGTCGCTTTCACCAGCCATCTCATCTAAGAAACGATTTTCAGCATCAACACGGATGATTTTCAACCCAAAATGCGAGCCAAACATCTCCATCACTTGATCGCCTTCGTCTAAACGAAGTAAACCATTATCCACAAACACACACGTTAGCTTATCACCAATGGCACGTTGCAATAACATCGCCACAACCGAGGAATCAACACCGCCAGAAAGCCCTAATATGACTTCGTCATCACCTATCTTCTCTTTCATTTTTGCAATTGCATCGTCAATAATAGATGCTGATGTCCACAATGTTTCACAGCCACAAATATCCACAATAAAGTTGCGTAACATACGTTCGCCTTGGCGAGTATGGGTTACTTCTGGATGAAATTGTACACCGTAAAAGCGTTTTTCTTCATTAGCAATGGCAGCAAATTCACAGGTTGCCGTGTTAGCAACGGTAATAAAATCAGCAGGGATAGCAGAAACTTTATCGCCGTGACTCATCCAAACATCAAGTAACGCATTACCACTATCTGACAACGCATCTTCAATGCCCGCAAGGAATTTAGAATCCGTTTGCACTTCAACCTGTGCATAACCAAATTCGCCCTCACCTTCACCTTTAATGACAGCGCCACCAAGTTGATGTGACATGGTTTGCATGCCGTAACAAATGCCTAAAACAGGTACGCCGGCATTAAATACATATTCAGGCGCACGTGGTGAATTTTCAGCAGTAACACTTTCAGGACCACCAGCAAGCACGATACCACTTGGGTTAAACTCTTTAATATCCGCTTCTGAAACATCCCAGCTCCAAAGCTCACAGTAAACACCAATTTCACGGATACGACGCGCGATAAGTTGCGTATATTGAGAGCCAAAGTCTAAGATTAAGATACGTTGTTTATGGATGTTAGTTGTCATGTTTAATCATTCCTAAATAAATAAGACGTTAACAAAAACGCCTTATTTTTTAATTTTATTTGAAATATTTATAAGGTGATTACGCTGAGAAATTGCCCTGTAACAAGGCGAAAGCGCGGAGCTTGGTTTACCCAGTGAGCACTTTCAACGCCGTGACAGGTCAATTTAACAAGTAAGGACTTATAAACTAGCCACCAGTGCGATAATTAGGTGCTTCTTTGGTAATCGCTACATCATGCACGTGACTTTCGCCCATACCTGCACTGGTAATTTTTACAAACATCGCTTTGGTGTTCATCTCTTTAATGGTTGCACAGCCAGTTAGCCCCATTGATGAACGTACACCGCCCATCTGCTGATGAATAATCTCTTTCACTTTACCTTTGTAAGCAACGCGGCCTTCAATACCTTCTGGCACTAATTTGTCAGCTGCATTATCACTTTGGAAGTAACGATCAGATGAGCCTTGAGACATGGCAGCCAATGACCCCATACCACGGTATGATTTAAATGAACGTCCTTGGAATAAAATAATTTCACCCGGAGACTCTTCCGTGCCAGCAAACATGCTCCCCATCATGACGCATGACGCGCCAGCAGCAAGTGCTTTAGCGATATCACCAGAGAAACGGATACCGCCATCAGCGATAACAGGAATACCAGTGCCTTCAAGTGCGGTAACCGCATCTGAAATAGCCGTCAATTGTGGTACACCAACGCCTGTTACGATACGTGTTGTACAGATTGAACCTGGGCCTATTCCTACTTTAACCGCACTACAACCAGCGGCAACCAATGCTTTAGCACCATCACCCGTCGCCACATTACCGCCAATAATTTGTAAATCTGGGTAGCTTAAACGTGTTGCTTTAATTCTATCGAGCACACCTTGAGAATGACCGTGTGAAGAATCAATTAATAACACGTCAACACCAGCTTCAACTAACGCATCAATACGCAACTCGTTACCCGCGCCAGCGCCTACCGCAGCACCCACACGTAAACGACCCAATTCATCTTTACACGCATTAGGTTTACGCTCGGCTTTACGGAAATCTTTTACCGTAATCATGCCTTTAAGCTTGAAATCATCATCGGTTAACAATACTTTTTCGATACGTTTTGAATGCATTAACGCTTCAATTTCATCACGTGGGGTATTGGGTTTTGCAGTGACTAAATTAGCTTTTACCGTCATCACCGCCGAAACTGGCTTTTCTAAATCAGTTTCAAACAACACATCACGACCGGTGATAATACCGACAAGTTCACCAGAAGCTTCAACAACAGGATAACCCGCAAAGCCATGTTGCTCTGTTAGCTCTTTGATTTGACCTAATGTAGTTGTAGGAGAAACAGTAACAGGATTTGCTACTACACCACTTTCATGGATCTTAACTAAACGTACTTGCTCAGCTTGCACTTCAATAGACATGTTTTTATGAATAAAACCGATGCCACCTTCTTGTGCTAATGCGATTGCAAAACGTGCTTCAGTTACCGTATCCATTGCAGCAGAAACGACTGGAATATTCAGCTTAATTGTTTGTGTAAGTTGCGTTGTTAAATCCGCAGTGTTTGGCAGTACAGTCGAATGAGCTGGTACTAATAATACATCATCAAATGTTAATGCATCTTTGGCAATTCGTAGCATTTTGCAATATCTCGCTTATAGTTGGGAGTATTTAGGCACCCCCTATTTCTTGGGGGTGATATTGCGGATGGATTTTAATCGTTTTGTGACATAAGTACAATTAAAAAATCGTTTATTACACATTCTTTTTCTTAAACATGAAAAGTGCTAATATCCAACACTAAATCCCTTGAAAGTGATCAATCAATGAACTCTCAAAACAGTAATATTTACAGCGTTAGTCGCCTTAACCGTGCGGCTAAAGCACTGCTTGAAACGGGCCTTGGCGTGGTGTGGTTATCAGGCGAAATATCCAACCTCACCATTGCCGTTTCGGGGCACTGGTATTTTACTTTGAAAGATCACAGTGCACAGGTTAAATGTGCGATGTTTAAAGGCAATAACAGACGAGCAGGGTTTACTCCAAAACATGGGCAACAAGTATTAGTGCGAGGAAAATTAAGCCTTTATGAAGCCCGTGGCGATTACCAACTAATAATAGAAAGTATGCAACCTGAAGGGGATGGTTTATTACAGCAACAATTTGATCAGTTAAAATGTCAACTGGCTGCAGAAGGATTATTTTCTGAAAAACACAAAAAACCACTGCCCCAAATCATCAAATGCATCGGTATCATCACCTCCTCTACT
Organism: Psychromonas hadalis ATCC BAA-638; assembly: GCF_000420245.1. Taxonomy (GTDB): domain Bacteria; phylum Pseudomonadota; class Gammaproteobacteria; order Enterobacterales; family Psychromonadaceae; genus Psychromonas; species Psychromonas hadalis. Next base: position 4,951 of record NZ_ATUO01000031.1, on the reverse strand, counting down.
GGGGCGGCTCTGCACGACATTTTAAGTGTATTAAAACGTCGCGATCCACGTTTACAGGTTGTTATCTACCCAAGCCAAGTACAAGGGACTGGTAGCGCAGAATCTGTTGCAGCACAAATTCAACTGGCTAATGCGCGCAATGAGTGTGATTTATTAATTGTTGGCCGTGGTGGTGGCTCGTTAGAAGATTTATGGTGTTTTAATGAAGCGAGGGTTGCGCACGCTATCTTCAATAGCACACTGCCAATTATTAGTGCAGTAGGTCATGAGATAGATGTCACTATCAGTGATTTTGTCGCTGATATTCGTGCTGCAACGCCATCGGCAGCAGCTGAACTTGTCAGTCAAAACAAAGCCTTTGTCAGTACCCAATTACAAACATTAGTGACACGTTTAAAAAGTGCGATGAGTAATAATTTACAACGTACTCAACATCAACACGCCCTGTTAACTGAAAAACTATTTAAACAAGATCCCAAACATAAACTGCAACAACAAACACTCATTGCAGACGAACTCAACTTGCGCCTACAACATGCAATGAATACATTACTAAATGGTAAACAGCAACAGGTAAACCGATTACATTCAAGTTTACTGCAACATAGCCCAGAGAAAACCATTAACCTTGAACTACAAAAACAATCACAGCTAAATGCGCGTTTAAAAAATGCAATAATGAATAAACTTCAACGCAGTGAAACTGATCTACAAAATGGCATCAACCAACTCAACAGTGTGAGTCCATTAGCAACCCTTGCCCGTGGTTATGCGATTGTCAAAGATGAAAAAGGTCGCGTGATAATTGATGCATCAACGCTTAGCAATGAAGCCTTGATTGATATTCACTTTGCACAAGGGGAGGTAAAAGCACGAGTAATTATTTAGTCCTTTCTTTTAAACAGGGGATTGATAGCTTTTGTCCTGTGTACTTATCTTCACCACACAAAAAAACGCGACGCACACAGCGAGAAATACAGTGGTAGTAAGGGAAATGAATGAATCACAGGGTTGAGTCATTATTGACTCCAAAGATGAACCAGTGGCCATTATTTAACCACAGGTTCATCCCGAAATTCAGTCAACGTTTAATCACCGTCACGCCCTGAGTTATCAGTCTATTAAGATCAACAATACCAATATCTAATCAATTTCACTGGTTAATCAGACTGGTATTAGTACCATGGAATGTTAAAAATGAAGCATTAATCGATATAGACTAAAAAGTGAACTAGAATAAGTATCTAGTTCACTTTTTACTTCTGTTTTTTTTCGTTGCTTTGTAGTTTTGACTACCTAAGCTGTGAAGCTTGCAGATACTGCTTCATTTCTTTTTCGGGTACCATGCCGCCACCCGTGGCCCAGACTAAGTGGGTCGCATTTCTCATTTTTTCGGGAGAAAAATCCATGCGTTTCAGATAATCTTTATTATTTTCTACATGGATAGGCCCCTTCACTCCAGCCAAGGCTGATGGTTCGAGTTTAATTTTTTGACAATCGTTCATTATTCCCAAAAGCTTATACATTTCTTCGTCTGCTATGGTGAAGTATCCGCCTAGCATGCGCTCCATGGCTCTTCCTACGAATCCCGAAGCTCTACCTACGGCGAGTCCATCGGCAGCTGTTATGTTATCGATGCCTATGTCTTGCACACTGATATTATCATGAAGCCCGGTATGAACTCCTAATAGCATACAAGGCGAATGTGTAGGCTCCGCGAAGATACAATGTATATCGTCACCAAAAGCAAGTTTGAGGCCGAACGCGACGCCTCCTGGCCCCCCGCCTACCCCACAAGGAAGGTAAACAAATAATGGATGAGCCTGATCTACTATTATACCTTGATCCGAGAACTGCTTCTTGAGGCTTTCTCCGGCTACGCTATAACCTAAAAAAAGGTTGAGTGAGTTTTCATCGTCGATAAAAAAACACTTAGGATCATCTTTAGACTTTTCTCTTCCCTGCTCGACGGCCACACCATAATCAGATTCATATTCAACGACCGTCACTCCATGAGATCTGAGTCTATCTTTTTTCCATTGTCTAGCGTCTGCTGACATATGAACGCTCACGTCGAAACCAAGCTTAGAGCCCATTATACCTATAGATAAACCTAAGTTACCGGTAGATCCGACGGCTATCTTATATCCCGCAAAAAACGCTTTAAATTCTGGCGATATAAATTTTTCATAATCATCCGAAACAGTAATCAATCCTTCTTTAATGGCTAGGTCTTCGGCATGTTTCAATACTTCATAGATTCCACCTCTCGCCTTGATGGAGCCAGATATTGGAAGATGACAATCTTTTTTTATAAATAATTTTCCGTTTATCTTGGTATCATAGTGAGTCATTAACTCCTCTTTCATTTCCTGGATCTCTTCTATCTCAGATTCTATGATCCCCTTATTTGGAATTGTTGCTGGAAAAGCTTTCATCAGATAGGGAGCGAAACGCGTTAATCTATCGCTGGCATCTCGCACATCATTCTCATTTAATGGTATATGATGCAAAGCCTCTGCTATATTTGTTATGTTTGGATTGAACCAAGAAAGCTCTTCTAAATTGATTAGTTTCTTCACTAATGGGAAATCCGATACTAATTTTTCTATTTGATCCTTTTTCATTATTTTTTCCTAAATAAGATATGAAAGTAAGAATGTATATTCTTCATCTATTTCTGAATAATATTTTTACCTCCTCACAAATGCAGACTTTAACTGCGTAACATCGTTATTAAATAGGAGATTGATAGTTTTTTCGTTGTAACACTTTTTCCGCTTTTAACAGTTCACTTTTATTTCCCTGCAATAACACCACATCGCGCGCTTTAAAGCGCGTTTTCTCTGACAGTGATACCTCATCACCACTTTTACGGTGTAACGATTTAATACTGACGCCACTAAAATGAAACTGTAGAACAAAGCTGTCAATAAATTCAGAGGTTTCAGGCAAAACAACAGCGTGTATCTGTTCAATGTTCCACGTGTTTTTTTCATTTTGGCTCTCTTTCCCATAATAAAAACCATGTAGATGTTGATATTTTGTTCGCCTTTCACAATCAAGTCGTTGCATTATTTTTTTGCGTGGTACACCCGATAAAAACAGAACATGTGCGACTAGCATCAAACTTCCCTCTAAGACTTCAGGCACTACCTCTGTTGCCCCCGCTTCATATAACGCATCTAGCCCTTGATCATTTTTAGTACGTACCAATACTTTTACATTTGGGTTTATTGCACGAATTTGTCCCAGTAATGCTAAGGCTCGTTGTAGATCATTAAAGGTAATAATCAACAATTTAGCTTTTTCGATACCCGCAATCAGCAATATTTCTCGGCGACTTGCATCACCAAACTCGACCTGCTCGCCCCCTTCTCGCGCCTCTTTCACACGCATAGGATCTCTGTCTAAGACAATAAAAGGCAGTGATTCAGCACGTAAAAAACGCGAGACAATCTGACCGACGCGCCCATAACCACAAATAATGGTGTGATCGCTAAATTGCCCAGGTAACGTTTTTTGAAAATGAAATACTTTCTCATAGTGGTGCAACACTTCACGGGTTATTTTCTGGCTATATTTCACCAACACGGGCGTCAAAGACATGCTGATAACCCCCGTCGCAATCAATAATGAAGATACCTCATCATCTAATAACTGATACTTACTGGCCAGTGCCACCAAAATAAAACCAAACTCGCCCATCTGAGCAAGTGCAATGCCAACCCCTAGCGCCGTGGTTAATTTCTCTTTCATGATAAGAGCAGCTAAGGTAATAGTCAGAATTTTGGCGAGCATCATGCCCACCACCATCAATAACAATAGGACTAAATTATCACGTAAAATATCAAAACTGAGCAAAGTGCCAATCGAGATAAAAAAGATCGCCATTAAAATATCTTTAAAGGGACGAATGTCCGCAGAGAGCTGATGACGATAATGGCTTTCAGCGAGCATCATGCCCGCAAGAAAAGCCCCTAGTGCCATCGACAAACCAAGAAACTGGGTAAACCAAGCGGCAAACAGAGTCACAAATAGGTTCGATAATATAAAAATTTCATCGAAACGCACTTTCCCCATCTCATCAAAAAAACGGGGTAATATCCAACGGCCGATAGCAAGTAAGACAGCAACGGAAAATGCGCCTTTTACAAATGCAAGTAGCAGTGGCATCACAAAACCACCCTCTAGGTTTGGCACGGCAATAATGGGGATAATAATTAAAAAAGGCACAACAGCAAGGTCTTGAAATAATAAAATAGCGATAGCAAGCTTGCCACGTTTAGAATGCAACTGTTGCTGGTCAGAGAGTACTTTTACAATGATCGCTGTGGATGACATAGTCAAAATACCTGCGATGGTAAATGATTGTTGCCATGTCATGGCAAAAAATTGGCTGATAAAATAGAAAAGAAAAAAGGAGACAATAACCTGCAACGCCCCTAACCCAAAGACAGAACGTCGCATCTCAATGAGTTTATTAAGGGAAAACTCTAATCCTAACGAAAACATTAAAAATACAATGCCAAACTCAGCAATTAACTCTATCTCATGGTAAGAGTCTAGAAAATTAAGCAGGGAAGGACCGAGCACAAACCCAGTAAAAAGATAAGCAACAATATTAGATAGGCGCAGTTGCCTAAATACAATCACACTGATGATTGCAAAACAGAGCAGTAATAAAAGATCGCTTAACACGAATCTAAAAACTCCTTATGCGTTACACGGCAATTTTTAGCGCATTTAGGAATCGTTACATAATAACTTGCGCTAAATTGTTTTCAAAAAGCCTGAAGGGATCGTTACAAAATAACTTGCGATAAATTGTTTCCAAAAAGCCTTAAATGACTGGCTATTTTAAAAACAAAATCGCAACTAATATTGAAGCCAATCCTAAATGACTGGTTATTTTGAAAACAAAAGCGCAAGTAATTTTGAAGCCGATCCT